>JABFSA010000064.1 GCA_013140775.1 Acidobacteriota bacterium | reverse complement strand
GTATCTCTCGGTGTCAACGCTCGGTCCGCGTGTGTATGCGATTCGGCTGATTGATGGTGCCGCCGCGACGATGTGGTACACGGCGTTGTTCACGTATGCGGCGGACCTCGTGCCGGAGCAGCGTCGAGCTGAAGGTCTTGCGGTGTTTGGCGTCTCGGGTCTGATTCCGCTCGGCCTTGGCGCGTTCTCCGGCGATGTCATTCTGGCGTCTGCCGGCTTCCGCGAAGTCTTCATCGTCGCACTTGCCCTTGCGGTGCTGGGGCTCCTGTTCTGTCTGCCTCTGCGGGACGTGTCACGCGCACACACCGGGCAGACTGCTCGATCGGGTAGCCTCCTGCGAAACGCCTCGGACAGAAACCTGCTGTCGCTCTGGGTTGCAGCCTTCACGTTTTTCGTTGGCGTCGTCGTGGTATTCACGTTTGTCAAGACGTTCATCGTCGCAAAGGGCATTGGCAGCATGGGTAGCTTCTTCGGGGCGTATGCCACGACGGCTGTGTTGCTCCGAGTCTTCCTCGGATGGCTGCCTGATCGGCTGGGGGCTCGACGGATGGTCGGCATTTCGATGTCGTTCTACGCCTGCGGCTTCATCGCGCTGGCGCTGGCTGACACGTCGGTCGGTGTCCTGATTGCGGGCCTCCTGCTGGGGGCTGGGCATGGCTACACGTTTCCCGTGCTCCTGAGCCTTGTCGTGACGCGCTCACCGGCGGAGGAACGTGGCGCCGCCACGGCGTTCTTCATGGCGCTCGACTGGCTCAGTCTGCTCGTCGCAGGGCCGATGGTTGGATACGCGATCGAGCACATCGGATATGGGCAGTCGTTCGTGGCGATCGGTATGACGGTCGCATTGGGGACGGGTGTGTTTTACCTTCTCGATCACCCGCGCACTGTCAGACCGTCCGCGTAAGGAAAGGAGTGGAATGGCCAAGCTCGTGTTCGGAATGAACCAGTCCCTGGACGGCTACGTGGACCACATGGCGTTTGCGCCAGGCCCCACACTCTTTCGCCACTTCATCGAGGAGACTCAGGGGCAGGCGGGCAGTCTCTACGGTAGCCGGATGTATGAGGTCATGCGCTACTGGGATGACGATCAGCCCGAATGGAGTGCAGAGGAACGCGCATTCGCGACGGCGTGGCGGAACCAGCCGAAATGGGTCGTCTCGCGGTCGTTGACGTCGGTGGGCCCCAACACCAGCCTTGTTCAGGATGATCTCGAGGCCGCGATCCGCAAGGTGAAGGCCGAGCACGACGGGGAGATCGAAGTTGCCGGCCCAACCCTGGCGCACAGCCTCACCGCATTTGGGCTGATCGATGAGTATCGGATCTACCTGCACCCCGTGGTGCTTGGTCACGGCAAGCCCTATTTCGCTGGACCCCGTCCGCGGCTCCGCCTCATGACGAGTGATCGGATGGGCGAGGATGTCATCAGGTTGACCTACGTTCCGGCGTAGTCCCGCATGACTGGCCGCTGTGCGAGTCCCATACTTGGTTCTTGCGGTCGTTGGTGGTCCAGACGACGATCAGGCCATGACTGAGAAGAAGGTGTGGCTCATTACCGGAGCTGGGCGGGGCCTGGGCGTCCATATCGCCAGAGCAGCCTTGAGTACCGGTCACGCCATTGCCGCCACCGGCCGAGATGCTGCGAAGGTTGCGGTCGCAGTGGGTGAGCACGACAACTTACTGGCTATCACACTCGACGTGACACGTCCGCAGGATGCGGAGGCGGCCGTTGAGGCTGCCGTAGCGAAGTTCGGACGAATAGAAATCCTGAGCGAACTGAGGAGATCGTCGCGACCTGGAAGAGTATGGATGGGAAGCAGGGCGGGGACCCCGCCAAGCTCGCTGAAGCGGTTGTGAAACTCGCTGCGCTCGAGAAACCACCGACGCGGTTTGCTGCCGGTGTTGACGCCATGCAGACGTTCGAGACCAAGGCCAAGGCTCTGCTCGCCCAAGCCCAGGCTCACCGAGAACTGTCCGCAGCTCTCGCGCACGACAACGCCTGACTACGCTGATTGCGGCAGCGTGCGCGCGAGGATGAAGAAGAAGAATCCGGAGGGAATCGCACCGTATCATGCCGTTCTCCGTTGCCATCCGAGTGAATGGGGAGTGTCGGAAAACGCCAACCGATCTAGCGCCCGACACGCGGTATCCCAGCGCAAAGCGTGCCGGCATGTTCGGAATGCCATGGCCCCGCGATGGGCACCCGTGATCCCGCCTATCCGAAGTTGCCCAGGTCCCCGGAGTACTTGATCTTTCAGCTGACCCTCTTCGCGAACGACCGTCGTGGCGGCTCGCCTTACGGCCACATCATGCGTGAGGTCGCGACTCAGCTGACAGCAGACCAGATGACCGACGTCGTTGCTTACTCGCGTCGTTGCCCGCTCGTGATGCGTCCGACGGGCAAGACGGACCGCATTGAGTCGGGTCCACATGTTCGCAGTGTCAGCTCGATCACGCGCACGTAGCCTGAGCCGTCGATCGCAATGCAGGTTATGAAGCCCCTGCCGGCTGGACGCGTGCTAGAGTAAGCGCCGTTTGCTTCCGGGGACACTGATGCTTCAACGGACCGCGTTCGCTGTCGTCGTAATGGTCACTGCCTTGGGATGTGGCGGGTCGGAGAATAGCCCTTCGCCTGCGAGCCCTTCGTCGACTACCACCCTTGATCTGACCGGGACGTGGAGGGGCACCATCCAGCTGGGATCCGGCAACACCTCCTTCCAGTGGACCGCGGCTAGGAGCGGCGGCCAGAACTTCACCGGGGAGGCGAGGATGGGCGGCGGGGCGGGACCAGTCTTCGGGACCCTGGGCGGTACGCTGTCGGGGACTCAGCTGATGGCCACGATCTCGTTTCCGGCTGGTGCCTTTACTGCGACCAGCCCGACTTTGAGTGGGTGCTCGGTGATCGGAGGGTTCCCGTCACACAACGGCACCCTCACGGTCAGTGAGACAACGGTGTCTGGGCGGATCCAGGCGACGTGGTCGGCCGGTTGTCAGGTGACCGGCGTGCAAGGCCACGACGTCTCGTTGAGCAAGGTTGTTCCATAACGATTGACGTGCCGCGACACTTCGTCGCTTCCTCCGGATCTTTCCACTCGGTCTGGCACTTGCGGTGACCTCGTTCGTGGGTCGAAGTCGGGTCGAGCAACTTCTCCGGTAGCAGTTCAGTCTGGCAACTCTTCAAACGTTCCGCATCGCGAACATACCCACCCGACTCCGTAGGCATCCGACAGGATGGATCTCGTTGTTGGGTTAGAGACCGTTATCTCCGTCGTCAGATCGCCATCCCGCTTAACGATCGACATGTCCCGTGAGCCTTGTGATCAAGACGGCACCCGGACCGAACCGTGTCGCCACCACGACGTGCTGGCTTCGACAATGGCTCAGCAACACCCCTAGCGAGGTGACCTGTTAGATGGTTGTTAGATGAGATGAAAGCTAGATCCGCAACAAACCGCTGCAAGTCCTTGAATCTAGTTGGTTGCGGGGGCGGGATTGTCAGTTGGGCAACATGTGTCCGTGAGGCCGCCGCATGAGCGGGATGGTGATGCCCTACCCCTGCGTAGGCCACATCGGTTCGACGCCACCGAACGATTTCTTGGACCGAACCTTGTTAAGGTGCATGCAGTTGATGCAATGCCAACTGACGTCCGACTCTTCCTCCGACGTCGGGCCCATCAGAAACAGCTTCATTTCAAACTTGCAGTTCGGACACTCTACGGCGATGTAGTTGGTTGGCATCGCCACGAGTATAGCGCCGCGCGACGCACGTGCCGGCCAAGCCACTGCACCGTCTCTCCGACAGCATCAACGCGACCCACGTAAGCCATGGGCGTCGCGTCGGCCGGAAGAAAAAGACCGAAGCTCACTTAAGCCCCTCGGCCGCTCGCCTTCAGCAGGAAGTGCACCAAGGAGAACGACGAAGGAGCTCGAAGCTCATGAACTTCGATTCGTTCACGCCATGATCAGTGCGGAATTCCCTCAGATTCCCTAGGAATCATTTGGCGATTTCTGTGTCTCCTTCACAGAGGAATTGAGTCGCCTGCGACGGGAGCGCCGCGCGAAGGTATCTGCCGCGCCGCGGGAGTTGGCGGCCATCAACCGCGGATCGAAGGAGATTCTTGACTTGCTGTTGCAGGGATTCCGCGAGAGCGCGTGGAAGTTGGAACTTGCGCAGATTGAACGGCGGCGAGGCGAATTGGAGGCGACCATGGCTGCCTCGGAGGCTGAGCCAGTAGCGCCCGAACTCGACTCAGTGCAATGGGGGAATGACGGTCGAGGGGCAACCTCGCGGCGATGCCGGCGCTCGCGCCTGGGACGAAGGCCAGCGAGCGACCTGATGTCGGTGATCAAAGTGGTTGCGGGGGCTCGCAACCGACATTACCGACTGACTTCCAGATCCCTACCGCGCTCTACGTGGTGGCCGCATGAGCGACGCCAGCCCTGGGGTTGGGCGCCATGCCCGATCGTTCATCCTGGGCGCCGGCAGGCGTCTTCGACCGGCCATCCGGCCCTCATTCCTCCCACGCTGAATCTCGGCTAGCAACCCGTCACAACAAGACGACCGACCCACTTCACGTTTCGACCACACGTCCATCGCGGTTGTGGGGAAGCCTCCCGAGCCGCACGAGCGGGAGGCGGTCGTGGCGCGACCCCACGCGTTCGTTAGCCGCGCCCATCGGCTGGCGCTATACAAAATGATCCGACAACGCAGGACCGCACGCACGTTGCGCGGGGACTGGAGCGAGCGAGACGCGCTGCTCCGGCAGGTTGAGGGCACCAGCCTGTCGTATGCCGTTGCTGACCTGACGCGCAATGCCGCGTCCAAGCCCGCCCGGGCGGTCCATAGTCGGCCACGGATAGAAACGCGGGTCCAGGAATCGCAAGAGGGGATAAAGCAGGATCTGGCGCCGATTATCGGAAAGTACGTGGAGTAACAACCACGAAGGTCACGCTTCGTGATCGTCGTGGCCAAAGGATCGTAGATGAAGCTGATAGTCACTGGATCGATCGCGTACGACTACCTCATGTCCTTCCCTGGGACGTTTACGGAGCACGTCCTTCCGGATCCCCTGCAGCGATTGAGTCTGAGCTTCCTTGTGGACTCGATGGACAAGCGTCGTGGAGGGTGTGCACCGAACATCGCCTACACGCTGGCGCTCCTTGGCGAAAGGCCCTGCCTGATGGGCACCGCCGGCCAGGACTTCGGGGAGTATCGCCAGTGGCTTGAGGCGGCAGGGGTGGACACGTCGCTCGTGGTGCAGGTCCCGAACAAGTTCACGGCGTCGTTCTTCTGCAGTACTGACACTGCCAGCAACCAGATCGCGTCGTTCTACACAGGGGCCAAGGCGCATGCCGCCGAACTGTCGTTCAGAACGGTGGAGTCGCCTGGTCTCGTCATCATCTCTCCTAACGATCCGGCCGCGATGATCCAGTACGCCGAGGAGTGTCGCACGCTCGGCGTGCCGTACATCTTCGATCCCGGCCAGCAGTGCGCCCGGATGTCAGGATCCGAGCTTCGAGAGGGCATCGTCGGAGCGAGGCTGGTGATTTCCAATGACTACGAGTTTGAGCTCATCCGTCAGAAGTGCGACATGGGCGAGGGCGAGGTGTTGAAGGCAGCCGAGGTGCTGATCGTGACGCGTGGCGAGAATGGCTGCTCGATCTACACACGTGACGATCGGAAGGACGTACAGGCGGTGCCGCCCTCGCGAATCGTGGATCCCACGGGAGTTGGCGACGCGTTTCGCGGCGGCCTCATGAAGGGGATGGCCATCGGCGCATCCTACCAAGCCAGCGCCCAGCTCGGCAGCGTTGCGGCCACCTATGCGCTCGAGCACCTCGGTGGCCAGAGCCACGCCTATACGCTGGCCGAGTTCTCAGCGCGGCACGCACGGCATTTCGGTGCTCCGCCCGCGTTCACGTAGATCGCCCAGCGTCGGCGCGTCGCCCGCCTGTCTTCACGGCTCAGCGGGTGAGACGGATGATCTGGCTCTGCAGAGTCTGAAACGCGGGTGCGACGTCATCGGCTGACCGCGCGAGATAGAAACGGCCCTCGAGCTGCCCGGCATTGAAGTCCATAGAGCGGATGTCGTTCGCGACGCGCATGAGAATGCTCTCGGAGGTTTCACCCCGGGTACCGAGGTCCTGGACCATCAGCGGCCCCATGCCAATCGTATAGACACGAATGGGATAGTCGCCATCGTCATCGCTTCGGGCTGCGTTGGCCACGATTTCCACCAGGTTGCGGGCGGCGTTGTTCACGTTGAAAGCCTGCGCAGGATACCTGCCCTTGACCGTGTTGTAGTCTCGAAGGCCCCGAGCCGAGGATTGAGCGACGCCGTCGACCGTGAGGGAGCCGCTCTGAAAGCCGAACGAGGACGGGATCCCATCGCTGCGATGGTGGGTGAAGGAGGCCGCCTCGGGCATGAAGGGTATCTGCGAAATGGTAGTCCTGCCTCGCCAGGAGACGCTTATAGTGTGCGACGGCGACTGAGTCCCTGTCTCCGTGTCGTGAAGCCCCTGGAGGTTGGTGTTCGTGGTGGAGGGACCGAAATCGCCCGTATGAAGGGATCTCCCTTTCACCGGCATGAACAGGTCGCCGGCCGAGTTGGCGTAGAGCCCTGAGGCGCCATTAGGGGAGCCGTCCGTGAACAGGACAATGACACGGACACCGGACTGCTGACCCGTCGGAACCGTCCTTACTTCGTCCCATCCACGGAAGAAACCTTCAGCCATGTTCGTGAGGCCGCCAGGGAGGGTCTCGGGAATGGCGGCCAGGATTCCGTCCTTGTTGAAACCGCGACTGACAGTCATCGGCGTCCGCACTGAGGCGCCGCTCGAGAACGTGATGAACGCGAAACGATCGCCCTCTTCGTCGAACCCCCTCACGAATTCACGGGCGGCGTCCCTGACGGTGGGCCAGTCGGCGCCAATTGACCCCGACACGTCGAGGACCAGGGACAGATCCACCATTCTGCGAGTGCTTTCCGACGTGCTTCGCACCGTGACTTCTTCGCGGTTGGCGAGTCGCATGAAGGTCGTAGGCAGTGTGGCAGTGGCTCTGATGGTGACGACGTGGACCCCGGTGTCCACGTTGGTCTCCAGGTCGAAGAAGTCCGGATCCGTGACAGGGTCGGTGACGGTTTCCGTACCGAGGTAGCCCTCGGGAAAATTGGCTCTGAAGATCCGGGCCGCCTCGACCCTCGGTTCCCCGGAGTTCAGCATGCGGGCGGCGGCGAGGGCAGCCCCGTCCGCGGCCTTGGCCAGCTGCGCCTTGACCACATACGCGCGGGCCGTATCGAGCGCCAGACCGAGGAAGAACAACAGCAGCGTCATGAACACTGCTGCCCAGACGAGGACAAAGCCCGACTCGTCGGATCGGTCACGCTGTCGCTGTGTTGTCTGATAGTCGGCCATCTTCACATCCCGCTCGTACGGAGCGTCTTGCGATAACAACACTAGAAGTACGCGATTGAGTAGAGCGTCGTCGGTACGTTCCCGCCCAGAAAGACGCCATTGAAGGGCGTGATGAGTCTGTGAGTCGTGTAGATCTCGGTCACGAACACCATCCCCCCGAGCCCGACGTCGAGCGACGCGGGCAGGTTCGTAATCTGAAGCCGGGTGTCGTTATCGGAGTCGAGCGCCTGGTAGTCCGGGGCGCCCGCAAACTCGCCGGTCCCTTCGGTGGTGAACACGCTGTTTGCGTCGAGACTTCCAATCGAATGACGCTGGTACAGGATGACCTTGTCGTAGTTGTCCGCATCCGTCGTTGCGACCTTCCTCAGCACGGAGAAGATCAGCGTCGATCCATCGTCGAAATTGACGGGACGCGTACCCATTGTTCTCATGACGACACCCGCGTCCTCGAGCGTCGCGTTGCGGGAAATGAGGTTCGCGCCTTCCCGGGTGAGTTTGCTGACGACGTGCTGATCCAGCAGGGCGTAGCTCAACTCGATCATCCCGAGCCCCATGACCAGGGCAAGGGGGAGAAACATCGTGAACTCGATGAGACTTTGTCCCCGGCTGCTCGAAAGGGAGGTCTTCATTCGAAGCGCTCGTTCTTCATGATTGACTCGACGCTGAGCGTGAGTGCGCCATCGGTGAACAGATCGCTGATGAACGGCGTGAACAGCGACCACGGGACGTCGACTTTGACCCTTCCGATGTCATTGGGCCCGCCCACGCCGTCGACCCAATCAGATTCACCCGCGGGAATATGGGTGAACGTGAAGGCCTCGTCGGGAATGGTCAGTGTTGGCGTGACGGAACGCATCGTGTCCATGATCGACTCTTCACGCGTCTCTTCCTCCATGCTTCTACCCGTCACCGCGTAGCGGGTCGCCAGACTGACGCCGTTCTCGAGCGCGGTGTAGGCGTAGAAGAGCGACGCGAAATCAACAATGGCGAAGGTCACAAACAGCACCATGGGCAGGACGAGAGAGGCCTCGATGAGGTTGGTTCCATCGGAGCGTCCGAATCGCCGCAGGGCACGGTGCCACTGATCCCCTGTCGTTCCATTCATGGATGTACTGAAAAGAATACGTGCACGGTTGGCCCAGCAAGCGCAGTGCCAGCCGTTGCCCTGAATCCGGATTGCGGACTGTGATCACATCTGGCACACAGGGAGGTCTCCAGCGGGACGAAAGATCCTGGCTTGCGCCACAATCCGTCCGGAGTTCTCGAGATTGTCTGAGTCTGCGACGTTCGGATTTGTCATTCGAATGACGGGAAATGTCACCGGCCGGCGAGAACATCGCACCCTCGCCCGTGATTTGCGCCGTGCAATACTGTGAAACATTGATGTTCCTCGCTCACTCAGAGGTTGCGCGTGACGGGCACATCTCTTGCGTAGCAAGCCGCGTCGTGGTCCGTGTCAGTGAACGGAAGGTGGTATGAGATTGCCAGTACTACGTCGGCTCTGGTTCGACGATGATGGTCAGGACCTCATCGAGTACGCACTGCTCGCAGGCTTCGTGTCGCTGGCCTCGGCGCTCGCCGTGATCAATCTCGGCACAGTCATCAGCGGGATCTTCGACACGATTGCCGAAGAGCTTGAAAGCGGCGAGCCCTAAGCGGCGCGTTCGTGGAACCGCCGCAGCATCATGCGGCAGGATGTGGAAGCCCGCGCCCTGCGCGCCATGCGCGAGTTGTTCTTTGAGCGAGGCGCGTTCGCCGCGTTCTGCGAGGGGTTCACGGCCGAGATGACCCTCCAGCGCCGTGAGCACCTGGCCCAGATGGCCGGAGCGCGACGCGAACTTGTGGCCGTCGAGCGGGAGATCTCGAAGCTCGTTCAAGCCATCAAGGAGGGTGCGTCGGCACTCGCCATCAACGACGAACTACTGACACTGGAGGCGCGGAAGGCCGCACTGATTACCGCGCTGGCTGAACCGCCGCTCCCGGCACTGCACCCACGCATGGCCGAGGTCTTCCGCCAGAAGGCGACGACGCTCGCCGCAGGTTTGGAACACGACGAGCAGCGAGACGCCGCGCGGCAGGCGCTCCGAGGATTCCTCGACAAGATCGTGATTCCACCGGGTGATGGACTCTTACAGGTCGTAGGGCACTTCGGCTCGATGCTGGCCGCGGCGCAGGGCCTGGTCCAGCCGGGAACGAATGCGGTCGGTTATGTTGGTTGCGGGGGGGGGATTTGAACCCCCGACCTTTGGGTTATGAGCCCAACGAGCTACCGGACTGCTCCACCCCGCGACATGTCGAATCGGAACCCTGAACGGTAAGCCCTGGCAGGCACGCGGGACCGAAGACGAACCGCCAATGTAACACGGCCGGGCGAGGAAAGGCTACTGGCCGTTGGGGGTGGGAATGTCTTTGACGATGAAAAGCTTCTCGCCAGGCTTGATCAAACCAAGCTCTTCGCGCGCGAGTTCTTCGATTGCCGCGGGATCTTCCTTGAGGCGCTTCGCTTCAGCACGCAGGTCCGCGTTCTCAGCACGCACCGCAGACAGCGACTCCTCGATCTCGCGATAGGTCTCATGTGCCTGCAGCATTGCCAGCAACCCTTTGTCGCCAACGAGCGCGTCGATCATCAGCACACACCCGATCACGAGGAGCGTGTTCTCCAGCGCGCGGCGCCGGCGCGGCTGACTCGATGAGGATTCGGTCTTCTTCTTCACGGATGTGACAAAATAGCGCGCTTTCGCCGGAAGTACAAGTGCTATTTATGGGTTCCGGCCACGGGCCACTCGTCTAAATACCGCATACGGATCGAAAGGCAAAGCAAAATCGTGAGCGCGGCGGCAGATTCCAGCGTGGTGATCGTCCTGACAACCCTCGGGGCAAGTGCGGATGCAGCCTCGCTCGCTCGAACGCTCGTAGAGGAGCGCCTCGCCGCATGCGTCAACATTCTCCCGCCGATGACCTCGTGCTACCGCTGGAAGGACGCGATCGAGGAAGACCGCGAACAGCAGCTCGTCATGAAGACGACGCCGGAGCGCGTGGACGCGCTTGCCAGACGGCTGAGGGAGTTACACCCCTACGAGCTACCGGAGTTCATTGTGCTCGACGCCAAAGCCAGCGATGCGTATGGGACCTGGGTAGGGGAGTCGATCTCAGGTCCGGCTAAAGCCGGACCCCACAACTGAGAGCGTTCGATTCCTTCGTCACTTCGTGGTGATGAAGCTGACTCGGCTGCCTTCCACTTGGCTCAGGCCGGAAAAGCCGAGCACTGCAACGCTAAATCCGAAAGCCGAGAGCCTGAAGCCCAAAGCCTGTCCTATGACGTCCGCTGACGGCGGTACTTCAGGTATTCGAACACCATCGGCAGGATCGACACGAAGACGATCCCGAGCGCCACGAGTGAGAAGTTGTCTTTGACGATGGGGACGTTGCCGAAGATGTAGCCGGCGCCTACGCAGATACCCACCCAGGCCACGGCCCCGGTGACGTTGTAGAGCGCGAACGAGGGATAGCCCATCTCCGCGACCCCGGCCACGAACGGCACGAACGTCCGCACGATCGGCATGAAGCGCGCGAGCACGATGGCTTTGCCGCCATGGCGCTCGAAGAACTCGTGCGCCTTCGCGAGGTGCGCGGGCTTGATCCAGCGTCCCCATCGCGGGTCGGTCTGCGCGAGATGGATGACGCGTGTGCCCACCATGCGACCGATCGAGTAGTTGACGGCGTCGCCAAGAATCGCCGCGACGATCAGCAGGAGCGAGACGCCCGCGACATCCAACGCTCCGCTGGCCGCAAGGGCGCCGGCGGCGAAGAGCAGCGAGTCGCCCGGCAGGAACGGCGTCACGACCAGGCCGGTTTCCGCGAAGATGACCAGGAACAGGATCGCGTAGATCCAGATCCCGTAGTTCATGACGAGCTCGAGCAGATAGACGTCGACGTGGAGGAGGAGATCGAGGAGTTCAGTCACGGGCTACACGCGCTCGAGCGCCTGCTCGAGGTCTTCACGGAGGTCGTCGAGGTTCTCGATGCCCACCGACACACGAATCATGTCGTCGCCAATGCCGATCTGACGACGACGCTCGGGCGGCACCGAGGCGTGAGTCATCGAGGCCGGATGGCTGATGAGCGTTTCGACGCCGCCAAGACTCTCAGCCAGCGCCATCAGCTGAAGGTTGTTCAGCACGATGCGCGCACGCTCCAGCGATCCCATCTCGAACGCGATGAGACCGCCGAACCCGCGCATCTGCGCCTTCGCGAGCGCGTGCTGAGGATGCGACGGCAGCCCTGGATAGTGCACAGCCGTGACCTTGGGGTGCGACGCGAGGAACTCGGCCAGCGCCTGGGCATTGGCATTGTGCCGCTCCATCCGGATCGGCAGCGTCTTGGTGCCGCGGAGCACCAGCCACGCATCCATCGGCCCGATGATCGCGCCCTGCGCGTTCTGCACGAAGCGCAGCCACTCGATATGGTCATCCCGCGTGGCGACGACGACCCCGCCGACGCTGTCGGAATGTCCGTTGAGAAATTTCGTGGTGCTGTGAACCACGAGGTCCGCACCGAAATCAATCGGCCGCTGCACGTAGGGGCTTGCAAACGTGTTGTCCACGACGACCGGGATGCCGTGCGCGTGCGCGATCATACAGGCGCTCTCCAGATCCGTGAGGCGCAGCATGGGGTTGGTCGGTGTCTCGAGGAACAGCAGCTTCGTGGTCGGCCTGAGCGCGCGCTCGATCTCACCGAGCTGAGACGTGTCGGCATAGGTGAAGTCGAGCTGATACCTGCGCAGCACCTGCTCGAACAGCCGATAGGTGCCGCCATACGTGTTGTCGGTCACCACCACGTGGTCGCCGGACTTGAGCAGCGTCATCACTGCGGACGTCGCGGCCATGCCAGACGCAAATCCGAACCCGGCTTTGCCGTTCTCCATCGCGGCGATGTTTGCCTCGAACGCCGAGCGGGTCGGGTTCTGCGTCCGGGCGTACTCGTAGCCCTTGTGCACGCCGAGCGCGTCCTGCACATACGTGGACGTCTGATAGATGGGCGTGATGATGGCGCCGGTCGAAGGATCCGGTGTCTGTCCGGCGTGAATGCAGATGGTGTCGAAGCGCGCGCGATCAGGGAGTTTCACGTCGAGCCAAAGCGTACTCTGATATCATCCTCGCCCACAACCGCGCCGCGCACTCTGGCGGCCCTGCTTCGACACTCATCATGGCTCCTGTCGTCGTGTTCACGTCCACGTCGGACATCGAAGCCAGCGTGGTGATGGCGCTTCTCGACAGCCGCGGCATCGACAGCTTCCGCATCTCGGGTAACACGCAGGCCATCTGGCCGATGGTGGTGAATGCGCTCGGTGAAATCAGGATTGCCGTGGCCGAGGACGTGTCCGAGGAAGCCTTGCGCGTGATCGACAGTCACCGGGAAGAGCTGGGCACGCGCGTGGTGCGACTGCGGGACGAGTTCGAGGAACTGCAGGATCGGATCGGCTATCGTTTCAGGGATCGTGGCCTGCTCGAGCACGCGCTCACGCATCGCTCGCGCGCGGCTGAAGACGTGTCGGGGGGCGTGAGCGACAACGAATCGCTCGAGTTCCTGGGCGACGCGGTGCTTGGACTCGTGACGGCGGACATCCTCTTCCGTCAGTACCCGCAATACAACGAAGGACAGAAGTCCAAGATCAAGGCCTCGGTCGTGTCGGCCCAGTCACTGGCGCGGCGTGCGGAGCACATCAGGCTCGGCGACCATCTGCTGCTCGGGCGCGGTGAGGAGAAGACCGGCGGGCGCTTCAAGCACGCACTGCTCGCCGACGCGTATGAGGCGCTCATCGCGGCGGTCTACCTTGACGGCGGGCTTCCTGCGGCAGCCGCCTTTCTCGAACGCGAGCTCACCGACGCCATCGTCGAAGGCGCGGGCCAGTCGGTTGTGGGCGCGGACTACAAGTCTGCGCTGCAGGAGCGTCTGCAGGCGCTCGGGCGTCCGCTCCCGGAGTACCGAGTGGCAGGGCAGTCAGGCCCCGACCATCGCAAGGTGTTCACGATCGAAGTGGTGGTCGGCGGGGAAGTGCTGGGCAGCGCGAGTGGACGAGCGAAGAAAGAAGCCGAGCAGGAAGCTGCGCGCGGGGCCCTGGAACAGATGGCCGACGCCCCCGGGTCCTAGTCGATCTCGATGATCCCCCAGCCCTTGCGTTCGTCCGGCGTCGCATCGACGCTGGCATAGGCGAGCGCCGGCTCGGGTTCGCTCACGTGCGGCACGCGCGCCACGGTGTAGTGCTGGACCTCGCGGGCGATCTCGTCTTCAGCCGGCGGTGTCGGGCGGCAGTGGAGCCGAACCCACAAGCGCAATAGCGGATCGGTAAAGCTGTAGCGCTTGGCGCGAGATGTCACCAGATCCACATCCTCGAGCCACGACAGATAGTCCTTCGTGGAGCCCGGCGTACGCCTGAGCCGCAGCGAGATCTCTGTCAACGTGAGCGGTTCTTCTTCCGCCAGAATGTCGAGGATCGCTTTGAGCGCGCCATAGCCACGTGCGCGGTGGAGACGCAGTTCGTAGCAGAAGCGGCACCACCGGTCGAGCTCGGCGCCCGGTGACAGCAGCGCGGCCAGGGCGCTAATCGGATCCGCACCGCGGCCCATCTGGACCATCGTTTCGCCAATCGCCCGCACGTATGCGACGCGGCCGTCAGCCAGCGCCTGCACCGTCCGGCCCAGGAAATCCCGGTCGTCGGTGGGCGTCTGCTCGTAGCCGTTGAACGCGGGCGCGAGGACTTCAGTAACGTCTGCCACGGACATCGCCGGCAGATGCATCACTTCGAATCGGGACGTGGCGTCCCGCAGAAGGCGATGGGTTCGAGACACGTACCGGGTGGTCAGCACGAAGCGGTTCGGGCTGGACGCCAGGCCGTCGAGCAGGTCCCGGAGGACGTGCCGGAGTCCGGGAAAGCTTTCAAATGTCCGAAGTTCCAGAACCTCATCCAGGAGGAAGGTGCAGGGACCGCCGCCGGGCGCCCGGGCTGTATCAAAAAAGCGGAGCAGGGCGTCGAAGGCTTCACGCGCGTTGGTATACGTGCGCTCGCGACCAGGTGACGGAAATGGAGAGGCGGCTGTGACGGCGTCGAAAAATCGTTCGGGTGTCGTCGCGCAGCGTTCGACGTCTATGTACTGGGTGGCGCCGCGACCGATGCGGTCGCGCAGGCGATTGAGGAGCGCGGTGCGGCCGGTGCCGCAGCCTCCGGGCACGACGGCGATGCGTGATGGAAGCGCGTCGAGCGTTCCCATGACCCGGCGTTCAAAACCTGCGTATGGCCCCATCAGTCCTCCGCACCAATCGCATTGTAACGACGATCGTGCGCGTGAGTTTCACAATGCCGTGAAAAAGATCGAACCTTAAAGATGCGCCGCGAACTTGTCAAACAAAATCTCGTCAAAGAAATGTGTTGCGTTTAGGTTCTACGCGCGCGGCGGCATTTTTACGACGATTGTGATTCCGGCTCGTGATCGTTGCGTCGCTGCAGTACCATATGTGCCGAATGTCGAACACCAGCATCGCCGTGCTTGGCACGCAGTGGGGCGACGAAGGCAAGGGCAAGATCGTCGATATGCTCACACCGAACTTCTCGGTGGTGGCGCGTTATCAGGGCGGTCACAATGCCGGCCATACCGTCTACGTGAAGGGACAGAAATTCGTTCTCCATCTGATCCCCTCTGGCATTCTGCATCCGGGCGTCACCTGCGTCATCGGCAACGGCGTCGTCGTAGACCCGAAGGCGCTGTTCAAAGAGATCGACGAGCTGGCACGCATGGGGATCGCCGTTGATGGGCGTCTCCGAATCAGCGAAAAGGCGCACGTCATCCTGCCGTATCACCGCGAGCTCGACGTGTTGTCCGAGGCGCGGCGCGGCGAACGCAAGATTGGGACGACGTCGCGCGGTATCGGACCGGCGTACGAGGACAAGATCGGCCGCCGCGGAATCCGCGTGTGCGATCTGCTGAGTGATTTTCCGGCGCTTCAGGAAGAGGTGCGCGAAAACGTCAGCGCGCGGAACCGGATCATCAAGGATTCGACACTCGACTGGCGGCCCGTGTTCGACCAGCTCGTGGCCGACGGCGAGCGGATGCGCCCGTGGGTCAACGACGTCTCGCTGTTTCTGTGGCAGGCGATGAAGGAAGGGAAGTCCGTGATGTTCGAGGGCGCCCAGGCGACGCTCCTCGACATTGACCATGGGACGTATCCCTTTGTCACCTCATCCAACGCGTCGGTTGGCGGCGTCTGCACCGGCCTCGGCGTGTCGCCCAAGGCGATCGGCGGTGTGCTGGGCGTGGCGAAGGCTTACACGACCCGCGTCGGCGAAGGTCCGCTGCCGACGGAGTTGTCGGGCGAACTGGCCGAGCGGCTTCGCGAAAGCGGTCAGGAGTACGGCGCCTCGACTGGCCGGCCTCGTCGCTGCGGCTGGTACGACGCGGTGGTCGTCCGCTACTCGGCCCGCATCAACGGTCTCGATGCGCTGGCGCTCACCAAGCTCGACGTGCTCGATGGTCTGTCCGAAGTGAAACTGTGCACGGGTTACCGCACCGCGCAGGGCCTGCTGACCGAGTTCCCCGCAAACCTCAAGACGCTTGCATCCGCAGAACCGGTCTACGAAACCATGCCCGGCTGGTCGTCGCCCACGAAGGGTGCGAAGCGTATGGACGATCTGCCGGTGGAAGCGCGGCGCTACGTGCAGCGTCTCGAAGAGGTGAGCGGCGTCTCCTGCGCGATCATCTCAACAGGCTCAGACCGTGAGGAGACGATCGTACGGCCCGACTCGGCGATCACCAGCTGGTTCGGAGAGAGCGTCCGCGCCTGAGCGCGCCGGCCGCGCGCTAGACCTTGTGCTTCTTGATGAACTTGGTCAGCGCTGACTGATCGGTGTGATCAAGGATCTCGATCCCCGCCCGATAGCGCGCCACACCCTGTGGCAGCTCGAAGGTCGCCCACGCCACAACAGACTTGTACCTGGCCGCACCCGGCTGTGAATTCAGCGACAGCCGGATCTTCTGGTTCGGTCTGAGGATCCCTGACGAGATCACCTGGACACCCACGGCTGACATGTTCACGAGCTGGACGGGATTGCCCTCGATCTGCACCTCGATGCCACGCTGGATGTTGAACCGGTCGGCGCGCCGCGTCCCGCGATAGTCGAGGGGCGACAGCGACGTCGTGTCGGGGGCAAGGGTGACGACGGGTTCCGGCTCGCGCACCACGGACTCAGTGCCTCCGTCGTGCAGCACCACCTGGATGTCGCAGTGCTTCAGCGTCGGGTCCGCCTTGATCCGATTGATCAGAGCCGTGCCTCGGGACGTATCGGCGAACTGTTTTTCGAGTACCACGACGTCCGGACGTCCCGTGGTGATTGCTTCGAGCGCCTGCAGCACGTCGCCCTCGGCAAACGCGAGTGCGTCTTTCAACTGGGGTCGTGCTGTCAGCGTCGGCAGGTACGTGGGTGCTGAGATGAGGACGGTAGCCACGGCCTCTGAGTGTAACCGACAACCAGCGCCGCGAAACGCCCGTGGTACACTTCAACGCTCGTCAGGACTGCACACGGCCGGGTAGCTCAGTGGTAGAGCAGCGGACTTTTAATCCGTGGGTCGCGGGTTCAATCCCCGCCCCGGTCACATCACACACCACGCTGCTGCATGCACATTCACGAAAAAGGAGATCCATGATCCGCGTCGTATTCTCGTTTCTGCTCGTGATCACGTCTCTCGTCGCGCCACTCGCGGCGCAGGCGCCAGACGGCTGGCGGGCTCGGGTCGATCTGAGCCAGAGCGCAGCCGATCCAGACGACATCTCCGAGGTCAAACTCGTGACGATGGGGAAGGGATTCCGGGTGACCGGCGGCCCTGCCGGGACCTTCTGGCATCCCGCGAACGCGGTGGCGGGCAACTACACCGCCCGTGCCACCTTCACGCTGATGAAGCCCAGCAACCACACGAACTACTACGGGCTGATCTTCGGCGGCGCCGATCTCGAAACGCCGTCACAGCGATACGCCTACTTTCTCGTGGCGCAGAACGGCACGTTCATCATCCGCTCGCGACGGGGCGACAACGTGCAGGATGTCCAGGCACGACTAGCGCACGACGCCATCCGCCGGCCCGGCGCTGATGGGCGATCGATCAACACCCTCGAGGTCCGCGTGAATGGCGCCACGGCCTCGTACCTCGTCAACGGGACCGTCGTACACACGGCACCGAAGACGACTGTAAACGCCGGTACCGACGGCATCGTCGGCGTGCGCGTGAACCACCTCCTCGACGTGCACGTCGAAGGTTTCGAAACGCAGCGACCGTAGGCGTCCGGCGACACGCTGGATGAAAGGGAGTCGCGGTTGGAGCTTGTCGAGAGCTCAACCCCGGCTCCCTTTCACGTACACGGCCTTTTCATGCCGGGCGCTCTATTGGCGGGTCTTGCGTGTGATCGCGACCAGTTCTTTCCCGCCCAGGGCAGTCTTGCCGACCGTCATACCGACAATCTCGTACCCGGCCGAACCGGCCTCCGTGATCTCTTTTTCGAGCGTGGATGTCTTGCTGGTGGCGATCAGCTTGTAGTCGAAGCGGGCGCCGGCACCGTTCTTGTCGCGCTCGAGCAGCACGACGACCTCGTCGCCGCCGAACGTGCTCCCGAAGACCGTCTGCCCCCGGTACTCATAGCCCCTATCCGAAGCTTCCTGCAGTTCCTTCTGCATCGTTGAGGTCTTCGAGGTCGCCAGCAGCTTGTAGGAATAGCGTCCGGTCTCGTCCCCTTTAGTCATGATGACGACGACCTCCTTGCCTCCAAAGGTCGATTCACCACCCATGACGAGCTGAAAGCGGAATCCCGTCTCGGCCGCGTCGTTGAGTTCCTTTTCCATCGTTGACGTCTTGCTGGTCGCGAGCACTTTATGCTCGACCGCGTGTTGCGCGCTGGCTGACGCCGTGAATGCGAACGCGAGCGCGAGCGCTGAAGCGAGCTTCATCCTGACCTCCTGGCTGCGTTCTGCTTTACCCTGAGCTTGGCGATCCGCCTGATCAGACCGTACGGTATCGGGCGGTCCAATGGAAATCGGAGATTCCCCTTGGGCCCGCGGTACGATGCCAGCGCCTTTTCGAGGCTGGGTTCGCCCGACACCGGCGGGAAGACGCCGATGTGCGCCTTGAACGCCGCGAAGTAGAGCAGCACGCCGTGCTGCTTGAAAGCGGGCATGCGATAGCTGATTACTTCCTGCGCATCGGGTGCGGCGTCCGCGATCGTGGCGCGGATCTTCTTAAGGATCGTACGGATCGGCAACGGAAATGCCGCGATGTATTCGTTGATGGTTGTGGGGACGCCGGTGTGCTCAGCCATCGATTGCTCCCGCTCAGGCGAAGTAGCCCGAGTATAATCCGGGCGCTTCGCCACGCCGGTTCGATGTCGGAAGGAGGCTCGAGATGAAGAAGACGCTTGGTGGGATCCTCGCGATCGGCTTGACCGTCCTTTGTGCCGCCGCGGCTGCGCAGAACGCCACTCCCGCACCTGCCGCGCCTGTGCCAGCGGGATTGCCCGACTGGGCGTACACACCGCCACCCCCGGCCGGCACTCCAAACCCTTCGGCGCTCCCGAACGACGACGCGGCTGTGGTGTCGATGCCCGGGACACCGAAGACCTTCACGCGTGGTGAGCTTCGGGCACTCAAGGAAACGATGGACTGGCATCCGGAGGATCGACAGGGCACGATGCCAGACGTCGTCCGATTCGGGAAGCCGCCCGCCGCGCGTCAGTGCACGCTGTGTCATCTACCTGATGGTTCCGGCCGGCCCGAGAATGCGCCGATCAGCGGATATCACCCTACGTACTTCATGCAGCAGATGCAGGACTACAGGGAGGGGCTGCGCAAGAGCGCCGACCCGCGGAAGGCGAACACGAACACGATGATCGGCTACGCGAAGGCGATGTCGCACGAAGACGATCTGGCGGCGGCGCAGTTCTTTGCGCGGCAGCCGTATCCGCGTCGCATCAAGGTGGTCGAGTCGAAGACCGCACCCAAGGTACGGATGCAGGGTGGCATGCACATGGCGGTGCCGACGACCGAGGGCGGTGGCATGGTGCCGATCCACGCCGACGAGATCGTCGAGGTGCCGGATGACAACCTCCGCGCCGAGGCGCGAGACACGCACATGAGCTGGACCGCCTACGTGCCGCCGGGCACGCTGAATCGCGGCAAGCAGGTGGCGGCGAAGTATCAGTGCGCGACCTGCCACGGCGCCAGCTTCGAAGGGGTCGGTCCCGTGCCTCCGCTGGCCGGGCGTTCCCCGAGCTACACGATGCGGCAGCTGTTCGATATGAAGAACGGATCCCGCCACGGTCCCTGGGCCGAGCTGATGAAGCCCATCGTCAGCCGCATGACCGTGCAGGAGATGGCTGCTGTGTCCGCCTTCGCCGCGTCAACGCCGGCGCCGGTGGCACCACGGTCCACGACGACGAGCGCGGCGCGGTGATCATTCGTCCTCAGTGACGTAGGTCAGGTGCGCGAAACTCACGATAGGATCAGAGCACGCGCCCGTAGCTCAGCTGGATAGAGCACCGGCCTTCTAAGCCGGGGGTCCCGCGTTCGAGTCGCGGCGGGCGCACCAACTTGTCGATCTCGTTACTACGATGCAACCTATGTCTTTGTGCGTGTGCGGGCCGAGCGTCGTCCAGATCACCTGTGGGATCGCCGTGATGGGTGCCATCCTGTCGGGTGCCGCCTGTCGTCAGGCGGCCGAGGACGTGTCGCCGGCTGACGCTCGTGCGGAAGCCGAGGCGTGGCGTCTCAAACACGAAGCGGACTACCGTGACAGTTGGGTCACGATCGCCGGCCTCCACTTCCTGGACGCCGGAACCCGTTCGGTCGGCAGCGCGCCATCCAATGACATCGTTGTCGAAGGTGCGCCGGCAGTGCTGGGGCGTCTCACGCTGGAGGGCGACACCGTACGGTTGGAGCCAGACCCATCCGCTGACGTGCGAATGAAGGGTCAGCCAATCACCGCACCGATCGCGTTGACCGATGACATTCCTGGTCCAGCCGACGAACTGACGACGGGTGGCGTCCGAATGGTGATCCACCAGAGCGGGGCGCGCAAGTCGCTACGGGTATGGAATCCCGAAGGACGGATGGCGAAGGACTTCCTGGGTTTCTCGTGGTTCGAGATCCAGCCTGAGTACCGGGTCGTGGGACGTTTTATTCAAGACGCCCAGCCGCGCACTTTGCAGGTGATCAACACCTTCGGTGATCTGGACGAGTTCACGACCGAGGGAATCGTCGAGTTCACGCTGCAGGGCCGCACCCTGCGGCTGCGTGCATTCACGACGCGTGCAACGCGCTTGTACTTTGTCTTCAAGGACGAGTCGAGCGGCGCCGAGACGTACGGCGCTGCGCGCTTTCTCTATGCCGACCTGCGAGCCGACGGCAGTGCGGTGCTCGATTTCAACCAGGCTTACAACCCGCCGTGCGCGTTCAACCCCTATACGACCTGCCCGATCCCGCTGCCGGAGAATCGCCTACCCGTGAAGGTGCTGGCCGGGGAGAAGGCGTACCCCGTGCACGTGGCGCTGCCGGGAGCGTAGCCTCTGCCGGGCGCGCCTCAGGCCCTCTGAGCGCCCTTGGCGGCGGTGCCATATTTGCAGGACAAGTCGCGCAGCAGTGTTGCCGCGCAACCTCTCGTGGGAATCAACGCGAGCGCGACGATTGTCTCTATGACTACACCAAGTCCGCTACCCCCTGCGTCATCGACGGGTGAGACGCCGTCGCCGGCACTGTCACCCAACCAGGCGACACAAAAGCCGTGGCGCGCTGAAGGTCTTCCACCGCGCCAACCAGAGAAGCCGCGAATGCGTTGGCCAACCATCGCCGTCGGTCTGGTCGGATACCTGCTGCTGTTCGGAGTGCTCACGATTCAGGATCAGCTGGCCGGACCACAACCCGTGCCCTACACCGAGTTCAAGAATCAAGTGGCCAATAAGAACGTCGGGGCCCTCTTCGCTCGCGGCAACTCTATCCAGGGCGAACTGAAGAAGGCCGCGGCGGTCCCCGACGAGCAGGGGCGGACGTATCAGCAGTTCTCAACCGAGCGACCGACGTTCGCCACTGACGACCTTCTCGCTGAGTTGACCGGCGGCGCTGCAACGGTGCGGGCGACGCCTCTCGTCGCGCAGCGCGGATTCCTCGCAAACCTCCTGATCTCTTTCGCACCCATGCTCCTGCTCGTAGCGTTCTACGTCTGGATGTTTAAACGCCAGCAAGGGGCGATGGGCGGCCTGCTCGGCGGGGGGAAGAAGAAGCGCGTCGATCCAGAGACGGTCCGTGTCACGTTTGACGATGTTGCCGGGATCGACGAAGTGGAGGCAGAAATCAACGAGGTCGTAGACTTCTTGAAGAGCCCGGAGAAATATCGCCGCCTGGGTGCACGTGCCCCGAAAGGTGTCCTGCTCGCCGGAGCCCCTGGGACCGGAAAGACCCTGCTCGCACGCGCCACCGCCGGCGAGGCGAACGTCCCCTTCTTCAGCGCCAGCGCCTCCGAATTCATCGAGATGATCGTTGGTGTGGGCGCAAGTCGAGTCCGCGAGCTCTTTACCGAAGCGAGGAAAGTTGCACCGGCGATCATTTTCATCGACGAAATAGACACGATCGGCCGGGCGCGCGGGGGGGCGCGAGCCCTGGGCGGCCACGACGAGCGCGAGCAGACGCTGAACCAGATCCTGACCGAAATGGACGGGTTCTCCGGTCACGAGGGAGTGGTCGTGCTCGCTGCGACCAATCGACCGGACGTTCTCGACCCGGCGCTGATGCGGCCCGGCCGATTCGACCGGCAGATCATCGTCCACCCGCCGGATCACAAGGGTCGCGTGGAAATCCTCAGAGTGCACACGCGCAAGGTGCCTCTGGCGGCCGACGTGAATCTCGAACAACTCGCGAATTCGACTCCCGGCATGACAGGGGCAGACCTCGCGAATCTCGTCAACGAAGCTGCACTCCTTGCCGCGCGTCGCACGCAGGATGCGGTTCAACAACGGGACCTGACGGACGCTCTCGAGAAAGTACAACTGGGAACTGCCAGGAATGTCGTGATCCCTGAAGCAGAGCGACGTCGCACGGCGTACCACGAAGCCGGGCACGCACTGCTGGGGATGCTCCAGCCGGGTGCCGATCCGGTCCGCAAGGTCTCGATTATTCCGCGTGGCCGTGCGCTGGGTGTCACGTTGTCCACCCCCGAATCAGATCGGTACGGATTCGACGCGAACTATCTTCGCGGACGCATCATCGGTGCCCTGGGAGGCATGGCAGCTGAACAGGAGGTCTTCAACATCGTGACGACCGGCGCGGAAAGCGATCTCGAGATGGTGACGCGCATCGCGAGATCCATGGTCGGCCGATGGGGGATGTCCGAGCGGATCGGCACGCTCTCGGTCCTGCCTGCGGAAGGAGATCCGCGGATGTTTGGCATCTCTAATGGACTGCTCGATGCGGTCGATGAAGAGGTGAGGCGGATCACTGATGAATGCTATGCAGAGGCCCGTCGGCTGCTGCGCGACAATCGCGACAAACTGGATGCCATCGTCATTCAGTTGCTGCTCCGCGAGAGCCTGGACGAACAGGAGATCTACGCAGCGGCCGGAATCACACGGACCGTGAACAAGCCGTCACCAACCCCAATTCCGGCGTAGCCTTGGCTCCCCGTAAGCGCCTCGACCGCTACCTGCAGTCGGCTCCGTTCAAACGTTTCAGCAGCATTCAGCGTCTGGGTCCCGACCGCAGCGGCCATGCATCCGTCGAACACGCCAGGCATCAGCTGTACGTGGGGCGGGACGCGCGGACGCGCGCGGATGCCCTCATCAAGGTGCTCACCAAGCCGGGCCTCGTCTACGAGCACAACCTGGCGAACGAAATCGCCCTGCTATCGACCATCAATCGAGAACTGCCGGACTCGCGCTACTTCCCGTTGCTCTGGGATCACGGGCGCTTGCGTGATGGACGCGTCTTCCTGATCATGTCGCTCTTCGACGAGTGGCCGCTGGCGACGACGATCGGTCTCGAACGGATGCCTCGCCGTCTGGTCGGGCATCTCAGGACATGCCTCGAAGTCGCAAAGGCACTCGCAGAGCTGCACCACATCGGCATCTTCCACGTTGATCTCAGCCCAATGAACATCCTGTACCGCCTGGAGCAGAACAGACCGGTGATTCGGATTGTTGACTTTGAGTCGTCCTATGAGGTGGCCCGCCATTCGAGCGGAGTCGTGTACAACCCGCCGACGACCCCAGCCTTCTGTGCGCCGGAAGTGATGCATGGGAGCGTGCCGGACGGCCGCGCCGATGTGTTCTCCCTCGGGTGGGTTCTGTATACCCTGATTGCAGGCTACGGATGGACCTGGGACGTCGGGTCATCCGGAACCATCGCCGCAGACGCGGAGATCGATGCCGAGCTCAGAACCATCCTGCTGACCGCGGTCGAACAGGACGCTGACAGGCGCTATCAATTCATCGAGGAGATGTCCGCGGCGCTTGCCGCCTACCTGGAATCGATATGGCCGGGAGGCTCCGACAGATCACGCCAGTCATCCCGGGAGAAATGCTAGGATTGCCGCGCCGCAGATGCACCCATGCGCGGCGGAGGAATCTGATGATGAGTTTCAGGATCTCGGGACTGCTCGCTGGATTGTGCGGGATTGGCGTACTGGCTGCAACGGTTGTCGGGCACGCGCAGGTGGTGGCCGGACAGGCGGTCGCGAACGGCGCGCCGGTGTATCGAGTCGATCCCTTCTGGCCCAAGCCGCTGCCGAACCGCTGGAGCATGCAGCAGGTGACCGGCATTCACGTTGACCACATGGACCACGTGTGGTTCCTGAATCGCCTGCAGGACGTGGACCCGAAGGAGATGGCTGGCGAAGGCGATATGCCCCCCGCGTTGTGCTGCGTGCGCGGACCC
Source organism: Acidobacteriota bacterium (assembly GCA_013140775.1). Taxonomy (GTDB): domain Bacteria; phylum Acidobacteriota; class Vicinamibacteria; order Vicinamibacterales; family UBA2999; genus JABFSA01. The sequence goes on along the minus strand of JABFSA010000064.1, from coordinate 10,625 downwards.
GAGGTCATTGAGCTCGATCAGCAGGGCAACGTCCTGAATGCGTGGGGCGGCGCGGGATTCCATCCGAAGTGGCCGACCGCCCTGCAGACCGTGATCGCAGACACGAAAGGCTTCGTCTGGATCTCAGGGACCGACGCGCAGGACAGCATCATGAAGTTCACCCGCGACGGCAAGCTGGTGTGGGACTTCGAGCATCGTCCGCCCGTCGAAGCCGGCATGATGCCCGAGAACAACCAGGAGACGGGCTTCCTCGTCAACAAGGGTCGCTTTCAGCTCGACGAAGTCGCCAACGAGCTCTACATCATTCAACAGAAGCGCGTGGTGATTTACGACGCGTCCACCGGCGCCTACAAGCGCGGTTGGGGTGGACACGGCATGCCGCTGAGCGAGATTTCAAACGCTCCGATCCCGGGATACAAATGGACGGGCGGTCCGCCTCCTGAAGAACGAAACTTCGTGCCCGACCTCCACTTCGTCGAGATCTCAAAAGATCGACGCGTCTATATCGGTGAACGCGGCCAGAACCGGATCCAGGTGTTCACGACAGAAGGGAAGTGGCTGCAGGACTTCTACGTGTCTCCAAACACGCCCGCGCAGCGTGGCCAGTGTGGGGGCGTCACGACCGTGAAGGGGTCGCCGTGCGGAACCATCTACAAGATGGCGATGTCGAAGGATCCACAGCAGAAGTACATGTTCGTCGCCGATGGCCATAACGACGTGATCTGGATGGTCGAGCGGCAGAGCGGCAAGACCGTCGGCCATCTCGGCGGACACGGTAGGCTCGCGGGCCAGCTCTTCTTCCCTAATGCCGTGGGCACCGATTCACGCGGCAACGTCTACACAGGCGAAGTCCGCAACAGCAAACGAATCCAGAAGTTCGCTCCGGTTCTCACGAACGCTCGCTGAAGTCAGAGCCTTCCCCTGATCGACGTGTCGAAGGTCGACCAGGGGGTCTCTTCTTCGTCTTTCGCGGCGCAGGCCGAGGCTTCTGGCACGAAGGACAGAAGAACACCACTCTCGCAGCTGGTCAACGGGAACGAGACGCGCCGGGACCCACGGATGGATACCGGCGAGGAACAACCCCTCTGATTTGTAAATGTTGCCGATCCCGGCGACGACCCGCTGGTCCACGATGACGTCACCGATTTCACGCGTGCCGGCAGCGCGCACCCGGAGGGCCGCGGCCTTCATGTTGAAACCTTCGTGCAGAAGATCTGGACCCAGACTGTGGAAGCGCTCGTACGCGGAGAACTCATCCGGCGAAAGGACTTCCATAACCGGACCGTGAAAGTAGAACGCTTCGTGCGAGGTGGTGCCGAGATGCAGGCGGACATAGCGGCGCTCCTTCCGGGGCACGATGCCGCGCGTTCCAACCTGCCACGACCCGTATTGCAGGGCATGCGCGTGGATGATCCATGGCACCGAGAAGGTCAACACCAGGTGCTTGCCGTGCGCACGCACGCCGGTGAGCGTGGCGCCCACCAACTCCGCGGCCCGCGCCTGCCATCGTCGCGGCGCGGCGACACGGGTAACCGTCTCACCCACGAGCGCCTGCAGCGCGTCAGCCCACCGAGCGACGGCGTGTCCTTCGGCCACACCCGATGGACAGCAAGACTCAGGCCTCGCCGGCGAATCGTGCGTTGCTTCACGACCGTCACGCTGGCGATATCACGCGGGGACCCTTCGCGCGGCCGCGCGCAATTCGGGGTAGATTATCGACACTCTTGGAGCGCACGATGAAGATGCTGACCCGGTTCGTCATTGCAGGCGGCCTGCTGCTGTCCGGACTCCTCACGATCACGCCGCTTTCTGCCCAGCAGAACTCACCGGTGGATCTCACCGGGATGTGGGTGTGGGTCAACCAGGAGGACGCCACCAACCGCTTCCGCGGCGTCGATCCGGGCGGGCGCTACGAAGGGATGACGATCAACGACGCTGCGCGGATGCGCGCCGACACCTACTCGGAGGAGTGGATCTCGACATCGCCGCTTCTTCAATGCCGTCCGCGCGGCCCGACCTACCAACCCTACGCGCTCGATCCGGTGCAGATCGACAAACAGCTGGACCCGATCAGCCGTCAGGTTGTCGCGTACAAGATAACGGCGCACAAGACTGCAGGGGCACGGATGGTCTGGCTTGACCATCGCGCGGATCCCTCGCGGTACGCCGCGCATAGCTGGGAAGGCTTCTCGACGGGCACGTTCAAAGGTCCGATCTTCGAGATCAGTACCTCTCACCTCAAGGAGAGCATCCTCTCGCGGAACGGTGTGCCGAGCAGCTTTCGGGCGACAGTCATCGAGCAGCTCTATCTGGACGAGCCGTACCTGCACTGGGTCTTCACGGTGATCGATCCTGACTACCTGACCGAGCCGCTGGTCAGGAGCGGCCTCTACGTGCGCTCATCGACGCAGCAGTTGCCGCCCTATCCCTGTCAGGCCGAAGACAATCTTCCACCCGGAGCCGACCAGTCCTACAAGGTGCCGCATTACCTGCCAGGCGAAAATCCGTGGCTCACGGAGACCGCTTTCAAGTTCAAGGCGCCGTTGACCGCCTGGCGCGGCTTTGCCGAGGCTCTCTATCCGCAGTGGTACGCGGCCGGGAAAACAATGTCGCCGCCCGCCGCGCCGGACCTCGTGCTGAAGCCTGTCTATAACGACGACTCGACGCGCATCGCCGAACGCGCTGACGCGCTGCCTGAGCGGGTTCCAATGGTGGGCGACGTTGAGACGGTGCACGTGTCCGGCAACGTGTATCTCATCGCCGGCGCCGGCGGCAACATCGTCGCGTCGATTGGCGACGACGGCGTGATTCTGGTGGATTCTGGCCTGGCGTCAGGGACCGAGAAAGTGCTGGCCGGCATTCGGCAGGCTGCGGCGCGCCTCAGGCCTCCCGCGCTGCCAGAGTCGGCATCGCCGTACAACAGTACCTGGCAGGCAACGCATGCGTTTGCCGAGCCGAAGATCCGGATGATCATCAACACGACCGACACGCCGGACCATGTGCAGGGCAACGCGGCGGTCCGGAAATCGCCGGCGTTCGGTCCGCTTGGCGACGGCCCTGCGTATCAGCTCGGGACCTCGTCGGGTTCGAGTCAGCAGAATCTCTCTCACGTCAATGTGCAGCAGCGGATGCTGAAGACCGACGCGGCCAACGCGCCGACGGACACTTACTTCACTGGCAGATACACGCTGTACCGGTTCTTCAACGGCCAGGCGGTGCAGATCTTTCACATGCCCAACGCCATCACCGATGGCGACAGCATCGTCTACTTTCGGCGCGCGGATGCGATTGCAACCGGCGACATCTACAACAGCGACATCTATCCGCCGATCGACGTCGGCCGCGGCGGCAGTATCGACGGCGTCATCGATGCGCTCAATAAGGTGCTGGAGATGTCGGTCACGGAGTACATGTCGCAGGGCGGAACGATGATCGTGCCCGGGCACGGATGGGTGAGTGACTCCGGCGATGTGGGCTACTACCGCGACATGCTCATGATCGTGCGCGATCGGATCCAGAGCCTGATTGACAAGGGTTTGTCGCTGCCGCAAGTGCTGGCCGCCAAGCCGACCATGGACTACGATCCGCTCTACGGTCGAGAGCCGAAGGCGTCCAGACGCTTCGTCGAAGCGGTGTACACCAGCCTGGCGCGCAAGGGCGGCGCCACGCGGTGAGTAAAGAGGCTGCGATGAATCGATTGACCGCGGGGCTGGCGATCGTTGCGCTCATGGCCGGCGGCGCCGGACTCCACGCGCACCATTCCTTCACCGGCGCCTACAACGTCGATAAGACCATCACCATTTCCGGCAAGATCGTCCAGATCGCGCTGCGGTCCCCGCACTCTTTCTTCTATGTCGAGTCGGAGGGAACAGATGGCGCGGCCCAACAGTGGGCCATCGAAGGTGCGTCAGCGGGCCAGTTCGCTCAGCAGGGCGTCGATGCCAGCGCCTTTCGCGTCGGGGACATCGTCGAGGTGACGGCCAACCCGTCCCGCACGCCGAACAGCACGCGCGCGAGGCTGCTGAAGATCATCCGACCGTCGGACGGGAAGAGTTGGGGAACAGGGGCAGGTGAGAAGGTTGACTAGGGCGACGAGCACCGTTGCCGTGCTGGCGATTGCGGTGTGCCTGTGCGCGTCGCGAGCCACGTTGGCCCAGGGCGGTCGCGGCGGTGCGCTTCCGACCGCACGAGCGTCGGCCCCGATCGATCTCACCGGTTATTGGGCCGCCGCCCTCACTGAGGATTGGCACGTCCGTATGTTCACGGCTGCGAGAGGAGACTTCGGCAGCGGCCCTCCGGGTGAAGTGGCGCAGGTCGTGACCGGGCGGCTCGGCGTGGGTGCAAACCCGGCACGGGACGGCAACATTCCGTACAACCTCAAGGGCGCCCAGGCCGCGATGGCGTGGGATCCCGCCAAGGATGAGGCCGCGGGACGACAATGCCTCGCCTATGGCGCGCCGGGCATCATGCGTCAGCCGACGCACCTTCGCGTGAGCTGGGCGGATGACAGCACGCTCAAGATCGAAGCTGACTTCGGCACCCAGACGCGACTGCTGCGCTTTGCATCTAGCGGCGAACTGCCGGCGCCGTCTCTGCAGGGGCACTCCGTCGCGTCCTGGATCAGTATGGGCGGCGGCGGAGGACAGGAGGGCTTTCAAAGGGGCGGCGCTCTGCGGGTCCTCACCACGCGGCTGGCGCCGGGCTATTACTGGAAGAACGGGATGCCCTATTCGGGAAACGCCGTGCTCAAGGAGAACTTCTTCCTGCTCGACCTCCCGAACGGCGACCGATGGCTGACGCTGACGCAGCAGGTGGACGACCGCGACTATCTGAACGAGCCATACGTGGTGAACTACCACTTCAAGAAGGTGTCTGACGGCTCGACGTGGCAGCCCACGCCCTGCGTCGTCAGATGAGGTGACGCGCGTGAGTTGGGGCCCGGATCGACGAGACTTCATCAAGTACCTGGCGGCGGCGGGTGCCGCAGCGTTCGCGCCCGGTGATGGCACCGTGGCCGCGCGCCAGGCCGCCCGAGGATCCTCGCCGCGCATCATCGACGTGCACCATCACTACGCGTCGCCCGGTCTCATCGCGTCGCTCGGGGCGAGAAACGTGGGCAACAACCTCGATCGCTTCAAGGGCGACGCGCCCGAGCGGCATCTTGCCGAGATGGACAAGCTGGGAGTGGCCACGGCGATGCTCTCGCACTACTCGGGTTTCTGGTTCGGGGACACGAACCAGGCACGGCGCGATGCGCGCGAGGCCAACGAGTGGGCCGCAGCTACGATGGTCGCGCCCTACAAGAACCGGTTCGGGCTCTTCGCGGCGTTGCCGTTGCCCGACACTGACGGCAGCCTTCGAGAGATAGAGTACGCGTTCGACACGCTCAAGGCTGACGGGATCTCGCTCATCACCAGCTACGACGGTAAGTGGCTGGGCGATGCGTCGTTCGATCCGGTCTTCGCCGAGTTGAACCGCAGGAAGGCGGTGGTCTTCACCCATCCGCTCGAACCGGCGTGCTGCAGGAATCCGCTCACCGGTGTGAATGCCACGACGCTGGAGTACCCGACCGATACGACGCGGGCAATCATCAATTTGCTGACGACGAACGCGGCGACACGTTTTCCGGACGTGCGATTCATCTTCTCGCACGCCGGCGGTACGCTGGTGTCCATCGCGCAGCGCATTCTCGGGAACGAGATCTCGTCCGACGCCCTCGCGACGCCGCCCGCAAAGGACTCGCGGCTCTATCACGTACGCCGCTTTCATTACGATACGGCCGGCTCCGCCAATCGCGTGCAGCTCCAATCGCTGAAGCTGCTCGTGCCGGCGTCTCAAATCGTGTTCGGTACTGATACGCCGCTCGCCAGCATGGCCGGAACGGTGACGGGCGTGCAGGGGAGTGGACTGACCAGCGACGAGCAGCGCGGCGTCTATCGAGACAACCTGTTGCAGATTCTGCCGGAGCACACCCAGGTCCGTCTGCGCGCCGTCGATCCTTAAACCAGTCCTGTCGCTCCGAGCAGCGCACCTGCTCCGAGCAGCCATAGCAGGTGGACGCGCGTCCGCCACACCACCAGCATCGAGACGAGCGCCACCGCCGTGGTCGCGGGATTGAAAGCGGAGTCTGCGTCTCCGCGCACCAGCACCCAGCCGGTGGCGATGAGCAGGCCGACGACGATGGGCGCCATGCCCTGTTTGAACGCACGGACGGCTCGCAACTCGCGGTTGCGATGACCCCAGCGGGTCGCAACATAGGTAAGCGTGGTGCTGGGGATGAGCATCCCCGCCATCGCCACGAACGCGCCGGCGAACGCGGTTGTCCAGCCGACCAGTCCGTTGGCGAGGCCCCCACCGGCGTTGAGACCCACGTTCCACCCAACCAGCGCGACGAACAGGATGTTGGGTCCTGGTGCGGCCTGCGCGAGCGCAATGCTCGTCACGAACTGCTGGTTCGTCAGCCATTGATGGCTGTCGACGAGGAATCGATGCATCTCTGGCGTGGTGGTGATGGCCCCGCCGACGGACAGGCACGATAGCAGGAGGAACTGCGCGAAGAGCGACAGCCAGTCCGAGCCAGTGAGGGAGACGTTCATTCCGTGGGGACGTCCGGTTGCGCCGCGGCCCGCTGGTCGTCCAACTGTTTCAGGCAGAACCAGGTCCACAGGCATGCCGAGGACCCGACGCCGGCGAGCACCCACACGAGTGGGAGACGCACAATCCCAACGACCGCAAACGTCAGGAGCAGCACCGCCAGTGCCTGCCGACGACCGATCGGGCTCACCTCCAGGGCGGGCATCAGCTTGAGTCCGGTGGCGGTGATGAGGCCGGCCACGACTGCGCCCATCCCGCGCAAGGCTCCCTGGGCCTCTGCCGTGTCGGCGACGTTCTCAAACACGATCGCCATCGTGAGCACCACCAGGGAGGGCACGGTCAGGACGCCGGCGAAGGCCGCTGCCGCGCCCCGCCAGCCGAAGTGGCGATCCCCGAACATCACTGTCATGTTGACGACGTTGGGTCCCGGCAGGATCTGAGCGACCGCCCAGTCCTCGACGAACTCCTCTCGCGTCAGCCAGCGACGCCGTTCCACCAGCTCGCGCTGCACGACGGCGAGCACGCCGCCAAAGCCCTGAAGCGCCAGGATGGTGAACGCCCAGTACAGCTCGGTGAGGGAGCGCGGCCCTGGGACATCATGACTGGCCGTCGGTTGCGGTGCAGACACGCCACCATTGTGGGGCAACAACGCCCCCGTCGATCTCTTTCCGGCATGGTGTCCAGCGTGACACGGCATCGACGAGTGGGTGTACGTATCAAGTAAAATGAACGATCGCCAGTAGCTCCTTGGGAGGGAAAAACAAGCGTGATTAAGAAGTGTTTGGTCAGATACGTGCTCGGAGGGTTGTTGCTCGCCCTCGTCCCGTCGCTTGCGGCCGCGCAGGCGACCGCTTCGCTGAACGGCCGCGTCACCGATGAAAGCGGCGGCGTGTTGCCTGGCGTCACGGTTACCGTGACCCAGACTGATACCGGCCTCACTCGCTCGGTTGTGACCGAAGCGGGAGGGGAGTGGCTGGTACCGAATCTTCCCACCGGTCCATACAGGCTCGAGGTCGGGCTGCAGGGTTTCAAGACCTACGTGCAGACAGGCATCGTGCTGCAGGTGGCCGCCAACCCGACGATTAACGTCGTGCTCGGCGTGGGGAATCTCGAGGAAACCGTGTCGGTTGAGGCAGCCGCACCCATCGTCGACGTTCGCAGCGCGGGGATCAGCGAAGTCGTCGATCAGGAGCGCATCGTTGAACTGCCACTGCAGGGCCGGCAGGTGACCGACCTGATTACGCTTGCGGGCGCGGCCATTCAGACCACCCGGCCCAACAGCCGCAGCTTCCAGGGCGGCGTGAATATCTCCGTGGCCGGCGGACTCGACTTCGGCGTCGCCTACATGCTCGACGGCGCGTTCCACAACGATGTGCAGAATGCCGGCGGCATGCCCCTGCCGTTCCCGGATGCACTGCAGGAGTTCCGTGTCGCGACGAGCGGCACCGCGGCGTCGAACGGGATGCACTCGGGCGCGTCGGTGAACGCGGTGACGAAGTCGGGCACGAACCAGTACCACGGCAACGCCTTCGAATTCCTGCGCCACCACAAATTCAACGCGAGCAGCCCGTTCGCCCCGATCGGCGCCGACGGGAAGCACGTTGACGACGGCCTCAAGCGCAACCAGTTCGGTGGCACTGTCGGTGGCCCGGTGGTGCGTGACCGGCTGTTCTTCTTCGCTGCCTATCAGGGCACGCCGACCCGTGTGACGCCAAGCGACAACATCGCGTACGTGCCGACGGCAGCCATGCTGGCGGGTGACTTCAGCGGCATCGCCTCACCGGCGTGCAACAACGGCCGGCAGCTGGCGTTGCGCGCCCCCTTCGTAAACAACCAGGTCAGCCCCGCGCTCTTGAGCCCGGCGGCTCTCGCGCTCGTGAAACAGCTGCCGACCACGACCGATCCGTGCGGCAAGACAACCTTCAGCCTGCCATCGGATCGCGATGAGGCCCAGTACGTGGGACGCGTCGATTACCAGCTGCGTTCGAATAACTCGATCTTTGGACGCTACATGGCCACGAGCGACAAGCAGCCGGTACCACTGGCGAGCTCGGGTAACGTGCTGACGACCATCCTGCCGGGCGTTGACAATCTCGCGCAGTCGGCCACGCTTGGCAACACGATCGTCCTGGGAACGAACACGGTGAACGCGGCACGATTTGCGTTCAACCGAACGACGGTCAATCGGTTCAACGAGGATTTCTTTGCACCGGCCGACCTGGGCATCGACGCCTACGAGTATTCGCCGACGAAGGAGCTCATCCTCACGGTGTCTGCTCCAGGATTTGCGATTTCGGCCGCGACGGCGACGCGCGGCATTGCCACGAACAACTCCTATCAATGGAGCGATGACATCACGCTCGTCCGTGGCAGCCACCAGCTGGCCTTCGGTGTGAACACGGCGCACTGGACGTCGGTCCAGAAGACGTGGGCGCGCGGCGGCGGCACGTGGGAGTTCAACGGAACAGCCACCGGTCTCGGCCTCGCGGATTTCCTGCTCGGCCGTGTCTCGTTGCTCGAGCAGGGTGACGCCGGCGGCGTTGAGTTGTCCCAGTGGTACACCGGCGTGTACGCGCAGGACACGTGGCGCGCCGCCAACCGCGTGACGGTCAACGCCGGTCTGCGTTGGGAACCGTTCACCGGGCAGCAGATCAGTTACGGCGCCATCGCTAATTTCAACCACGACAACTTCCTGAAGAACATCAGGAGCTCCGTGTACAAGAACGCCCCGGCTGGCTTCCTGTATCCGGGCGATGAGGGGTTCCCTGACGGTCAGTCCGGCTTCAAGCCTAACTACTGGAACATCGCGCCAAGGCTTGGTGTGGCGTGGGACGTGACGGGCGATGGCCGCATGTCGGTGCGTTCATCGTACGGCTTGAACTATGACATGCCGACCGGCGAAACCTGGTTCCGTCTCGCGGCGGGCCCGCCGTACGGCAATCGCACACGGCTGTCGGATGTGAACTTCGATAGACCGTACTCCACTTACCCGGGCGGCAATCCGCACCCGATTGCGATTAGCACCGACACGGTCTACCCGTCGTTCGGTGCATTCGGCGCGATCGATCCGAACATCAACGCGCCACGCACGCAGTCGTGGAACGTGACACTCGAGCGTCAGATTGGCTCTGAGTGGGGAGTTTCCGCCAGTTATCTGGGCAGCCATGCGGATCGGCTCTGGGGCCTCGTGACGCTGAATCCAGGTACGTATCAGGGCCAGGGGCCGTGCGTGCTGAACGGCGTCTCGTATCCCGTCTGCACGGTCAACGGCAACCTGAATCAGCGGCGGAAGCTCTATCTCGAGAATCCGAGCCAGGGGCAGTACATCGCCAACCTCGATGCGCTGTTCGATACGGGTTCCAACAGCTACAGCGGATTGAAGCTCGCGTTCCAGCGTCGTTCTGCCACCGGACTGAGCCTCAACGGCAACTACACGCTGTCGCGCTGTTTCGGCCTCGACTGGGCGAATACCGGAGGCACGTCGGGTGGCTATGAAAATCCGGACGACCCCGACGCCGATCGCGGTCATTGCGACGCCGATCGCACGCACATCGCCAACTTCACGGCGGGCATCCTGACTCCCCATGTGGGCAGTGGGGTGCTCGACGCGCTCGTCTCGAACTGGCGCTTCTCGGGCATCGTGAACGCGCGATCGGGGAGCTGGCTCACCGTCCTCACCGGCGTGAGCTCGTTGAACGGGGTGGGCGGCACGACGGGTCTTCGCGTTGATCAGGTGTCCGACGATGTCTACGGTGAGAAGACGGTGACGAGCTACCTGAACCGCGCCGCGTTTGCGCTGCCGGCTCCGGGTACGTTCGGCGATCACGAGCGCAACAGCATCCGCGGTCCGGGCTTCTGGAAGATCGACCTCGCGATCTCCAGGCTCTTCGCGTTCTCGACGTCGCAGAACGTGGAAGTCCGGCTCGAAGCGTTCAACCTGCTGAACAACTTCAACTGGGGAAATCCGATCGTGAACTACAGCTCGGGGCTCTTCGGCAGGATTCAGACAGTCGCCGGCGACATGCGCATCA
>JABFSA010000108.1 GCA_013140775.1 Acidobacteriota bacterium | reverse complement strand
ATCCCCGCATCGGCCTCGCGCAGGAACCCCACGATCTGTGCTTCCGTGAACCGCTTCTTCATCGTCCGACCCTTTCGCTAGGCCGGACTCTAAACCGAAACGCTACTCAGAAGCGGGGGGACGTCACGACGATCGTGATTCCCTGGCTGACATCCGGGAGGAGTCCATATACGGCTTGTTAGACGGCGCAGCAACCACCTGCCATATGAAAGATGCGGCAGAGCCAGCCAATCCGCCGCAAACGCCAGCCAAGAACAAGGACCAGGTTTCGAATAGATACGAGTCGGACGACGCTGCCCGGGTCATTGTGAGTACCGCCGCCAGACCGCCGCCTAGCAGTGCGCCAACCCCCAGATACACAACGATCGCGCTCAACAGCCGAGGGCGAGTCTGAGGTGGTCCTAACGCGAGAGTACCCAGACCGGTCAAAACGACGCCCCATCCTCCAACGGAAAGAACAGCCAGAGGATAGGCCGCTAGAGCAGACGAGAAGAAGGTCGCGTCAACTTTGGGTTCCCCCGCCAGGAGTAACGTGACTTCACCCACGGCGGTCGCACTCAGAGCTGCGAAGACCGTGACCCATCGGTACCCAGGGCGAAGAACTAGCCAAGCGACACCGGCTATTGGCCCGATGAGTCCGACGAGTTGAGAGAATTCCAGTGGCGCCCTCGCTTAGCCGTCCAACTACTATTTGAGTAGACCGCGCGATGCTCCGAGCTGTGCAGTGTTCGTCGATACACGCAGTCCGAGCGAGGTGACTTTAACTCCTTCAGCGCACGAATGCTAACACCTCGAGCCCTTCGGCAACTGGCGCGTCACAGGCTGCGAAGCACCTCGCCGCTATAGCGCGAGCGGGTCGAGCTTCGCTCCTCGTACGGCCAGGAGCGTCGCGGCTGGACGCCATGCATGGTGGTGAACAGTCGTAAAATGGCTGCGCTCTTGAACGGCCCAGACTCTTTGATTGGAGAGTAGCGTGAGACACAACGCTGATCGCCGCGCATATGCAACCGTCGCTGTCCTGGCCCTGGCGTTGGGCGCCGCGGGACTTTACGTGGGAGTCGATGCACAAGGACAAGCTGCCCCGCGGTACAAGTTCGACCCGGAGTGGCCGAAGCCACTGCCGAACAAATGGAAGATCGGCGGCGTCATCGGCCTGGGCCTCACCAAGGAAGACACAGTCTGGGTGTATCACCGCCCCACCGACCTCACGAGCCTGGAACTCGAGGCGGAAGTCGGCGTATCCGACTGCTGTGCGCGCCCGCCGTCGATGATCCACCTCGCAAAGGACGGCAGCGTTCTCGGATCGTTCGACGCGCCGCAAGGCCACGGCATGGACGTGGACGAACGCGGCTTCGCCTATCTGGGCCAGGACACGGTCCGGAAGTACGACACACGAACGGGCATGCTCGTCGGCGAGATTCCTCGCATCCCCGAACGCGTCGGCGGCGGACCCAATCAGCCCGCGACGATCGCTGCGCGCGTGCCGGGACAAGGCAGCCCGTCGCCCGTGACTCGCTTCCTGCTCCCTCCACACGGACCCGGCTATAACCCGGTGGCGCTCGAAGCGGCGGAAATGAAGAAGCTCGCGGGCTTCTACGCGAAGTACCCGCCATCAACGCCGATGATGGTCGGCACGACGGAAGAAGTGCGGGTGGACGATGCAAACAACGAGATCTACGTCGCGGAAAACTACCTCGGCGGGCGCGTGCTCGTCTTCGATCTCGGTACGCTGCAGTTCAAGCGCGGCTGGGGCGCGTACGGCAAGAAGCTAGCGGACATCTCGAGCGATCCCGCCGACCACCAGTGGGTAGGCAGCGCGCCACCGAAGGAATTCCAGTCACATCTGACGGTCGCCATCTCTCGCGACGGACTCGTCTACGCCGCAGACCGCGCCGCCGAGCGCGTGCAGGCGTTCACGAGGGAAGGCAAATTCGTCAGGGAATACATCGTCGCCGCCCCTGGAACCAGGCGCGACGAGCGGACCGGTAGCCGCGGTGCGGCCGGGAGCGTGACGTTCTCGGCAGACAAGGAGCAGCGGTACCTCTACGTCTCCGACATGAAGAACAACACGATCTGGTTCCTCAACCGGGCGGATGGCAAGGTGCTCGGCCGCATCGGCAGCATGGGGGACAGCGGCGGTCAGTTCTTCGGCCTCGAGCTCGCCGTGACGGACTCTCGCGGCTACATCTATACGGGCGAAGTGTTCTCGGGCCAACGCGTGCAGCGATTCGTGCCTGCGGACAGCGCGCGCGGCAAGCTCCTCGATCAGTTGTCGCGAACGCAGTAGCTCATTCGCACAGATCGGGGCGCAACCGGGTGCCACAACGGAAACCACGAAGTTCACGAAGAAAACGAAGGCCATCATATGAGATGGTTAACTTCGTGGATCTTCGTTTCTTCGTGGTTCGTGGGAGTACAGACCTTACTTTTTACCTAGCTGATCGAGAGCGGCTTTGAAGCCGGTCGCCAGCTTTGCTGTCGGTCCGGTGCCCCAGTAGTGGAGGAAGTAGACGGTCGGTTGCGTGTTCGTCATGTGGTGATGGATGGCCACCACCTGCAGTCCGTTCTGGCGCAGGGCCTTGAGCACCGATTGCACCTCATCCGCCTTCATCGCCACATCTCCGGCAATGGCGGCGTTCGCATCCGTGCCGACGAACGCAGCCCAGGTATTGAGGCCCATGCGCGCGTTGATGGGCGCTCCCATTTCCTTGATCGCGAGATCGTCACGGCCGATCGTGATCTTGTAGACCGCGCCGGTCGTATCGCCGGTGTGACCCACGATCTTCGCAATCGCATCGGCGTTGAAGCCAAGACCGGCTGGTGCGGGCACGGCTGGCGCGGGCGCGGCAATGGACTTTCCGATCAGCGCCAGCGCGGGCTTGAGCTTCGTGGCGAGCTCGGCGGGCTTCCCCATGCCGTGCACGTGCATGTAGAACATCCGCGGCTCATCCCAGAAGAAGTGATTGTGGAGCGCGGTGACCTCGAGGCCATTGTCGAGCACCGCTGACATCACGGGGTTGACCTCATCCTGGGTCAGCACGAGATCGCCCATCATGACGTCCATGCCGTGGTCGCCCTTCGTCATCGCCACCCACCCGCCGAACCCAAAGGGCGTGGGCGTCTTGACGCCAGCGACGGTGACAGACAAATCGTTGCGGGGAATGTTGACCTTCAACACATTCGCCGAGAAGTCCCCCTGCCGGTTCAGTGCCGTCAATACCTGCTGATACTCCGCAGGCATCGCCGACTGCGCGACCGCCATCGAGCCACCGCACATCCATATCGCTGCTCCGATCGATGCGAGTCGCGTCTTCATGGTCTTACGCCCTCCGTACTCATTGTCTCGCCAACATCAGGCTCGGCTGAAGCCGAGCTCTACGACACGAACCACGAAGAACACGAACGAGACGAAGGCAACTTCAAGATGATCTACTTCGTGGATCTTCGTGATTTCGTGGTTGATTCGATCTTCAAGAGTCCGGCTAAAGCCGGACCCCACGACTGCATTGCCCTGCATTCCGTCGTAGTGCGCGCCTTTAGGCGCGCTTTCAGAAGCTCGGCTGAAGCCGAGCACTAAGATTGTGCGGAACGGCCTCCGAACTTCAAATACATCGTTGGTACCACGAACATGTTCAGCAGCGTTGACGTGGTCAGGCCGCAGAGAATGACGATGGCCATGGGCGTCTGAATCTCGCTGCCGGACTGCCCTCCGCGAAGCGCCAGCGGAATCAACGCGAGGCCTGCGGCCATCGCCGTCATGAGAATCGGCACGAGCCGCTCATGTGCGGCACGCTCCACGGCGTCGCGAAGATTCGTCACGCCCTCCTGGTCCAGCAGGTGATGAATATGCGAGACCAGCATGATGCCGTTGCGCGTCGCGATGCCGAACAGCGTGATGAAGCCGATGATCGACGCCACGCTCAACACGCCACCAGCCAGGAATACGCCTGCCACTCCACCAATGAGCGCGAGCGGCAGGTTGAGCATCACCAGAAACGCATCACGTGGCCGGCCGAACGCGAGCACGAGCATGACGAACAGGCCGACGAGCACGCCGGCGCCGAGCACCATCAGCCGTTCTGTCGCGCTGGCCTGGCTTTCGAACTGCCCGCCGTACTCGACCCGGTAGCCTTCAGGCATCGGTACCTGCTCGGCCACCGCTGCCTGGATTCCAGAGACCACGCCCCCGAGGTCACGACCGGCGACGTTGCAAGACACAACGATCCGGCGCTGAACGTTCTCTCGCAGGATCATGTTGGCGCCCATCTCGCGCCTCACGTCGGCCAGCACGCGAATCGGGACGGTCGCACCGGACGGCGTGTCGATCGGCAGATCCGCGATCCGGTCGAAATCGACGGCCGACTGCGGGTCGAGCTTCACCACGAGGTCGAACGACGTCGCCTGATCGAACACCCGGCCGACGGTTGTACCGGCAAAGCTGGTCTCGAGCGCGTCCGAGACGTCCTGCGCCCGCAGCCCGTAGCGAGCAATCGCCTGCCGGTTCAGCACGAAGCGAACGAACGGGATCTCCATCTGCGGCTCGAGCGCAAGGTCAGCCACTCCAGGAACGCCGCTCATCGCCTGCCGGACCCGGTCTCCCAGACGACGGAGTGTGACCAGGTCTTCGCCGACGATCTTCACGGCGATATTGGCGCGCGTCCCCGAGAGCATGTGGTCGATTCGATGCGAGATGGGCTGACCGATCGTCACGTTCGTGCCGGGCAGCCCGGCGAACTCCCGGCGCAGTTCAGTCAGCAGCTCGTCCCTCGGGCGGTCTCCATCGCGAAGGCCCACGTCGATCTCTGCGCCCTCTACGCCCTGCACGTGTTCATCGAGCTCCGCACGACCTGTGCGGCGTGCCGTCGCGACGACTTCCGGCTTCGCAAGAAGGATCTGCTCAACCCGGCGGCCGATCTCGTCGGACTTGGCCAGCGACGTCCCCGGCATGGTGTTCACGCTGAGCGTCAGGCTGCCTTCGTGAAACTCGGGCAGAAACGACGTCCCCAGACGCGTCATCCCGAACGCTGCGCCCCCGAGCAATGCCACCGACACAACGCCAACAAGCAGCGGACGGTTCAGCGCGAACGGAAGCACCCTCGCGAACCCCGCCTTCAACGTACGGGCAAGCCAGCCTTCATGGCCACGGGTGACCAGTTCGGATCTCGACAGGAACGCAAACGAGAGCGCCGGAGTGACCACAATGGCAACTGCCAGCGATGCCAGCAGGGCGATGATGTACGCGTAGGCCAACGGCGTGAGCAGCCGACCCTCGACACCCGAGAGTCCGAAGATCGGCAAAAACACGAGCACGATGATCACCGTGGCAAACACAATCGACGTGCGAATCTCGAGCGTCGCGTCCCTGACAACAACCGCCGTGGGACGCCTCTCCGCCTCAGGCAGCACGGAGTTCTGACGCAGTCGCCGGACCACGTTCTCCACATCGATAATCGCGTCGTCCACGAGCGCGCCTATCGCAATGGCGAGGCCACCGAGCGTCATCGTGTTGATGGTGACCCCAAAGCCACGAAGGACGAGGATTGCCGCGGCGAGTGACAACGGGATGGCGGTCAGCGTGATGGCTGCCGCGCGCAGGTTGGCGAGGAACACAAACACCACGACAATGACCAGCACGCCACCATCACGGAGGGCCGCCGCGACGTTGTTGACGGCGACCTGGATGAAGTCGGCCTGCCGGAAGATCCGCCGATCGATGGTGATGCCCTTCGGCAGGTCTGCCTGGAGCGCATCAAGCTCACGGTCGAGTCGTTCAGTGACGTCGATGGTGTTGGCGCCGGGCTGCTTCTGCACGCCGATCACGACAGCCGGCGCGGCGTTGCGGGAACCTTCCCCGCGCTTGAGCGCCGCGCCTTCCCTCACGTCGGCCACGTCGCGAATCAGCACCGCTCGCGATCCGCGCATCGCCACGACGCTTTCCCCAATCTCCTCTACTGAGCGCACACGCCCGATGGCCTGCAGGACGTACTCCTGCGGCCCTTCGGTGTAGATGCCGGCCGAGGCGTTCTCGCTGGCGCCCCGCGCGGCGTCGAGCAGATCGGTCAGCGACACGGCGTTCGCTCGCAGCGCTTCCGGGTGGGCGATCACCTGGAACTGACGTTCGGCGCCGCCTATGGGCGTGACCTGCGACACACCAGGGATGGCCAGCAACCGTCGCCGCACCACCGTGTCCGCCACGGTCCGCATCGTCAGCGGATCGACCGTGTCCGATGAGAGCGCAAAGAACAGAATCTCACCCATGATCGACGAGATGGGTGCGAGCACCGGCCGCTCCACCTGCGGCGGCAATGCGCCGGCGACGAGCGCAAGTTTCTCTGCGACGAGCTGACGGGCGATGTAGATATCAGCGCCCCAGTCGAACTCCACCCAGATGACCCCGATGCCGACAGCCGTCGCGGACCGCACGCGACGCACCCCTAAGGCGCCGTTGATAGCGCTTTCGATCGGAAACGTGACGAGTGACTCCATCTCCTCGGGCGCCATCCCGTGACCCTCCGCAAGGATGGTCACTGTCGGCGCCGTGAGATCGGGAAACACGTCCACCGGCATGTCGCGCGCCGTCCATGCGCCGGCCGCCAAGAGAAACACCGACAGCGTGGCGACGAGCCAGTGGTGATCGATCGACCATTGAATGAGGCGTTTCATCTCAGTGCACGTGCCCTTCTGCCGGCAGTCCACCAGCCGCCGAGGCGAGTTGCACCTCGTACGCTCCACGCGTCACGACGCGCTCACCGAGCGCAACGCCAGCGCGAATACCCACGAGATCCCCGTCGCGTGCCGCGATCTCGATGAAGCGACGCGCGAAGCTTTCCCCGCCTGTCTGGACGAAGACATAGGGACGACCGGCCTCTGTCAGGACGGCGGCCTTGGGCACGGCCGGCATGCGCTGGCGCTCGCCGGTGAACAGAATCGCGGTAGCGGTCTGACCGATCAGCAACTGTCCGTTGCGGTTGTCCACGTCGAACTGCACGGGAAGCGCACGGGTCACGGGATCGAGCACTCCGGCGTCGTGCATGTGATCGGCCTTGACGAACACCGGGTCGGGCCGCCCGGCGATCTCCAGCGCGATCTCCGTGACCTCACGAGGAAGCGGGGCGTTCGCCGCCGGCACATGCGCCTGCAGTTCGACGCGATCGGTTCGAATGATCCGGAAGAGCGGCGCCCCTTCGTCGTACGACGCACCCAGCGCGGCACGCACCTCGGCGACACGACCAGCGATCGGCGCCCTCAGGACGAAAGAGTTTCCAGCGGCGACGCCTCCTCCGCTGGCCAGCGTTTCGTCGCGCTGTGCCAGTCGAGCCTGCGCAGCGACAAGACGCGGTTCGGCAATCCGTACCTGTCGCTGGGCTTCCTCAACCCGTCGAGCGGGTACGGCCCGGTCGGCGAGGAGCCGTTCTGCGCGGGAGAGATCGAGACGCGCGGCGTCGAGCGTTGCCTGGGCTTCGGCGACTTCGGCTGCCAACGATGTGCGATTGGCGCCATCCTCGCCAAGCCTCGGCTGGAGCCGTCCGACCTCCTGCCCTGCCGTCACGCGATCACCGACGGCAAGAAGCGAAGTCGTGACGAAGCGCCCGGCGGCTGGCGCAGAGACGATCGCATCGCCGCCGGTGAGCGGTTCGATGACGGCTGGCACGCGAAGTCCCTGTCGGAGTTCGGCCTCCTGCACGGGGGCAGTGCCAAAGCCAATCGTCCACTGAGGCTCTTTGAGATAGGTGATGGCCGCCGGGTCTTCCTCCGCATGGCTCTCCGCATCAGCAACAGCCGCGGCCTGCTCCCCGAACACCGTCACAACACCAAGGTCGTGGCGGTCGGTCAAGTCCGGGGTCTCAATGACGAGTTGCCACTTGTAACGGCCTGCGGCCGGCGGCGCGGCGAGCACGCGATAGACACCTGGCCGTGAGGGCTCCGATCCCTGCAACGTCAGAGTGGCTCCGCCAGACTCTGGCGTGAGTTCCAACTTCGGCCGCCCCGTCGTCATGGCTGAAAAATCGCTGAGCCGCGTCAGGTGAACGGCGAAGAGCGCATCCTGCCCGGTGACGAGCGGCGGATACTCCATGAACAGCTCGGTCTTGTCGGTCCATGAAGTCACGTCGAGCGTCGGCACCTCGGCTGCAGCCGGGGGCGCCTCGGCGGCCTCACGCGCGCACGCGGACAGCCACGCTGCCGTCGCGAGGGTCAACGAAATGGCAACGACTCTTTTCATTGGATTCATGGGATCTCCCATCCACTCACAAACTCGAGCTCGATCTCGGCTTCACGGACCGCGGCGTCGAGCATCACCTGCCGTACGCGCGCGGAAGACGCCGTTCGATGTGCGTCGAGCAGTTCAAGGATTCCGCCTTCCCCGTTGTCGTAACTGATCTGCGCGATGCGCTCGATGTCGTCTGTGCCACCGCCGACGGCGGTGCGGTAACGCGCCGCGATGGCACGGCGTTCGATCACCGCTGCCCGCCAGGCGCTGATCTCGGTCTGCATGGTCAGTCGAAGCGCGGCGATCTGCGCGTCCACCTGGCCCGCTCGTGCCTGCGCCGCCGCACGTTCTGCTCGTCCGCGATCGAAGAGCGGCACGTTCACATGGACGCTCACAATGCTGCCCATGTCGCCCGTACCGGCATTCGACGATTTGGTGCCAGCCACAACCTCCGGCTCTGGCAGGCGGCGCCGGTCCGCGACCTGTGTCATCAGCGACGCCACGTCGCGTTCGTGCGTGAGGGAGAGAAGATCCCCTCGAGCCATCTCGGCACGCGCAACGAGCTCCTCGACAGACGGTAGCGTCGCTGCGTTCGGTGCTGTCCCGACCGCCTCGACTCCATCGGCGGCGGGCAGCGCAGCCGGGAAGAAGCTCGTGAGGACACCCTGCGCACGAGCGCGATCCGACGCCGCCCCCGCGCGATCCGACTCGACGTCAAGGACCTCGCGTTCTGCCCGAAGGCGGTCGAAGCCGGCGGACTCTCCTCCAGCTTCTCGTTTGGCCAGCACGTCGGCCAGCTCGCGCAGCCGCTCGCGATTCCGGACCAGTTCCCGTTCTCGCTGCTGCGCGGCCCAGAGATCGGTGAACGCCAGCCGGAGCTCCGCTCGAAGCCGACGCACTTCCCCGTCAACGCGGCTCGAGGCTGCCTCCACTCGCGAGGACGCCGCGCTCATCTCGAGGCGCCGTCGTCCGGTCACGGGCAGCGTCTGCGACACCATGAAGTAGTTTTCGGCGACGCCCGACACGGCTTCGCGATTGAAGGTCACTCGCGGATTCGGCAGACGTGCGGCCGTCAGCGCATCGGCACGGGCCACGTCAACCGACGCACGCGCTGCCTGCACTCGCGGGCTCTCATCCGAAAGCCGCGCGATAGCTTGCGCTTCGGTCAGGGACAACGATTGAGCGCCTGCACCCGCCGGCAGCAACAAAGCTGCGGCAAGCACGGCGCGTACAGCAAGAACGCGCATAGCACCTCGGACATGAATGAAACGTAGCGTCCGGTTTCAGCCGGAC
>JABFSA010000073.1 GCA_013140775.1 Acidobacteriota bacterium | reverse complement strand
CGCATGGCCTCGAGCACCTCGAATGTTGCGAGCAGGTTCTGTTCGAGGTCGGCACGGGGTGAGGAGAAGCTGCCCTTGATGTCCGCGTTGGCCGCGAAATGATAGACCGCGTCGGCACCTCGCATCGCGTCTCGGAGCATCGTCGAGTCGAGCACATTCGCCTGCACGAGCGTGAAACCCGGCGAGCGACGGGCGTCTTCGAGAAACTGTTTCTGGCCGGTGGAGAAGTTGTCGATGCCGACGACCTCATGCCCGCGAGCGAGGAGCGCGTCGGTGATGTGGCTGCCAATGAAGCCGGCGGCGCCGGTCACGAGATACTTCACGATGTGGCTGCCCGCTGCAGCCCGAACTTCCTCATCAGACGTTCCATGGGGCCAGGTTGCTCGTTGAGGCTTTCATCGAGCTCGACAAGCCGCTTCAGCCATTCATCCCCCGAAGCCGCAACGTCGATGCCAGTCGATTTGAGGAACATCGGAGGCGGCTCCGTGGGTCGCACGACCGCGATGACACGCGCTTTCGAGTCTGTTGCGATGTCGATACAGTTCTCGGGCCTGTCGTCCACGACCACATCCAGCGACAGAGCGGCAGCAATGAGTCCTCGAGATCCAGTGACGACATAGACGCTCGGCAACTCGAACCCCTTGGCCGCGAGCCATCGCTGCGATTGCACCTGCGAGGTCAAGCCGGCTGTCGCGGGCCGTTTGGTCAAAAAAATGATCTCCCACCGCCGTGTCGAGGCCAACTTGGCGAGGCGTGCAACGATGCCCGCCTCCGTTTCGTCGAGCTGTTCCCAGAACCCGTCGATGCGACGGACGTGACGCCAGAGAAGGCGATGCTGGCGCTCGGTCAGACGTCGTTTCAGCTGCAAGGGGGGCTTGTCCGTCTCCGGCCCTGGAGCGACACTAGGCTCTGCGTCGGCTGCGGGTTCTGGTGCGGGAGTGCTCGGAGCGGGTCCGAAGAGTCGAGTGGCGTGGTCATCGAGCGCCGCGCTCATGTCGGCGAGCACTCCGTCGAGATCGATGCCGATACGCAGCGCCACTGATGATTGTTCCTGTCTCGTTGAACCGTCGCGGCGCCCCCATGGCGGGGACCCCTTGAGGCAGTCTCGCGCCCTATTCTCCCTGATTCCTGGATTTCTCGACGCGGCCACGTGTCGTCGCATCCGGCTGGCGATGCGTCGCGGGGCTGCGGAGCCCGCGGAGGTGCTGGAGAGGGTCGAGGACCTCGACCAGGAAGCGCGCCGCGCCTTCGATATCGACGTGGATCCGGAGACCTTGGGGATCGTCGAGTCAACACTCGACGCCGCGCGTGAGGGGATTGGCGCGCGCCATGGGCTGTCGCTCACCACGCGCGAGGGCTCGGGGTTTCTCAGCTATGGTCCAGGCGGTCACTATCGCCGTCACGTGGACCACGCCGTTGATGAGAGCTTTCCGGACGCGTCGCGGCGAAGGATCTCGGCCGTGCTCTTTCTGAACAGCTCGCGTCCCGGTCTGCGGACCGGCGAGTTCTCTGGCGGTGAACTGGTGATTTACCCGGAACGCGCCGTGGACGATGCCGACGATCCCATCGTGATCGTGCCCGAGGAAGGAACGCTCGTGACGTTCTTTTCAGCCACCGCGCACGAGGTGAAAGCGGTTACAGCCGGCGTGCGCGATGTTGTGGTGGATTGGTATTACTAGGCTCTCAGCCCAGAGCCGAGAGCCTAAAGCCTATTTCACGTCCAGGAGTTCGACGTCAAATAGCAGCGTCGCGTTCGGGGGAATCACGCCGCCGGCGCCGCGCGCTCCGTATCCCATGGCAGATGGGATGGTCAGGACTCGCTGACCTCCGACCTTCATACCCGCCACGCCCTCGTCCCATCCCTGGATCACCTGGCCGCCGCCAAGGCCGAATGAGAAGGGCTCATTGCGGTCGCGAGAGCTGTCGAACTGTGCGCCCTTGTTCTCGGGTCGCGACGGATCATAGAGCCATCCGGTGTAGTGCACGGTCACGGTACGTCCAGCTACAGCCTCGGCGCCCGTGCCCGGACGCACGTCCTGTTTGATGAGTTCTGCCACGGAGTTCCTTTCAGCGTCACCCCCGCAACCAGCCGCGAGGATCAGTGAAAAAACAGCCAAAAACGCAAGATTCCGCATGTCGCGATTATACGTGGCATTGTGATGGCGAGGAATGTCGTCGCCCGCTGTACTCAGGAGGTTCTCGTGCGTTTAGGAAGAAGTCTCAAGTTCATTGTCATGGCCACGGGCGTGATGACGCTCTCGTTCGTCGTGCTCCTGGTCGTCGCGTACTTCGCGTCGTCGCGCGGGCCGTCCATACCCGACAGCGCCGTCCTCGTTGTGCGTCCTGGCGGCGAGCTCCTTGAAGTCCGGCCCGATGACGTGGTTGGACAGGTGCTCGGGAATGAGTCCACGACGGTCCGCAGCATCGTGGAGAGTCTGGGCAAGGCGAAGCGTGATCCCCGAATCACTGGCGTCCTGCTGCTGCCCTCGACGCTCGAGCTCCCACTGTGGGGCAAGCTCCAGGAACTGCGTGATGCGATCGTGGATTTCCGGGAATCGGGCAAGGCGGTTGTCGCGTTCCTCGAGTACGGCGGCGATCGGGAGTACTACCTGGCCAGCGCAGCCGACCGCGTGTTTCTGTTGCCCACCAGTCCGCTCGATCTGACCGGCGTCGCGTCGTATGAAGTCTTTCTGCGGGGCGCCCTCGACAAGGTCGGCGCGTATCCCGACTTCGTCCATATCGGTGAGTACAAGACGGCCGTGAACCAGTTCACGCAGACGGAGTTCACGCCAGAACATCGCGAGATGAGCGAATCGCTCAATCGCGATCTCTACGAACAGCTCGTGACCCACATTGCCGAGGCGCGAAAGAAGAGCGTCAGTGACGTTCGCACTCTGGTTGATGATGGGCCGTTTGCGCCGGCTGCGGCGGAGCAGTCAGGGCTCGTGGACGGCCTGGCGTATCTCGACCAGCTCGACGATCGCATTGCAGACCTCGATCTCTTCGAGAAAGACCTGCCGCACGTCGAAGAGTCCGACTACCGGCAGGTGACACCGCGATCGCTCGGGATCACGCCGCAGGCGCGCATTGCCGTCCTGTATGCCGCAGGCGTGATTGCGTCAGGAGACAGTGTCTACGACACCGTGAACGGCGCGGTCGTCGGCTCCGACACGATGGTTGAGCAGATCCAGCGGATTCGTGACGACGATTCCATCAAGGCGATTGTGCTGCGAGTGGACAGTCCGGGTGGGTCATCGGTGGCGTCTGATGTCATCTGGCGTGAGCTGACAATCACGCACGAGCAGAATCCGTCCCGCCCGATCGTAGCCTCGATGTCGGATCTTGCGGCGTCTGGCGGCTACTACATCTCCATGCCTGCGGATGTGATCGTGGCGCAGCCGGGGACGCTGACCGGTTCCATCGGCATCTTCGGCGGCAAGGTCGTCATCGGTGACACGCTGGGCAAGATCGGCATTTCTACGGCCACGGTGCAGTCTGGCCGCAACGCCACCATTTCGTCCCCGTTCGAGCCGTTCACGCCCGAGCAGCGAGAGAAGATCATGGGCTACATGCGCGTCTTCTACGACGGCTTCGTGCAGAAAGCCGCGGCGTCGCGCCGCCGTACGCCGGCGCAGGTCGAAGAGGTCGCGCAAGGTCGTGTCTGGACCGGTCAGCAGGCGAGAGACCGGGGACTCGTGGACATGCTCGGGGGCCTGGATACGGCGATCGCTGTTGCGAAAGATCGCGCGGGCATTCCCGAGGACCAGGATGTAGAGCTGGTGACGTATCCCGCGCCGCGCACGCTGTACGAGGCGTTGAGTGATCGTCTGTCACGAGGGACGAGCGCGGCGATCTGGTCGCAGGTGCTGGGTTCTGAAGCGCGCGTGGTCGCGGCGTTGACCGCCCCCGCGAGAATATTCAGACGCGGAGAGCCACTCGCGCTGATGCCGTTCGCCTTTGTGAGGTGAGGTTTACGGGCTCGACTAAAGTCGAGCACTACGTAGGAACAGCGAACGGTCGCAGTCGGTCGTAGTGCTCGGCTTCAGCCGAGCCCCCTGTTTCTACAGCGTCGCGGCCATCATGCGTGTGATGACCGGCTGGTTGATCTGGATCGCCATCCGCTCCTTGGCTTTCGACAAGTACGCGGTGAAGAACTTGGCGCGTCGCTCTCCCAGGAACTGTTCGCGGAACGCCTCGCGTCCCTGACGCAGTTCGTCCGGCGTCACCTCGTCACGTTCAACGACGCGGACGATCACCGTGCCGGTCTCGGTGGCAATCGGCTCGCTGACGCTTCCGGCCGGAAGGCTGAAGGCCACCTCGTCCACTTTTGCGCTGGCACCGATGTTCGGGAGCGCGGATTCACGCGTGATGAGCGCGGTCTCACTCGCTTCAAATCCCTGCGCTTTGGCGGCGGCAGCGAAATTCGACGCTGAGCGGAGCGATGTGGCAATTGCAGCGGCCCGCTGCTGAGTCAGCTCCGTCGCGCGCGAGCGGATGAGATCCTCGCGCACGCGGTCCTTGACCTGATCGAGCGTCGGCACGTACGGCTCGCGCTTGCCCGTGACCGTGATGAACACCGGTCCATTTGGCGACGCAACCGAGCCGCTCACAGCGCCGTCGGCAAGCTGGAACGCTGTGGCAGCGACCTGCGGAGCGACGCCCAGGCCCGGCACAGGATCCTCACGACCAAAGAAGTCACTTTCAGACGTCGTCAGCCCGGCTTCTTTCCCAACGGTATCGAGGTCAGCCGGGGTCCTGATGCGGGCTGCGAGCTCATTTGCACGGGCGGTGATTTGCTGGTCGCCTCGCTGCTGTTTGAGCTGCTCTTCGATCTGCTGCTGAACCTCGGCGAGCGGCCGCGTCACGGCGGCCTTCTTGTCGGTCAGCTTGATGATGTGGAATCCGAACTGGCTCTTCACGAGGTCGCTCGTCTGGCCGATCTCCAGGGCAAACGCGGCATTCTCGAATTCAGGAACCATGCGGCCCCGACCGAAGTAGTCGAGATCGCCGCCGTTCGCTTTGGAGCCTGGGTCTTCGGAGAACTTGGTGGCCAGTGCCGCGAAGTCGCCGCCAGCTTTGATCTGCGCGAGCAGATCTTCGGCCTGCTTGCGCACCGCGGCCTCATCCTTGCCAGCCGTGTTCAGCAGGATGTGGCTCGCGCGGATCTGTTCGGGCGTCTGGTACTGAGGCAGGTTGGCGTTGTAGTAGCGCTGGACTTCGCCTGCCGGGATGATCACTCTGGTGAGTGCCTGCTGGCGATCGACGACCAGCATCTTCACCTTGCGCTGCTCGCCAACGCGGTACGTTTCTTTTCGTGAGTCGAAATACGTGGCCACATCGGCATCGGTGACCGTCACCTGACTGCGGAACGCGTCCGCCGTCAACGCCACAACTTCCAGCTTGACCTTCTCGTTGCGACGCGTGAACTCGCGGTCGATCTCTGCGTCCGATGCGGTCATCCAATCGGTCAGCGCCGCGCGGAGCTTGTCGATGACCAGGCCGCGACGCAGGTTCTCTTCGAAGGCCGCTTTGGTCAGCGGCGGTACCTGACTGCGAAGGATCAACTCGTACCGCTGTTCCCCGACGAATCTCCCGTTCTCCTGAAGACCCGGCATCGCGAAAATCCGCTGCGCCAGTTCGTCGTCACTGACGGTAAGTCCTTGACGTTCCGCTTCGATGACGGCCGCCTGCTCGTCGATCATCTGCTGCAGAATCTGCTGATCGATCCCGAGTTGCTTGAGAATCTGATCGTTCAGGCTGGGGCCGTACGCGTTGCGATAGGCCTGCATCTGCGCGTTGTAACGCTGCAGGAACTGACCGGCGGTGACGTCGCGCCCTTCGACCTCGGCGATGACTTCGGTCGGCGCCGCACCCACGGTGCCCACGCCCACGGCGGTGGGAGTGCCTAGAAAGCTTGGGATGTAAAAGATCACGAAAGCGAGCACGACCAGGGCAAGACTCCACTTGAGCCAGCCCTTGTGGCGCCGCATCCTATCCAGCATTGTCATTGGTAACCTCGAAACAGACCGTGCATGGTACCACGGGACCGCGCGACGGCCGGAGGCCCGAACCGAGCCGGATTTTTGTGCAGACGGAGGCGGTCATCTTCTCCACCTGCCGTGATATATTTATTGAGTTCCCAAGGACTTAGCGGCACACAACCACTGACCGGCATGCCCGATCGCGCGCGCCATGAGAGGTGAGTCCCATCTCTCCCAAGCCTAAGGTCGCGAAACCGACCACCCGTGGCGCCCTGGACTTCGGTGCGCGCGTCAAGCTTCGTTCTCGCGAGCTCCGGGCTGGACTCGACAGCCGCGACGCGGTCATCCGGATCGTGCGCGAGGCAAACGCCACTCTCGACCCGCAAAACATCGGTGCGTGGCTCCTGAAAGAAGCGAACGATTGGATTCCCGCCCCGTGCTGGGCGGTCGTGGCCGCGGACATCAACGGCCGGCTGGCATTTCTGGCTCAACGAGGCGTGACTTCTGACATCGAGCCCTCTGTGTGGAAGGTGGCAAACTGGGTGGTGGTACAGGGAACAGGGTTCGGGTCCGCCGACCTGAACCAGGACAGCCGGACCGGTGCTGGTACGAGCGGGAGCGTTCTGGGTTTTCCCCTCCTCAGCCGTGGCCGGACCGTTGGCGCGCTGATCGCGCTCGATCCGGCGCGGTCCGCGACGATCCCGGCTTTCAGCCCCTCGGTGCAGAAGCGGATCCAGACGATTTTCGAACTCGTGGCCCTGGCGCTCGACAACGCGCTGTCGTTCCGCAAAGAGGAAGCGCTTTCCATTACCGACGACCTGACATCGCTGGCTAATTCGCGGTATTTGAACCTCGTATTGCGGCGTGAGGCAAAGCGGGCCAGCCGCAGCGGACGGCCGCTGTCGGTGCTGTTCATCGACATGGACGGCTTCAAGAGCATCAACACCAACCACGGACACCTGGCCGGCAGCCGGGCGCTCGTGGAGGCCGCTGGCGTCATCAAGAGCAGCGCCCGTGAAACGGATGTGGTCGCCAGGTTCGGCGGTGATGAATTTGCGCTCGTGTTGCCCGACACCGACCCGGTCGGCGCCATGGCTGTTTCCGTCAGGATTCGCGAGCGAATCAGGGCCTTTGTCTTCCTCAAAGGCGAGGGTCTGGCGCTCCGGCTGACCGCCTCCATCGGGGTGGCTACCCTGCCGAACGCAGCCGCTTCGGCCGAAGAATTATTAAAGTCTGCAGATTCCGCAATGTACCGGGTCAAAGACGCCGGCGGCGACGGCATCAAGGTCGCTGAGAGGATCACCTAAAAGTGGGTTTGGGCTCGGTTTTCTCCCTGTTTTCTAACGATCTCGCGATAGACCTCGGCACGGCGAACACGTGCGTCTATGCGCGCGGCAAGGGCATCGTGGTCAACGAGCCCTCAATTGTTGCCATCAACAAGGTAAACGGCCGGGTCGAGGCCGTCGGCAAGGACGCCAAGGAAATGCTGGGGCGCACCCCCGGCAATATCGTGGCAATCAAGCCGATGAAGGACGGCGTCATCGCTGACTTCGAAGTCACCGAGAAGATGCTGACCTACTTCATCAAGAAGGCCCACAACCGGAACGTCTGGGTGCGTCCGCGCATCGTCATCGGCGTGCCTTCCGAGATCACGCAGGTCGAAAAGCGCGCGGTGAAGGACAGCGCGTACCGCGCCAAGGCCAGTGAGGTGTATCTCATCGAAGAAGCGATGGCAGCGGCCATCGGCGCCGGGATGCCGATCACCGAGCCCTCGGGCAACATGATTGTCGATATCGGCGGCGGCACCACCGACATCGCGGTCATTTCGCTCGCGGGCATCGTCTACAGCAAGGCTGTCCGCGTGGCGGGCAACGAGATGGACGAGGCGATCATCCAGTACATCAAGAAGGCCTATAACCTGCTCATTGGTGAGCGGACCGCAGAAGCGATCAAGATGGAGATCGGGTCGGCCTTCCCGCTCGACGAAAAAATGTCGATGGAGATCAAGGGTCGGCACCTGATTGAAGGTGTGCCCAAGACGATCACGGTCAGCGACGCCGAGATTCGCGAGGCGCTTGCCGAGACAGTGAACGTGATCGTGGATGCCGTGCGCGTGGCGCTCGAGCGCACCCCGCCGGAGTTGTCCGCCGACATCGTGGATCGCGGTATCGTACTGACTGGCGGCGGCTCCCTCCTGAGAAACCTCGACAAGCGCCTGCGCGAAGAGACGGGTCTTCCGCTGGCGATGGCTGAGGACCCCCTGTCGTCGGTTGTGCTCGGAGCGGGGAAGATGCTTTCTGACTTCAACCTGCTCCGGAAAATTTCGATAGATTAGCCTTCATGGCCATTCTCGATTTCCGCCTGAGAGCTGGCTACCTGTTCGGAGCCGTCACGATCGGCCATATCGTGCTCATCTCCGCCCAGGTCACGACCGATCGTGGTGTGCCCATGCTCGAAGCCGTGACCTTCGGCTCGTTTGCCGAAGTGCAGCGCGGTGCGTCGTCTGTCATCGGCGGCGTGCGGTCTTCCTGGGGCGACTACCTGGCCCTGCGCTCGGTCCGGAGCGAGAACGAGCGGCTTCAGCAGGAAATCAGCCAGCTTCATGTGACCCTGCAGCAGGAGCGAGCGCTGGCGCAGCAGTCGCGCACGCTGCAGGCACTTCTGGAACTGCGGTCCGAGGCATCGCTGTCCACGGTTGCGGCCCGGGTGATCGCCAGCAGTGCGAGCCCCGACTTCCGGACCCTGACCATCGACAAGGGCGCTTCGGACGGTGTTCGTCCTGACCTCGCGGTGATTTCTCCGGACGGGGTCGTCGGGCGCGTGATTACGCCGAGCAGCCGGGCGGCGAAGGTCCAGCTGCTGATCGACCGGAACGCCGCCGCAGGGGCGCTCGTGGAGCGCTCCAGGGCTCAGGGAGTGGTTGAAGGGACAGGCAGCGACCTGCGCTTCAATTACGTCTCAGAGACCGCCGACATCGTCGTCGGCGATGTCGTGGTCACCTCCGGAATTGACGGCATTTACCCGAAGGGCTTTGTCGTTGGTCAGATAGAATCGATTGAGCGGGTGGGCGGCGCTTTCGGGGCCATCGTGATCAAGCCGGCCGTCCCCTTTGCCTCTCTCGAAGCCCTGCTGGTCGTGCTGTCGCCCGAGCGGCCTGTGGCCGAGGCCACGGCAGCTGATTCCGGCGCGGAGCAGGGAGCACAGGCGCGCGAGTGAAGGTTGTCTGGGTTCCCATCGCGATTGCGGTAGCTCTCGCGCTCCAGACCACGCTGGCGCGGTTTCTGGTCGGCGGCACAGTGGCCCTGGACCTCGTGCTGGTGGCGGTCGTATACGTGGCGTTGACGTGCGGTCCGGTGACAGGGATGCTCACCGGGAGCGTCGCGGGGATTATCCAGGACGCGCTGTCGAGCAGTGGCGTCATCGGCGTCGGCGGGTTGGCGAAGTCGATCGTGGGATTCGCGGTAGGTGCGATCGGCCAGCAGTTTATCGTCACGGCGGCGTTGCCGCGACTCGTGATGTTCCTGATGGCCAGCACGGTTCACGCGGCAGTATTCATGGGGTTCTACGTGCTGATGGGGCTGCGGTCGTTTCCGTCTCCGTGGGCGGCGATTCTCAGTCAGGCGCTCGGAAACGCCGCCGTCGGCATGATTGCGTTCACAGTTGTTGAGTCGTTGCCAGGAGCGGTCGAGCGCAGACGTCTTTCGCGCCGTCCGAAACACTAGACGTGGCTTCTACTGAAGATCGCCGCCGAATCGACGGACGCCTCACGATATTGCGCTGGGGTGTGGCGCTGACGTTTGGCGCGCTCGCGGTCGGGTTCTGGTTTCTGCAGATCGTGCAGCACGCGCAGTTCCGCGAGATGGCCGAGAACAACCATCAGCGGACGCTGGCGCTCCGCGCACCGCGCGGTGTGCTGTTCGATCGCAACGGCAAAGTGCTCGTCGAGAACAGAGGTTCGCTCACGGTTTCGATTGTTCGCGAGCACACGAAAGATCTCGACCGCACCATCAACCTCGTCTCCGAAGTCGCCGGCCTCGATGTCGAAGACGTACGCCAGATCGTCGAACGCCACAAAGGTGAGCCGGCCTATCGGCCGATCGTCGTGCTCGAGGATGCGTCGCTTGCGCAGGTCGCCGCGCTCTCAGCCCGTCGTCTGGACTTCGAACTGCCCGATGTCGTTGTAGAAGAAGTTCCCATGCGCCGGTACCCGACCGAGGCGCTGGCCGCGCACCTGTTTGGATACGTCGGTGAGGCCAGCGACGCGCAGATTGGCGACGGGATCGCGACAGGCTCGATCGTCGGCCAGTCAGGCGTCGAACGTGTCTACAACAAGCTGCTGATGGGCGAAGACGGCGCGCGCCGCGTCGTCGTGAACAGCATGGGGCGCGAGATTCGAACGCTGGAAGAAGTGCCGCCGGTTGCCGGCCGCCGGGTGCAGCTGACGATCGATTACGACCTCCAGAAGGCCGCCGAAGACGGATTCCGGCACGCGGGGTTCAATGGCTCCGCCGTCATTCTCGACCCGCGCGATGGCGAAGTTCTTTCGCTCGTCAGCCTGCCGGCCTACGACCCGAACGACTTCGCGTCAGGTATCGATAGTGCGACGTGGGCCGCACTCAATACCGACAGTCTGCGGCCGCTGCAGAACCGCGCGATACAAGGCCGCTATTCACCAGGATCTACGTTCAAGATCGTCGTGGCGACTGCCGCCCTCGAAGAAGGGCTCGTAACGCCCGATTTCAAAGTGAACTGCCCGGGCGGCGCGTCGTTCTTCGGCCGCTACTTCATGTGCCACCTGCGCGGGGGGCACGGCCTCATGGACATGCGGCACGCACTCGAAAAGTCGTGCAACGTCTACTTCTACACGCTGGGCAACATGCTGGGCGTGGACAAGATCCACAAGTGGGCCGAGAAGCTCGGTCTCGCCGGAAAGACCGGGATCGATTTACCGAACGAACAGGAGAGCCTCGTGCCCTCCACGGCGTGGAAGCTCGAGCGTACGGGTGAGCGCTGGTACCCAGGCGAGACGATTTCCGTTTCGATCGGCCAGGGCCAGGTGTCGGTGACCCCCGCGTCGCTCGCCGTCATGATTGCGACCGTGGCGAACGGTGGCACACGCGTGACCCCGCACGTCATCCGCGCTGTGGACGAAGGCGCCGGCTGGAAGAAGGTGGTGCCGACGGCAGTGGCCGATCGCGTCGCGTTCCGCCCGGAGACGCTGTCCGCGCTGCACGATGGTTTGTGGATGGTGGTGAACGCGTCTGGAACCGGCGGCCGCGCCCGCATTGCTGGCCGGGATGTGTCGGGAAAGACAGGCACCGCGCAGGTGATTTCGAATCAGGGACGTCTGGCGGCGCGGAACAGCGGCCGCGACCTGCGTGACCATGGCTGGTTCGTGTTCTTTGCTCCCAGGGACAACCCGCAGATCGCCGGGGTCATCTTTGGCGAGCATAATGAGCACGGTTTCCTTGGCGCCCCGATCGCCAAGCACGTGATCGAAACATATTTCGCGAAACAGGAAGGCCGGCCGCTTCCGACGCTGGACCCGGTAGTGCCGCCAACCCCTGTTCTGGATCAGGAAATCGATCCCGACACCGCGATCGTGCAGGTGTTGCCCGCTGCCAGGGGCACAGCCTCGGGCACGCACTAGCGGCAGGTCAGGACGAGGCACCACAAGCCGTGTTCGAGCGACGCCTTTATCACCACATCGACTTCGGTCTGCTCGCCGCGATCCTCGCGCTCTGCGCGATCGGTCTGTCGCAGATCTACAGCGCGACTGGCGGCTGGACGGCCATTGTCGAAACGCAGATCGTCGGGATTCTGCTCGGGACCGTGGCGCTGGTAGTCTGCCTCAGCATCGACTACCGCACGCTGGCGGACAAGTCGCACTGGATCTACGGCGCGGTCGTCGTCCTCCTGATCTACGTCCTCCTTTTTGGCGCCGTTCGTGGCGGGTCTCGCCGTTGGATCGATCTGGGCGCATTCAATCTGCAGCCATCTGAGTTCGCCAAGGCCACTCTGGCCCTGGTGCTCGCGAAGTTTCTCGGCGATAGCCGGCGCGGGGTCGTGTCGAACGTCGATCTCGTGATCGCCGGTGCGGTCACAGCCATTCCACTGTTCATCATCGCGAAGCAGCCGGACCTCGGGACGGCCGCGACGCTCATTCCTGTGGCATTCGCGGTCGCGTTTGTCGCCGGTATGCCGATGCGGTTGCTCGGTATCCTGGCGGTCGTCGCCGTGCTCGCGGCGCCCATTGCATGGAGGTTCGCGCTCCAGGACTACCAGAAGGAGCGCATTTCGACATTCCTGGACCCGGCGCAGGATGCGCGCGGGGCCGGGTATCAGCAGATCCAGGCTCGGATCACGGTCGGGTCGGGCGGACCGTGGGGGAAAGGGTTTACCGAAGGTACCCAGGGGCAACTACGGTTCCTTCCAGTGGCACACAACGATTTCATCTTCTCGGTGCTGGCCGAGGAGCAGGGGTTTGCCGGCGTTATTGTGGCGCTCGGCCTGTATTTTTTCATTATCATGCGGGCAATCCAGGCGGCTCAGCTTGCGAAAGACCGCCTTGGCGCGTACCTGGTGCTGGGAGTGCTTGCCAGCTTCACGTTCCAGGTGATTTACAACATCACGATGTCGGCCGGCCTTGCGCCGGTCAAAGGACTGACGCTACCGCTCATGAGCTACGGCGGCTCCTCCATGATTGCTACCTTGGCGGGGTTCGGCCTGATCCTCAACGTTCGGATGCGCCGTTTTACTAATTAGCGGACGGATCCCAGGATTCGTCCAATAGGGGCCTTACCGGACATGCATGCGTTCTTCAGGATGACGCCAACCTGCCACGATGTGGCGGGCCGGGCCCGGATCCGTCGAACGCCACGCCGGTTGCCCGCGGAGACTATCGGGCATGACCAAGGAGATGATCATCTCCTCGAGCGCCCACGAGACCCGGGTCGCAATCCTCGAGGACGACCATGTCGCTGAAATTTTCATCGAGCGCGAACGGTCACGCGGTGTAGTCGGGAATCTCTACAAGGGCAGGGTCTCGAAAGTCCTGCCCGGCATGCAGTCAGCGTTCGTCGATCTTGGACTCGAACGCGACGGCTTTCTGTACGTCAGCGACGCCATTCCCTCGTCTGAGGAATTCGAGCGCTTCGAAACCGATGACGAGGCAGCGGGGCTGAACCCGCCCGCCGCTGACGGGAGTGCGGCTGCGCGACAGGCGCAGTCGGGCCCTCGACGCAACGGGCCTCCCGGGCGCCGTGACCGTGAGAAGGGGCCGGAACCGAAGATCGAAGATCTCCTCAAGGAAGGCCAGGAGATCATCGTCCAGGTGTCGAAGGAGCCCCTCGGCACCAAAGGCGCCCGCCTGACCTCCCACGCCACCATGCCAGGCCGGTTTCTGGTCTTCATGCCGACGGTTGACCACGTCGGCGTGTCCCGGAAGATCGACTCCCGCGAGGAGCGGAGCCGCCTGCGGGCCATCGTCCGGGAGTTCCGCGAACAGCACGGGTTCACCGGCGGTGTCATCATCCGGACGGCTGCCGCAGGGCGTCCCAAAGAGGACATCGTCGCCGACCTGACCTACTTCCATCGCGTCTGGACCGATGTGCGACGGAAGTTCGAGTCCTCTCGCGCCCCTGCCGTCGTCTACCAGGAGCAGAGCCTCGTGGCCAAGCTCCTGCGCGACCTCCTGACCGAGGAGTTTTCAGCGGTTCGAATCGACAACGAGCTGGAGTACCGCCGGGTCTGCGAGCTCATCGAGCGCATCATGCCCTCGCTCGCGTCCAAGGTGAAGCTCTACGAAAAGGACTATCCGATCTTCGAGGAGTACGGCGTGCAGGTCGAGATCGACCGTGCGCTGCGCAGCAAGGTCTGGCTGAAGTCGGGCGGGTCGATCGTCATCAACCAGACCGAAGCGCTCGTCGCCATCGACGTCAACACGGGACGATACGTCGGCAAGAAGACCGCCGGCCGGCTCGAAGACACCATCATCAAGACGAATCTCGAAGCCGCCAAGGAGATCGTGCGGCAGATTCGGCTGCGTGACCTCGGCGGCATCATCGTGCTCGATTTCATCGACATGGAAGAGAAGAAGAACCGCCAGAAGGTCTTCCAGACGGTCGAACAGGAGTTGAGGAGGGACCGGTCGCCGTCCAAGGCCCTGCAAGTCTCGGACTTCGGCCTCGTCATCATCACGCGGAAGAGGGTGAAGCAGAGTCTCGAACGTGTGCTCACCGAGCCCTGTCCCTATTGCGCGGGAAGCGCCGTGATCAAGTCCAGCTCGACGATCTGCTACGAAATCCTGTCCGAGGTGAAGAAGATCGGGGTGGATCTCAACGGCCAGAGCCTCATCTTGCGCGTGAATCCAGACATCGCCCGGGCCTTGCGAGACGAAGAACGCGCCGTGTTCAAGGATCTGAAGCAGTCGCTCGGCCGGGAAATTGCTGTCCGTCCCGACGCACAGCTGCATCACGAACAGTTTGATTTGATGGCGATCGGGTAGGGGGTCGGGATTCGGAACTCGGGGCTATTTCTTCGCCTTCGGCGCCCACCTCACTGTCTTGAACGCACGTATCGCCGAGACGCCGACTTCAATCCCCTCAGCTCGGAGCGACTCGCGTTTCACCTGCGGGTTTCCGCCGTAGCCCCCCAGCGCCCCGCCGGCGCCGACCACCCGGTGACAGGGCACGCCCGGGTCTTTGCACTGCCGCATGTGCGAGCCAACGGCCCGCCAGGCACGTGGGTGACCGGCCAGCTCGGCGATGTCCCCGTAGGTCGCCACGCGTCCTCTCGGGATCCGCCGCACGATCGCCATCACCTGCGCCCGAAAGTCACTCGCCATCGAATCCCGAGCCCCGAACCCCTGCTCTACCTCACCAACCCCAGGCCGCGCAGCGCCGCGCGCGGGTTGATGAGCCCGTACCCATACGCGTCGTCGCGTCCAGTGGGCCCGAGGTCGGTCGCAAAGCGCTTCATGATGGCTTCGATCGCGGCAGGATCGGTGATCCCCTGCTGCATGAGCATCGCGGCAAATCCGGCCACATGCGGAACGGCCATCGAGCTTCCCTGGAAGTAGTCGTAGGCAAAGGAGTCGAAACGCGGCGCGCGATACCGAGCCGGGCCGTCGAAGTAGGTTTCCGTCAGGTCGAGATCGTAGGTCTGCTGCAGGATTCCGCCGGTCGTACCGTCGGCGCGCTGATCGCCGCCAGGCGCGACGAGCTCGATATACGGTCCGGTGCTCGAGTAGAACGCCCGCGTGCCACGCCGGCCGGTCGCACCCACCGAGATCGCACCGTCGATGGCCGGTGCGAACTCCACGAAGCGCCCGACAGGGTTCCGTTCCTCGAATTCATTGCCGCCCGCGAGCACGACGACTGCACCCTTCGAGACCGCGTAGGACACGGCATCCCTGACGACCGGCGCTGGAGATCCATTGCGGCCGATGCTCATGTTGAGCACCCGTGCGCCGTTGTCCACCGCATACCGGACCCCACGCGCGATGACGTCGTCGGTGGCTTCGAAGGGGCTGCCGAAGACGAAGTCCCACAATCCATCGATCACTTTCACCGGCATGATGCGGACGTTGAACGCCATCCCGGCCACGCCAACGCCGTTATTGGTGAGCTGGCCGACCGTGCCGGTCACATGCGTGCCGTGGCCGTCGAGGTCGAGTGGCATCGTGGTATCCCAGATGAAGTCACGCGGCGCGACGAACCGATCCGCACCTCCGAGGTCTGGCGCCGCGGCAAACGGAATCGTGACCTGACCGAGTGCGGGAAAGAACTCGAACCCGAAATCGATCGGCTCCGCGAAGTAGCTCATCGTCGCCGACCGGTAGGCGACGCCGCTGTCCAGTACGGCCACGATGATCGATGGGGTGGCTCCAGGGTTGATGTCCCATGCGCGCTCCATGTCGAGGGCAGGGAAGTTCCACTGCCTGGCATAGAGCGGGTCGTTGGGCACGAAGCTCGGATACACGCGATACCGGGCCTGCGCGTACTCGACGTCCGGCTGCGCCGCCATCCGGCTCGCAACAGCTTCCGGATCCGAGGCGGGATCGATGGCGACGATATCGAACGCGGCATTCGAGAGCGAGGGCGTCAGCGTCCCGTTGACCCGTGCCAGCATCGCGCGCTGCGCAGTCGCCGTCGTGCCTGGCCTGAACTTGACGATGATGCTGCCGCGCAGGAACGGCGCAGCGGCCGCGCCGCCGGCGGCCCTGGCTGTACGCGCGCCGCGGGGCGGGCGTGGTGGATCGAAATCTCGCACCCCGCGGTCGATGGCCGGCAATCCCGCCTCTGAAAGCAGCCGCGGCGACGCTTGAACCGGACGGTCGCTTTGCGCGGTCGTCGTGCTGATGAGCAGCACCGCCGCCATGCAGGTGGTTGCGAGCAGTCCAAAGGTTCCAGAAATCTTCATGCGCCCTCTTCGAAAAAGCGAAACAACCCCAGCCTAGCGCGCCCAGAGCCGAAAGCCTAGCGCCCGGCGCCTACAGATACGTAAGCGGATCGATCCCATAGTCGGCCGGATCCACAGGCGCCTGAATCGCGGGCCGCGGCCCTTCACTCTCGTCCCAGAGATTGATCTCGCGCCCGCGGTGGACTTCCTTGCCTGACGCATCCCGTACCACCCGGACCCTTGGGCGATACGGGCTCGGCGCGTGCGTCTGCAGAACCACCGCGATCTCTCCGCTCTCCAGGCGTACGAGGTTGCCCACGGGATAGATGCCCACGAGCTGAACGAACCTGCGCACGAGATGCTGGTCGAACCGTGTGCCGTCGTTCTGTTCGAGCACCGCCAGGATTCGGTCGGTGGGGAACGCAGGTTGATAGACCCGCTGCGAACGCATGGCATCGTACACGTCGGCGATGCCACAGAGCATCGTTCCGAGATTCAACGTGGGGGGTGACGTTCCGAACGGGTAGCCCGAGCCATCCAGACGGAGATGATGCTCGAAGGCGACTACAGGCGCGAGCGTGGGAATCTCCGGAGTCCGTCTGAGGATCGCCGCGCCATCCACGGGATGGCGGCGCATGATCTCGATCTCAGTCTCCGTCAGTTGCCCAGGGTTATTGAGGATGTCGGTCGGCGTGCGCACTTTGCCGATGTCGTGGAGCAGCGCCGACAGCCCGAACTCTCGAAGGAGTGTGCCGTCGATCCCGAGCCCTCGGGCCTGTCCCATCGTGAGAATCGAGACGTTCACCATGTGCGTGAACGTGTAGCTGTCGTACTCCTTGAGCGCGGTGAGCGCCAGCAGGGCGGTCCGATTCTGCGAGACCTCATGCGCGAGAGAGTCCACGGCTTCCCGGCCG
The DNA here is from genome assembly GCA_013140775.1 of Acidobacteriota bacterium. Taxonomy (GTDB): domain Bacteria; phylum Acidobacteriota; class Vicinamibacteria; order Vicinamibacterales; family UBA2999; genus JABFSA01. The sequence continues at coordinate 18,048 of JABFSA010000073.1, read as the reverse complement.
GTGTTCGCATCCGGCATGCCTTCCGTCCTGGCGCTCTCCCAGAGTGTCTCGGCTGCAATGACGGCCTCTTCGTACAACCTTCGACACGTGGCCATATCCGCAGTCGCGATGTTCGCCGCGTCATCAACTTCGATCCGCCCGACCCGGACGTGTGTCAGCTGTGCGAGTACGGCCGTGGACTCTGGCGTGGCATCGGACGCGCCGAGCGTCTGGATGAGCTCGGTGAGCTCATCCAGCTGCACGCCCTGCTCGATGACGATCCGCTCGATCTTCACCTGCTGCAGCTGCTGGGTCAGCTTTCCCATGCTCTCGGCGGCGCGCGGAACAGGGATGTCTCCTACGACGAGGTCCTCACCAATGATGCCGATCGCGATCGAGGGTGTGGTGGCGAGCACGGGAGCCAGCGCTTCGGCCAGCGCGGTCACGCTGCGAGCCACGAGTGGATGCGTCGGGGCGTAGAGCTGCACGCCCCTGAGCGCTGCAGCAAATCGGCGCACGAGCTCGTCGGCCTGTTTGGCCCGGAGCGGCGAGCTCACGTCCGCCTGCCCTTGCCGCGCGGTTTGGCGTCCTCGGACGCCTGCGCCGCGACGCGTACGCGGCGACTTCCATCGTGCGCGGCGGCCTCAAGGACTTCGAGCGCCTCGGCCGAGCCGATCCGTTTCAGGGCAAGCGCCGCCGCCCGACGCAGCGTAGCGGTTCTCCCGGGCGCCCACCATTCCCCTCGGTAGAGCGCGGCCTTCAGCGTCTTGACCGACTCGGCGTGTGGTCCCAACGCGCCGAGCGCGTCGATGATCTGCGTGTGCACGTCCACAAACGGGCCGCGAGGCTTCGAGTGATCGAGCACGTAACAGAGGAGGGGAACAGCCTTCGCTTCGCGAAGACTCACGAGCTGCTGCGTGATCCGGCTCCCGGACGCCGTGCCGACGACGAGGGCCTTCTGGAGAATGGCGAACGCCTCGTCGCTGCCGATCTGCGCGATCGCCCGGATCGCGTCTCGCTGCACCTGGGGATCCGCGTCGTCGAGCATCGCCGAGAGATCGGCAAGGGCATCCTGCCCGCCAAACATGCGGAGCATTTCGATCGCCGTGCGCCGCACGTTGGCTTTGGGCGAAGCCTTCAGCCGCTCCACGGTCTCGCGCCCGGCCGTACCGAATCCCAGAAGCACATCCCGCAATCGCCGAATCGTCCGGCTGTTGTCCTCGGCAAGCAGGGCTTCTGCCAGCGGTCCGATCATGCGCGAACCCACGGTTCGACAGAGGCGTCCATACGCCTCGACGTCGCCGTCGTCCGCTGTCCGCAGCGCGGACGCGACGTCCTTCGCGAGCGCGCCGTCCGCCAGCGTGTCGATCGCGGTTACCGTGACGGACTTGAGGGCGGGGCGCCGCTCGTTGCCGGCCTCTGCCACGAGCGCGAACACCAGCCGTTGTGCATCCGCGACGTCGCCGCGGCGGGTGCGCTGCTCGATGTCGGTGACGACGAGGCTGGTGACTTCCTGCCATCGCGTGACATCGGTATCAATTCGCAGCAGGTCGAGCAGCAGACTCAGGTCCAGTTCTCTTAGCGCCGCATCGTTCACCGTGGCGAGCCAGGTGTCCACGCGCTGAGGCGGATCGTCGGAGACGCGCTCGACCTCGAGTGCCTGCGTAGACGCGCTGGACAGTTCGCGTGCGTAGTCTCCAGACACAAACGTTTCGTCCGAGTACGACGCCAGCATGTCGGCGGCCTGTTCCCAGAGCTCGGCGAAGCCCGGTTGTTGTCCAAGCGGACTCGCGGCCGCTTCTTCCCGGGCCAGACTCAGCAGCCGCTCTTTGCCCTCCAGGTCAGGGACGAGCAACTGCAGGGCCAGCGCAAGTCGTTCAGAGGCTCCGTTCTCACGTGCAACTGATCGGGCGACGAACGACGCGACCGTGGGCTCCTCGATACGTTCGACGACCTCTGATGCCAGGGTGGACCGCTGATCCTCTGCCGCCCGCGCTTTCTCGATGAGGCCGATGAGCATGTCGGGCGTCAGCCACGACGTCGATGCGGCCACGTTCTGGAGCACATCTTCGCGCCCTGACTCACCCGAACGCGCCACCGAGGCCTCGAGCATGCGTGTCAGCAACTCGAGCAGCGCGCCCACTCTGGCGCTGACCGTGGGTTCTCCCAGGGCAGCGATGGTCTGCAGGCGTTCGAGGAGTTCGCCGAACCGGGCGGCATCGCCCAACTCGTCCAGGAGCGACATGAGAGCGGTTTCGTCGATGTTGTTGACGTCCCCTCGAAGACACAGTCTCAGTGTCTGGTCCCACTTGGACGCCCCCTCTCGTTCGCGGAGGATCTCCGCATAGTCGATCTCGCGGATGTCGAAATGGCGTCGTCCTGTTTCGGACCAGGCTTTTGCGATGCCGCCCCCGGCGATGAGGTCCTCCGGCGACTGCGAGAGCAGGAGCAGCAACGCGTGCCAGTCCAGTCCGTCTGCGTCGCGCTGCACCTGCAGGGTGCCGATGAGTCTGTCGTGCATGAGACCCGCCAGCTCGAGCACGGCCGCGTCGGGGCGAGCGGGCGCTTTTCCATCGATCGCCAGCGTGTCGCGAAGCACCGCAATCGTGACCTCACGCGTGTGCACCAGTCGAGCAGCAGCGGACCTGACGCGCGCGAGTGATGTCTGGATTGCCGGGTGCGTGGCGGGGTAGAGCGACACCGAACGCGCGGCGGTTCTGCAGGCGCGAGCGAATTCCGTGAGCACCTGGGCCTGCTCAGCCGTCATGGGAATCGCGGCCGGCGTCGGAGGCATCGGAATGTTGATTATACTGAGCGTCCCGCATGAGTTTCACAGACATCATTGCGAAGAAACGTGATGGACAGCCGTTGTCGAAGGACGACATCGACGCGTTCATCACAGACGTCAGCACGGCCGCAATTCCCGACTATCAGATTTCAGCGCTTCTCATGGCGATCGTGCTGCGAGGCATGTCGGACGAGGAGACGGTGTGGTTGACCGACGCGATGGTGCGCTCGGGCGACCGCGTCGATCTCTCGAACGTGCCCGGCATGAAGGTCGGAAAGCACAGTACCGGAGGCGTCGGCGACAAAGTGTCGATCGCGCTCTCGCCGATCGCTGCCGCGTGCGGCGTGGTCGTGCCGAAGATGTCGGGTCGAGGCCTCGGCCACACCGGCGGCACGCTCGACAAGCTCGAGTCTATTCCCGGATTCCGCGTGGGGCTGTCGCTCGACGAGTTCAAGAAGATGCTCGTTGAGGTTGGCGCGACGATCGTGGGGCAGTCGGCGTCGCTCGCCCCCGCTGACAAGAAACTGTACGCGTTGAGAGACGTGACGGGAACGGTACCGAGCATTCCGCTGATTGCCGCCTCTGTTATGAGCAAGAAGCTGGCGGAGGGCAGCCAGGCGCTCGTGCTCGACGTGAAATGCGGCCACGGCGCATTCATGAAATCCGAAACGGACGCGCGCGAGCTCGCACGGCTGATGGTGGCCATAGGTACTCGGGCCGGGATTCGGACCGAGGCCTTCATTACGGCCATGGACGTGCCGTTGGGTCGTGCCGTTGGCAATGCCCTCGAAATCATCGAGTGCATCGAACTGCTCAAGGGACGCGCGCCAGACGACATCACGTCGCTCGTTGTGACGCTTGCCGCACGTCTCGTTGTGCTGTCCGGGCGGCAGAGCGAGGCCGACGCGGAACCAGCCGTCCGCAAGGCGCTGGCGTCAGGCGCGGCGCTCGAAAAGCTGCGGGCCATGATCACGTGGCAGGGCGGAGATGCGGGTGTGGTGGACGATTACCAGCGCTTGCCTGGTGCTGCCCATCGCCACGCCGTGGTCGCGCAGGGCGACGGCTATGTCTCGGGTATGCACGCCGAGCTGATTGGACGATCGTCCATGGCGCTCGGCGCGGGGCGCCGGCGAATCGAGGACCGCATCGATCACGGGGCCGGCGTGCTGATTGCGAAGAGGCCGGGAGATGCCGTCCGCAGAGGCGACACGATTCTCGAGCTGCTCTATAACGACGGTCGCGGCCTCGACGAAGCGATCTCACTGGCGGAGGAGGCGATCCGTGTTGCTGCACAGGCACCGGTCGTGAAGCCTCTCGTCCTGGGGTCTGTCCGATGAAGGGTGTCGTATGAGCATGGGAGGGTTCGAGCGACTCGAGGCCGCGGCCGAGGCAGTGCGGCAGCGGGCCGGTGGCGCGGTTCACACAGCCGTTGTGCTCGGGTCCGGACTCGGCGACTTTGCCGGAAAGCTCACCTCTGCTGTTGCGATTCCCTACGGCGATCTTCCGCACTGGCCCGAGTCGAAGGTCATCGGACACTCGGGACGCCTGGTGATTGGCGACGTGGCAGGCAGGCGCATTGCCGCGCTTGCCGGTCGTGTTCATCTGTATGAGGGGCGTGACCCGAGTGACGTGGTATTTGCCACCCGCGTGATGGGCCGACTCGGCGTGAAGCACTTGATCCTCACCAATGCCGCGGGAGGCGTGAACACCGGCTTCTCGAGCGGCGCGCTGATGGTCATCGACGACCACATCAACCTGCAGGGAACAAACCCTCTCGTTGGACCGAACGACGAGCGTCTCGGCGCGCGGTTTCCAGACATGACCGAGGTGTATTCCAGGCGCCTCCGCGGTATCGCCGACGAAGCCGCTGCGGCTGCAGGTGTTCCCGTTTCGCACGGGATTTACGCGGCGCTCCTCGGTCCCAGCTACGAGACACCCGCGGAGATCCGCTACCTGCGCACGATTGGCGCCGACGCGGTCGGCATGTCCACCGCCCCCGAAGCCATTGCCGCACGACACATGGGCCTCGAGGTCCTCGGAATTTCCTGCATTTCGAACATGGCCGCCGGTATCCTTCCGGAACCTCTGAACCACGCCGAAGTGCTGGAAACCACGCATCGGGTGAGAGGCGCGTTCATGGCGCTGCTCGAGGGCATCATTGGGCGACTCTGATCTCATCGCGGCGGCCCGGCGCGCACGGGAGTGTGCGCACGCCGACTTCTCCTCGTTCAAGGTCGGGGCCGCGCTCGAGGCGAACGATGGCACCGTCATCACCGGATGCAACATCGAGAACGCCACGTACGGACTCACGGTCTGCGCCGAGCGCGTCGCGATGTTCAAGGCCCTCTCCGAAGGTCATCGCACATTTCGCCGGATCGTCGTCGTCGCCGACACCGAGGCGCCGACGCCTCCGTGTGGTGCGTGCCGGCAGATTCTCTGGGAGTTCGGCGGCGATCTCGAAGTGATCCTGGCAAACCTGCATCGTGAAACCGGACGGCACACGCTCAGTAATCTCTTTCCGCTCCCTTTCGACAAGAGCCTCCTCTAACCACGAAGGCACGAAGAGCCACGAAGATCATGAGGTGCCTGTACTTCGATCCCTCGTGACTTCGTGGTTGGAGCCTGTGGAGGTCCGGCTATAGCCGGACTCATAAGAGTCCCGGGCTACAATCGCACACACATGCTGCCCACGATTGAATGGAAGGGCGACTCCGTGGTCATGATCGACCAGCGGAAGTTGCCGGTGTCCGAGGTGTACGTCACGTGCAAGACCGCGTCGGAAGTCGCCAAGGCGATCAAGACGATGGTGATTCGAGGGGCGCCGGCGATCGGTGTGGCCGCGGCGATGGGCATCGCGCTCGGGATGCGGAAGAGCAAGGCTACCGGGACCAAGCAGTTCGCGACCGAGTTCCAGAAGATCTGCGATCAGATGGCGGCGACGCGGCCGACAGCCGTGAACCTGTTCTGGGCCATCGACTGCATGAAGAAGGCGTTTGCCGCTGCCGCCCAATCCGGGGCCTCGGTTGATGAGATCCGCCAGCGGCTCGACGAGGAGGCACTGAAGATTCACGACGAAGACGTGGCCAGCTGCCGCGCCATGGGCGCGTATGGCGCCTCTCTCGTGCCGCAGACCGCGCGGATTCTGACGCACTGCAACGCTGGTGCACTCGCCACGGCAGGCTATGGAACGGCGCTTGGCGTCATTCGTGCGGCAGTGGAGCAAGGAAAGACTATCGCCGTCCTCGCTGACGAAACGCGACCGTTCCTCCAGGGGGCGCGACTCACCGCCTGGGAACTGGTAAAGGACGGCATCGATACCACGGTCATTACCGACAACATGACCGCGTCGATGATGCAGCAGGGCGGTCTCGATCTTGTGGTGGTGGGCGCCGATCGCATCGCAGCCAACGGTGATGTCGCCAACAAGATCGGCACTTACGGTGTGGCCGTGCTAGCCAAGGAGCACGGCATTCCGTTTTATGTCGCCGCTCCAATCTCAACCGTTGATCTGAACACGCCTGACGGCAGCCATATTCCGATCGAGGAACGCAGCGATCGCGAGGTGACGCACGTCGGGTCCGTTCGGGTGACGCCCGAGGGCGCGCGGATTCGCAATCCGGCCTTCGACGTGACGCCGGCCAGGTTCGTGACCGCGATCATCACCGAACGCGGCATTGCACGGCCTTCGTACGAAGCGTCTCTGGCCGAACTGTGTCGAACGCCTCCAGGCCGCGCGTAAGCACCGCTGGTTCCAGATTCACGCTGCATGCTCGTCCTGGGTATTGAAACCTCCTGTGACGAAACGGCTGCTGCCGTCGTCGAAGAAACCGGCGATCCGCAGCGGCCCTGGCGCGTGCGATCCAATGTGGTCGCCTCGCAGATCGATGTGCATCGAAAGTGGGGCGGTGTGGTGCCCGAACTGTCGGCCCGGCAGCACGTGCGCGACATCTGCGGTGTGGTCGATCGCGCGCTGGCCGACGCCGGTGTCGAGTCATTCGACGCCATCGCCGTCACGCAGGGCCCTGGCCTCATGGGGTCGCTCCTCGTCGGGTTGTCGTTTGCCAAAGCGCTGGCCTGGGCGCGCTCGGTGCCGCTGGTGCCGGTCCACCATCTGGCGGGCCATATCGAGTCACTCGTGCTCGACGGTGGGGAGATGCCGCTCCCCGCGATCGTGCTCGTCGTGTCGGGCGGCCATACGAGCCTCTACCGGATCGAGGCGATCGGTAAATACGAGATCCTTGGAAGAACGCGAGACGATGCGGCGGGGGAGGCGTTCGACAAGGTTGCCAAGCTTCTCGGGCTGGGCTATCCAGGTGGGCCGGCGATCGATCTGGTGTCGCAGCATGGCGACGATCGAGCCGTGTCCCTGCCTAAAACGAAGCTCACGCATGCCGATCGCAACGCGCCACACCTGCCAGGACATCGAGATTTCAGCTTCAGTGGTCTCAAGACGTCCGTCCTCCGGTATGTGGCCGCTCGCCGCGAAGAACGTGGACTTGGCCCTGACGATCCGCTGCCGCGACAGCACATCTCTGATGTGGCCGCCAGCTTTCAGCGCGTCGTCGCCGAAACGCTGCTCGACCGCTTGTTCGATGCCGCCCGGTTCTACAGTGCGCGCAGCGTCGGCATCGCGGGTGGCGTGTCGGCGAACAGCCGGCTGAGGGAACTGGCGGTTATTCGCGGAGCCAGCAGCGGACTGCCTGTCTTTATTCCGCGCCTGTCGCTGTCTACCGACAACGCGGCCATGATTGCTGCCGCTGGCCTGCGACGCTATCGCGCCGGAGTTGTCGGCGAGCTGGACGTGGAGGCTGACCCGGCGCTGACCCTGTGAACGTCATGAAAACACACACGGACTATCTGTGGTTTGAAACGAAGGCCCGTCAGGAGTTCATCCGCATCACGGATGAGGTTGCGGGGATCGTGCAGAAAAGCGGCGTCGAGGAAGGCATGGTACTCGTCTCCGCGATGCACATCACATCAGCCGTCTACGTGAACGACTGGGAGAACGGGTTGATCCACGACTTCCAGGTGTGGCTCGAGCAACTGGCTCCCTCGGGAAAGAACTATCGTCATCATCAGACAGGCGAGGACAACGCCGACGCGCATTTGAAGCGCACGCTGATGGGCCATCAGGTGATGCTGCCAATCACCAAGGGAAAGCTCGACCTCGGCCCGTGGGAGCAGGTGTTCTATGCCGAGTTCGATGGTCAGCGACGCAAGCGCGTCGTCGTCAAGGTGATGGGGGCGTGAATGAAACGCGGCAGTACCCCGCGCGGCCGATCGTTGGAGTCGGCGCGGTCATCGTAGACGACGGCAAGGTGGTGCTGGTGAAGCGCCGCTATGAGCCGCTGGCCGGGAGATGGAGTCTGCCAGGCGGCACACTCGAAGTCGGCGAGACGCTCAAAGCCGCTGTTATTCGAGAGATGCGTGAGGAGACTGGCCTCGATGTCGAGGTGGGTCCACTACTCGAGGTTTTTGACCGCATCACCACGGACGAGGCGCAGCGCGTCCAGTATCACTTCGTGCTTGTGGACTACCTCTGCTGGCCTGTCCGCGGGTTGCTTCAGGCCAGTTCGGATGTCGAGGAGGCCGTGCTCGCAGGTCCCGAGTCCTTTGCTGAGTACAACCTGACGGAGAACGCCGAGGCGGTCATCACCAAGGCGCTCGCTCTCAATCAGCAGCTGGGGTCGCGCAGATAGGTCCGGAGCGCGGCTGAAGCCGCGCCCGAACGGTGTCAGTGGATCTCTGACGAGAGGCGGCCGACGCGCATTCTGATCTCGTCGGTTGGCCGCGACGCCGAGCGATTCGCTTTCAGCTCGTCGAGGAACGATGTCAGCACCCCCAGCACGGCTGGTGAGGGCTCGACGAACTCGATCCCTGTGCGGTAGGTCACCACGTCCTGCTTGACCTCGCTCACATGCGAATGGGCGACCCGTCCCTTCAGGATGACCGAGATATCGCCGAGCGTCAGCCGGACGTCGTGCAGCGAATTGATGTGCATCGGGAACGACGTCTCAATTGACGCGCCACTCGTGCTCACTTCGCGGACGAGCAGGGGCTCGAACACCATGATGTCGCCATGCACGGTGCCGTGAATAGGAACCCGTTCAGAGGATCGCTTGGCGCCGAAGGGCGGAACCTTCTTGGCCGCCACTAGTTCATCCGTCGTGCGGGGTGACTGAGCATCAGCACGTCCTCTTCTGCCTCGAGTCGCAGCAGTTCGGCTTCCAACTCGCGCTCCTTCTGGTCTGGCATGTAGGTGAGGAGCGGGATGCCGCGGGTGTCCGGATCGAGCTTCAACATCGTGAGCAGCTGGGACGCTTCGACCTGCTCAATGCCGCCGCAGAGAACCACGAGGTTCGGCTGTGCCTTCTTGATCTGCGAGTAGGCCAGGTCGTTCGATTGCGCGAACACCATCTGATAGCGCTGCGCGTGCAGCATGGCTTCCAGACCGCCGAGCATTTCGATGCCGCCGTCCACGACCACCACCTTCTGCACAGGTGTCGTGACTTCGCTGGATTCAGCCGCGTCATCGAATCGCTTCGTATCAGTCATTGGTAAGCCCCTCGGCGCTGCCAGTATCTATTCAGAACTCGTGCCATGCGTGACCCCGGCGTCCGCGGCCCATGATTCGCTCTGGCGCTTTAGACTCCGTCCTCACTTTGCCAGTTTCGGCTCGCTGTCACAGCGTCACGCTGTGCAGGTCTGCCGCCGGGCAGACGCGGTATTGTTGGCCTTCCGGCACACTTTCGTCTGAGAAACGCGGATCAATATCGCTTCTTCAGCTGTCGCATCAGGTCGAAACTCGCGGTGTCGGCGACAGCCATCACCGCCATCACGCCGGCCTGCACAGGGTCCGTAACCACGAGGTCCGCTGCGTCCGGCACGCTCCCGGCCATGTTCAGAGAGATGACATATAGTCCGGATTTCTGCACTTCGTCGATGGCATCCGCAATTTCGCCACCCATGATGGAGCCAGCCAGCACCAGGATGCGGGCACGAGGCAGCCGTCCGACCGACCGTACCGCGGCCGCCAGGGCCTGTTCGCCGACCAGGGGGATGGTGTCAACCGAGATGCGTTCTCCGCGGATGTTGTGGCGATCGGCCTCCGAAATGGCCCCCATAGCCACCAGGCCTACCTGCGCGCCACCTCCCATCACGATGATGCGTTTGCCGTAGATGCCCGCGAAGGAGGGCGTTTCGGTAACCGAGATGACCCCTTGTACTTTCTGCAGGTCGCCCAACACCGCTGCCAGCGGCACATCATCCAGCTCAAGCTCGAAGTAGATCCTCGAACTGGGCTCGTTATGGATGTCCACATGGGTGATGTTGGCGCGATGGTCGGCCAGCACTTTCGTCAGGCCGTACAACATCCCTGAACGGTCGGCAACGGTGGCAAGTACGGCGTGGGTGGTCATAGCGTCGGAGCCGTCTGAATGTAGCACGCGAACGATCCGAACGACCCGAACCCCCCGAAGGATCCGAACGTTCCAAATTGTCGTAAGCTGCCTGCAATCGTGCGAATTCTGGTAGTCGAGGACGAGCAGAAGGTGGCCGCCGCCCTGTCGGAGGGGCTCAAAGGGGAGCGGTATGACGTGGTTGTCGAACGGACGGGTGAGGGTGCGTTCTTTCGCATTACGACCGAGTCGTTCGACGCCGTGCTCCTGGATCTGACCCTGCCCGGCCGAGATGGCCTGGCGATCCTCGCCGCGATGCGCGAGCGCGGAGTGAAAACGCCGGTTCTGGTCGTCACGGCTCGCGACACGTTGGAAGACCGCGTCATTGGTCTCGACGCCGGCGCCGACGACTACCTCATCAAGCCGTTCGCGTTTGCCGAGCTGCTTGCACGGATTCGCGCACTCGTGCGCCGAGGGCGCTCCGGCGCCGAAACGCCGCGGCTCGTTGTCGGCGATCTCGAAATGCACCTGATCACGCGCGAAGTGACGCGTGGTGGTCGTCCCGTGGAATTGACGGTCCGGGAATTCGAGCTGCTGGCTTATCTCCTTCGCCACCAGGGACAGGTCGTGTCACGCGAGAGCCTCGCCCGGGACGTGTGGAAAGAGACGTCCAGAAGCACACCGCTCGACAACGTCATCGACGTGCACGTGGCGCGTCTCCGCCGGAAGGTTGACGTCGAACCCGCCATCAAGCTGATTCATACCGTGCGTGGCATGGGCTTCATGCTCCGCGAAGGCGAACCATGATGCGCTGGTGGCGGTCTCATACCGTTCGTCTCCGCCTGACGCTCTGGTATGTGGTCGCCATGGTGATCGTATTGAGCCTGTATGCCACGCTGGTATTTGCCTTCATCCGGCGCAACGCGTCGGACACGCTCGACGCCCGGCTTCGCGGCGATTTTCAGTGGGCGTCGGCGATGGTCGATCAGACGCCCGACGGCGCCATCACCTGGTACGAGACCCTGACTGAAGAAGAGAGCCCGTGGCTCCAGGTGTGGAGCCCGGAGGGCGAGCTGCTGTATCAGAACGCTGAAGCGGTCCGGCGGCCGTTGCCAGGTGTGCGCGCGCTGGCTCTGGCCGCCGACGATCGCATCGTCATCGTGGAAGCTGAGGTCGCTCCGGAGCGGGTGCTCACACGCCGCGGACGCATTGGCGCGCAGTCAGTGGTGATTCAGGTGGCCCGCTCCGAAGCGGCCATGAGAGATGAGCTGCAGCAACTGGTGCTCATCTTCGTGTTTGGTCTTCCTCTGGCCGTGGCCGCCGCGGGCCTTGGCGGGTACACGCTGGCGCGCCGGGCGCTCCTGCCGATCGAACGCATAACCGAACGCGCGCGATCGATCACGGCGGAACGGCTGAGCGACCGCCTCCCTGTCGAGCATCCAGACGACGAGATGGGCAGGCTGGCGACGGTGTTCAATGAAACGCTGGGCCGCCTCGAATCGTCGTTCGATCAGATGCGGCGGTTTACGGCGGACGTGTCACACGAACTGCGTACCCCACTGACAGCCATTCGCAGCGTTGGTGAGGTCGGTCTCCGGGAGCACCGTGATGCCGACGCGTACCGCGGCATCATCGGCAGCATGCTCGAGGAGGTGGATCGGCTGGCCAGCCTGGTGGATCGGCTGCTGACGCTGTCGCGCGCGGAGACTGGTCAGGCGAAGCTGTCGCTGGAGCTCTTCGATGTTCGCGAACTTGCTGAGGACGTCGTGGCGCACCTGGATGTGCTGGCGGAGGAGAAGGGCCAGCGGATCACCATCGAGGATTCCGGCGCTCTTCAGGCTTGTGCCGATCGGCTCCTCGTCCGGCGTGCACTCATCAACCTCGTGGACAACGCCATCAAGTTCAGCCCGGTGGGCGGACAGATCCGCATCAAGGTCGGCGGAGTGGCAGACGAGGCCACGATTGAGGTGATCGACAGCGGCGGCGGGATCACCTCCGCCGGGCGCGAACGGATCTTCGACCGGTTCTATCGCGATGGCACCGATGGAACGACGGTCGGCGTTGGCCTGGGCCTGTCGATTGCCAAGGGAGCCGTCGAGATTAACGGCGGCCGGCTCGCGCTGGCTCAGACAGGCGCTTCCGGCAGCACGTTCCGTATCAGCCTGCCTCGTATCGCCCGCCCCGTGCGCCAGCACGCCTGAAGCAGGCCACGAAGATACGAAAATCCACGAAGCAGTTTGGGTTTCGATCCTTCGCGTCTTCGTGGTTAGCCCTTAATCTGATCCGCACGTTCTCTGTTACACTCGACCGTTGCCCGGGGCCTTTTCCAGGTTGTCCCGGCCGAAGGGTCACACGATGTCGCTCTCACGTCGTACCTTCATCAAAGGCGTTATTGCCGGCGGCGCCGTCGCGTCGTCGTCCGCGTATCTTTTCCGCGGCGGCGGATCGCTCCTTGGCCAGACCTCGGCGCCGGGCTCGGTCGAGCGCCTCATCACTCTTGTCGTCAACGGTCAGCAGCGACGCGTCGATGCCTTACGGCAGGAAACGCTCGCGATGACGCTCCGCTACAAGCTCGGACTGACCGGCACGAAGCTCGGTTGCGATCGGGCCGAGTGCGGCGCGTGCACAGTGCTCATAGACGACGTGCCGCATTATGCGTGCTCGGTGCTCACGCACAGCGTGCGCGGCCGTCAGGTTCGCACGATTGAAGGGCTCGCATCGCCGACTGGTGAACTGCATCCGATCCAGCGCGCGGTCGTGGACGAGCAGGGCTTCCAGTGCGCGTTCTGTCTTCCCGGCTTTGTCATGGCCGCCACCGGGTTTCTGAAGACGAATCCCAATCCCACGCGCGAAGAACTGGCGCACGGCATTTCCGGCAACCTGTGCCGCTGCCAGGACTACGACAAGATCCTCACCGCGCTGATGCGCGGCGCTGAATACATGAGGGGAGCGTAGCGATGCCGAAGCTGGTCGGTCAGAACTACGTCCCCGTCGATCACGTGGCCAAGGTCACCGGTCGCGCGCGGTATGCCGAGGACTATCGCGTGGACGGCATGCTGTTCACCAAGCTGCTGCTCAGCCCGATGCCGCACGCGCGCGTGCGTTCGATCGACACGACCGCTGCGATGGCCATGCCTGGCGTGCGCGCGATTCTCACCGCCGACGACTTGCCGGATCTCGAGGGCGCGGAACGCGGGCTCACCAACGAGCCGATGTACGCCGGCGAGCCGATTCTCGCTGTCGCGGCGACGGACGAACTGACCGCCGCCGAAGCGATCGAACGGATCGTCGTCGATCTCGAGCCGCTCCCGTTCGTGACGGACCCGCTTGAAGCCTTGCGGCCTGATGGGCCAAGTGCTCGACTGAACGGCAACGCGTGGGGCGCTCCGCCGCCTGGTGGGCCTGGCGGTCCCGCGGCTCCTGCGCCGCTCGAAACGATCAAGTGGACGGCAGAAGACTTTGGAGACGAGGAGTCGGGCCGGCTGCCAATGGGGAAGGCGCTCGAGGAGTGGGCATTCGGCGATCTCGACGCCGGCTTCGCTTCTGCCGCCATTGTTCTCGATGAAACGTTCGTCGCGCAGTCCAGTGGGCATCACCCGATGGAAACACGCAGCGCGATGGCGTACTGGCAGAACGGCAAGCTGTTCATCCATGCGTCTACGCAGAGCGTGGCCCAGACGCGCGGCAACATTGCACGCTGGGTCGGAATCCCGCCTGAAGACGTGATCCTGATCTCCGAGTACACGGGCGGCGGGTTTGGCAGCAAGGGCGGCGGTGCCGTGTCCACATCGATCCCGTGCCTGCTCTCGAAGAAAGCCAACGCCCCCGTGATGATGCGCATCACGCGTGAGGAAGAGAGCTATATCGGTCGCGCGCGCACCAACATGACGGGCCGCGCCAAGGTCGGCTTTACGAAGGAAGGCCGCATCACCGCGCTCGACCTCTTCATCGTCCAGGACACCGGCGCGTACGGTCCGCTTGGTGACCATCGATCTGCTGGACTCGCGGCATCACTCATCTATCAGCCCGCGGCCATGCGGTGGCGCGCCGTGAATGTGCTCACCAACACGCCGCCTCGCTCGCAGCAGCGTTCGCCGGGCCCGATGCAGGCGAACGGCATCATGGAGCCGGTGATAACCAAAGCGGCGCGGCAGCTTGGCATCGATCAGCTCGAGATTCGCAGGCTGAATTCGCCAGAGGGCAAGGCGCTCTTTGGTCCCGTGCTCCCGACCGGGCAGCGCAACCATGTGACGAGCGCGTTCGTGAAAGAGGCGCTCGACCGTGGCGCCGAGCGTTTCGGGTGGGACGAACGGAAGACTCGCACAGGCAAGCGACAGGGCTCAAAGGTCCGGGGCATCGGCGTCACCGTCGGACCTCACGGCGCCGGCTCGATCGGATGGGACAGCATCATGACCATCCGTCCCGACGGCAAGCTCTACGTCCAGTCCGGTGTCGGCAACCTCGGCACGCACTCTGTCCTCGACCTTGCCCGCGTCGCCGCGGAAGTCCTCGACATGCCCTGGGAGAAAGTTGAAGTCGTCTGGGGCAACACGGGTAACCATCTTCCCTGGACGTGTCTCTCCGTCGGCAGCCAGACGACGCATGGGATGACGAGGGCGAATCATGCGGGCGCGATGGACGCCGTGCGGAAGCTGAAGGAGCTTGCTGCGCGTGACCTCGGTGGTGCGCCTGATGACTATGAGGTGGGCGGCGAGCGCGTGTTCCGGCGTGGCAATCCCGGTCGCGGGATGAGCTTCGCGCAGGCGGGTCGGCGCGCGATTGAGCTGGGCGGACGCTTCGACGGTCATGATCTGCCGGAAGACATCAACCCGATGACCAAGGCATCAGCCACGGCGCTTGCTGGTCTCGGCTTGATGGGTGTGGCGAAGGACACCTATCCGCGTGACGGCATCACCTACGGGTTCGTCATTGGATTTGCGGAAGTCGAGGTGGATGTCGAGACAGGTGGTGTGACGCTCATCGACTTCGTCGCGGTTGGCGACGTGGGCACGGTCGTCAATCCACGAAGCCTGGTCGCGCAGATCAAAGGTGGCGCGTGCCTTGGCATCGCGCACGCTCTCTTCCAGAAGTCTGTTGTAGACCCACGCTACGGCGTCTCGCTCAGCGATCGTTTTCACTACAGCAAGCCGCTCTCGATCCTCGACATTCCAGCCAGCATGCACGCCGAAGCCGTGGGCCTGGCCGACCCCGAGACGCCCGTCGGCGCGAAGGGTGTCGGCGAGCCACCGGTCGGAGCCGGATATGGTGCGGTGATGAACGCCATCTCGGACGCCGTGGGCGAAGACGTCTTCCGCCGCGCGCCGGTCACGTCCGACATCGTGCTGATGTCACTCGAGAACGGCAGGCGGATGCACGCACCGTTGCAGGCGCATGTTTAGAACGATCCGAACGTTCCGAACGACTGTGTAAGGAGCTGATTGTGGCGGTTATCAGAGATCCGATGCCGGCGTTTGAGCTGTTTCAGCCGACGTCTGTCGCCGATGCGCAGGCGCTGCTCGATCGGTACGGCGCTGGCGCCTGGGTGCTCGCGGGTGGTCTCGACAGCTTCGACTGGCTCAAGGATCGCATCAAGCGTCCCGCGGCTCTTGTGGACCTCGGTGGCGTTGCCGAGCTGAAGGGGATTCGTGAGCGGGACGGCGGCCTCGAGATTGGCGCCATGACCACGCTGACCGAAGTCGTGCACCATCCAATCGTTCGCGAGCGCTACAGCATCCTGCTCGAAGCTGCCGAATCGGCGGCGTCCCCGCAGATTCGCAATCAGGGGACGATCGGCGGCAACGTGTCGCAGGACACCCGCTGTTGGTACTACCGTGCGGGTTGGCCCTGCTATCGAGCCGGCGGCAACATCTGCTACGCAGACACGCCTGAGTCGATCAATCGCGAGCACGCGATTCTGCAGGCCGATCGATGCGTTGCCGTGAGCCCGTCCGACACGGCGCCCGCGCTCATCGCGCTGGATGCACAGATGGTGATTCGCACGTCTGATGGCGACGAACGGGTGGTACCAGCGCAGGACTATTTCGTCGGACCCGCGATCGACATCACGAGAATGACGGTGCTGCAGCCGGGCGACCTGCTGACCACGATCCGCATTCCCGCCACCTGGGCCGGTGCGCGCTTCTACTTCGAGAAGGTCCGCGATCGTCAGGTGTGGGACTTCGCGCTCGTCAGCGTTGCGTCCGCGATGGTCGTGAAGGGTGAGGACAACGGCGCCATCATCGAACGCATCCGCCTCGTCGTAAACGGTGTCGCCGCGCGGCCGTTGCGACTCGAGGCCGTTGAGGCGCTCGTTCAGGGGCGTCCGCGCAACGAGTCCACAGCCGTCATCGCATCGAACCGCGCCATCGAAGGCGCGCAGCCGCTCCGCTTCAACGCCTACAAGCTGCCGCTGATGAAGAATCTCGTGAAGCGCGCCATCCGCGGCGTCGAGGGAGGCACGTGGACTTCCTGACCTGGGGCCGCAATCCCTGGGACCAGGCGATCCTCACCCACGTGTCGTGGGATCTCTTCTGGGCGTCTCTCTTCGCGGGCGTCGTCTTCCTGATCGCCCACGCCAGCTACATGGTGCTGTCGGCCCACCGGAAGCGCCACGCATCCGAAACGGATGCGATGGAAGCCGCCCGCCCCGATCTCCCCGAGCGCATCGTCCGCCACTCGATGGTGGCCAGGATGTTCCATTGGGTGATGGCGGTTGCGATGTTCGTCCTGCTCGTAACCGCGTTCTTTCCCATTGTCGGGATCAAGTTTGCGTGGGTGACCTGGCACTGGGCGGCGGGACTCGTGCTCAGCGCCTCGATCCTGTTCCACATCATCCACGCCAGCTTCTGGCTGAACTTCTGGTCCATCTGGGTGGGGCCGAGCGACATCCCCGAGCTCAAGGCTGAGGTGATGCGCGAGTTTGGTCACGAAGTCCCCGGTCCCCGGCCCGGCAAATATCCGCTCGGCAATCGCCTGTATCACCTGGCCATCGTGCTGGCAGGTCTCTCCGTCGTGGCGACAGGGCTGTTCATGATGGTGCGGGTGCGGACGCCGTTCTTCACGCGCAATCCGTATCTCTTCAGCGACGGCGCATGGGGCCTGACGTACGTGCTGCACGGCATGGCCGGGGTCTCGCTCGTCGGTCTCGTCATCGCGCACGTCTACTTCGCGCTGCGTCCCGAGAAGTGGTGGATCACGAAGTCGATGATCCTCGGCTGGATCACACGGCGACAGTATCTCGAGCACCACGACCCGGAGCGGTGGGAGATTTCGCGACCGCGATGAAGGAGTTCCAATCCCGCTGCGACACCATCGAGGAAGCGTACGAGTTCATGCTCGCCTATGCCGCCCAGGGGCTGGAGGGCGACGCCGGAAGCCAGACGGGTGGACAGCTGCGGGAGTTCCTGCGGCGCACGGCGACCGCTCTCACCGGGCTCGGCGACTTGTATGCATCGACGATCGAGCGCGAAGGACTTCAACCCGCGAGCGCATACACAGCGTTCGGAGCCGTGCTCGATCGCGATGCCCGCAGCAGCCTGGCTGCCGTCGAGCTCGTCCTCGCCCAGCCGTCGATCAGCTCGCAGGTGATCGACAACCTCAACGCCTCAATCCATCTTCGAGCACTCCTCACCGATCTGTTTCTGATCGACGAGATCCTCAAGTCCCTGGAGGTTCGGCTGAAGCCGGACGCTACGACGATCTAGCCCGGCTGAAGCCAGACCTGTCTCTGTTCGGGTTGTCCCTCTTGCCATCTCTTTCGTAGTGTCCGGTGAATTCAACCCGTCGACGCAACGTGATGGAGGATCTGTCACGTGCGTTGGACACCACTCACCACAGAAGAAGTCGCGGCGGTCTGGACGGCGTGGCGTGCCGGCAGCCCGCAGC
>JABFSA010000150.1 GCA_013140775.1 Acidobacteriota bacterium | reverse complement strand
CGATCGAACTGTGCGGCGAGGTCCACGAGCAGCTGCATGCGAAAGATGCTCGAGGAGAAGAGCGCGACGAGCAGCTTGCCGTCGGTGCTGGTGAACAACTCTTCGAACGCGTCGATGACCTCGACCTCGGGTCCCGTGAAGCCTTTTCGATCGATGTTGGTGCTGTCGGAGAACAGGGCGAGGACCCCCTGACGACCGAGCTCCGCGAATCGATGCAGGTTGAAATGTTCGCCGTCGATCGGTGTCTGGTCGATCTTGAAGTCGCCAGTGTGGACGATGACCCCGACGGGTGTCGTGATGGCGAGCGCCATGCAGTCGGGCATGCTGTGCGTGACGCGAATGAACTCGATCGTGAATGGTCCGACAGTGACCGTCTGGCCGGGCGCAACCGTCTTCAGACGGTCGGCGGCTTCGATCTGGTGCTCTTCAAACTTGGGTTCGAGCAGCGCGAGCGTCATCGGCGTGCCGTACACCGGCCCGTCGAAGAGGGGCATCAAATGCGGGACCGCGCCGATGTGATCTTCGTGTCCGTGCGTCAACACGAGTGCCTTGACGTCCTTTCGGCGGGCCTCGACAAACGCCATGTCAGGGATGATCAGATCGACGCCCAGTTGGTCGGGGTCGGGGAACATGACGCCCGCGTCGATGAGGATGGTCGTGTCTCCCCACGAGACGGCCATCATGTTCATGCCGAATTCGCCGAGGCCCCCCAGCGGGACGATTTCGAGCGTGTCTGGAGACACGGCCTGTACGGCAGATTGATTCATTCGGATTCCAGCTGGGAACGGCTCCGTCATGTTGACTGCGACTGAAGCCCTGGCGGGCCACAATGCAGGGTCGCTCGACTCGCTTACGCGAGCCAAGCATCAGGCAGCTGGGAGCGCCTGGATATCTGGCAGGCTCAACGACTTGCGGGGAAAACTATAGCACAGCGCGCGCGAGCCGTGCCATGTCCTGAACGGTCAGCGCTTCGGGCCGGAGGCCAGGATCAAGTCCTGCCAGTTCAATCACTTGAGCCGCATCGAGCCCATGCGCCTCGGCGTGCGGACGGAACGCATTGAGCAAGGTCTTTCGGCGTTGCAGGAACAACCCCCGAACGAGACGTTCGAAACCCTGAAGATCGGAGACGGCGGCGAGAGGCTCCCGGAAGCGGAGACGAACCACGGCGGACGTTACCTTCGGCGCAGGGCGAAAGGCGCCAGGCGGCAAGGTCAACAGTCGATCGACGTCAGCCAGCAGACTGACCTGGATCGCCATCGCGCCATAGCTCCTGGTCCCGGGCTCGGCACACAGGCGGTCTGCGACCTCCTTCTGCAACATCAGCGTGGCATCCCGCAGGAGTCGTCCGTGCAATGCCCCGTGCAACAGCTGAAAAAGAATCGGGGATGCCACGTTGTAGGGGAGATTGCCCACGACGCGTACCGGCTGGGCAACGTCGCCCAGCAGCGTATTGAGGTCGGTGCGGAGAAAGTCTCCCTCGACGATCTCCACGTTCGGTGGCACCCGTGATGGCAGTGCCGCGGCCAGATCGCGGTCGATCTCGACGGCGATGACACGCGCTACCCGGGGGGCAATGGCCAGCGTCAGCGCGCCTCTCCCCGGTCCGACCTCGAGGAAGACGTCCGACGCAGCCGGCTCGATCGCCGCAATGAGCTTGTCTACCCAGGCCGCCTCGAGGAAGTGCTGGCCGAACCGTTTGCGCGCGCGGTGAGGACGATGAGCGACGTCCCGTCCGCCATGCTCCCGGGCCTGCGCGGCCTCGCGGCCGCTATTCGTCTTCCGACTCGTCGTCTTCATCAGAGGTCAGCGTTTCCCCTCGCCAGTAGCGTTCCTCGATGTCCTCGATCTCCTCTTCGCTGAGGCCGAAGTAATGCCCGACTTCGTGAATCAAGGTTTCGCCGATGACGGCACGGATGTCGTCGGCATCTTCGCACTCGTCCTCGATGGGACGTTGGAAGAGGGTGATCTGGTCAGGGAGGGCGTTTCCAAACTGCCAGCCGCGCTCCGGGAGGGGAGTGCCCTGGTAGAGGCCGTAGAGGGAATCCGGCGGGACGATCTCCATCTCTTTGAGCAGCTCCGGGCTCGGCTCATCTTCAACGATGAGGGCCAGATTCTTCATCTCGCGCCGGAAGCGCCTGGGAATCAGCGTGACCGCCTCAACGACGAGGCGTTCGAACTCTTCGCGTGACATGGCGTGGCTGTCTGGAGGGAGCGGCGGTGACGACGCGATAGTACTCGCAGAGCGATCGGGCGACACAACGTTCACAGAGCGGCTTGGGTCGGCATACGCGTCGGCCGTGAAGAATGAGCGTGTCGGAAGACTGCGTCCAGATCGCCTTTGGCAGCGCCGTGCACAGTTGCGCCTCGACCTTGACCGGATCGTCGCCGGACGAAATGCCAAGACGTCCCGAGACGCGAAGGACGTGGCGATCGACGGGGAAGCCAGGCACGCCAAGCGCGTGCCCGAGGACGACGTTTGCCGTCTTGCGGCCGACACCTGGAAGCTCGGTGAGCTGCTCCATGTTTGCAGGCACCTCGCCGTTGTGCTCGTCCACGAGTGCCTGCGCCATGCCCACGAGCGCTTTGGATTTCTGACGAAAGAAGCCGGTCGAGACGATCATCTGCTGCAGATCGCCGAGATCAGCCCCTGATAAGGCGCGGGCATCGGGGTACCGCGCGAACAGGGCCGGTGTGACCTGGTTGACGCCTGCGTCCGTCGATTGGGCAGACAGGATCGTCGCGACGAGCAGTTGAAAGGCGTTGCGATAGTGCAGCTCTGTCGTCGCGTCCGGATACTGCGTGGACAACGCCGCGATGATCTTGCGGGTTGCCGCGCGGGACTTCAGTGCACCGGTTCCTTTGTCCATCCCACGTTCGAGTAGGTTTCGGAGAACACTCGCATGTGCTCCTGAAGCGCCGTGACCAGGTTCGGCAGGAACTGGACGGGAACCACGACGCGCGCGCGTACCGGCGCCTTGACGAGGTGCTGGTTTTCGGCGTCGCGGAGCTCTTTCTCAGAGAGCGGCATGACTTCGCAGAACGTCAGCGTGAAATCGAACGGCGTGTGCGCAATCGAGCAGAAGTTTGCGTACGTCCGCGGCTCGCCAGGCTTCTCGTCCGGCACGATGGTGAAATTGATTTGCTTGCGTTCGGGCTGATCGCTCATGGTGTGATGACTGACGTCGAGTTAGAGGTTGGTCGATCGGTGGAGCACGATTATGGATCGACTGTCAGTACTTCCTCATGACCCCCACGACCACGCCCTGTACCTGCACGCGGTCCGGATCGACCATGATCGGTTGCATGTTCGGGTTGGCAGGCTGCAGGCGCACCTTCCCGTTCTCGCGGTAGAACTTCTTGAGGGTTACGTCGATGCCGCCCACGAGCGCGATCACCATCTCGCCGTTGTCCACCGACTTGCGATCCTCGACGATGACGAAATCGCCGTCCCGGATCTGCTCGTCGATCATCGAGTCGCCCTTGACCCGCAGCACGTAGCTGTCGCGCTTGCCCACGAGCGCTTCAGGAACAGCGATCGTTT
The DNA here is from genome assembly GCA_013140775.1 of Acidobacteriota bacterium. Lineage (GTDB taxonomy): Bacteria > Acidobacteriota > Vicinamibacteria > Vicinamibacterales > UBA2999 > JABFSA01. The sequence continues at coordinate 31,908 of JABFSA010000150.1, read as the reverse complement.
CGTTGCTGGCGACGGCTTCGATGGGCGCACCGGCCGCGACAAAGCCGAGTAGGGGAAGCTCCAGCGCGCGGACACCCATGCGCGTCGGGACGACCTCCACCGATCGACTGCGGTTCCAGGCCCGCCGGATGAATCCTTTTTCCTGCAGATTGGTGAGGTGTTTGTGGACCGTCGCCAGTGATGACAGGTTGAACCGCCGGCCAATCTCTTCAAGGCTCGGCGCATAGCCATGTTGCTGGATGAACTCGTTGAGGTAGTCCAGGATCTCGCGCTGACGTTTGGTGAGCGGAAGCACGGCGTCCTCCTCGTCTTATGGTCAAGCAGCCGTCGAATCCCGACGGCGCGCCAACGCGTGTGACTATACGCGAATGAAAGGCGAAAATTCAACAGAAAACGGTGTTACACTCGAAAAATAGAGACTGGAGGCCTGCATGTTCCTTCGCCAGCGCCGGTCGGTTGTCGTTCCGATCATCACCTTCGTCGTGCTCGCGTTGGTACGGGTGCACGCCGCAATTCTCTCGCCGCAAAGTGCCGACGTTTTCGCTGAGAAGATTGAGCTCATCCGGGACCAGAAAGTGCGACCTGGAACGCAGCGCACCCCGCTCACCGAAGACGAGTTCAACTCCTGGTTCATGTATCGCGGTCAGAAGGTACTGCCAGCCGGCGTCGCCAAGCCTCAACTCACCATCGTCGGCGAAGGGCAACTCGCGGCGCAGGCGGTCGTCGATCTGGATGCGGTGGCAAGGCGCCGCGCACGCGGTGGCTCGTCGTTCGACCCGCTGAGCCTGATCGGGGGCACGGTTCCCGTCACCGTCAGCGGGTTGCTGCACACCCGCGGCGGGAAGGCTCGCTTCGAAGTGCAGTCAGCGGCGATCTCTGGCATCCCTGTTCCGGTGACCGTGCTCCAGGAACTTGTCGGGTACTACTCGCGTACGCCTGAACGCCCGGAGGGTGTCCGTCTGGACGAGACGTTCACGCTTCCGTCTGGCATCCAACAAGTCGAAATCGGCCGCGGCCAGGCCGTCGTCGTTCAGTAGCGATCGTCACGTCCGTTGAAGGATGACTTTCTTTCGACCCCGCTGCAGTTCCTGAAAGGCGTCGGCCCGCGCAAGGCCGCGGATCTCAAGCGTGCCGGCCTTGTATCAGTTGAAGACCTTCTATATCGCCTGCCGTTCCGGTACGAGGATCGTGCGCGGATGCAGCCGATTGCCTCACTGCGTGCCGGCAACAAAGCAGCGGTCATAGGTGAGATCAAGAGTGCGCGGCTGGCGATTACCCGCCGCCGCGGCTTCAAGATCTTCAATGCCGTCGTGGGCGACGCGAGCGGCGCGATTCGTTGCGCCTGGATGAACCAGGCGTTCCTGGCCGACATTCTTCAGCCGCATCTGCGTGTCATCATCTTTGGGGATGTGAAGCTTGATTCCACCGGGCTTCATCTCCTGAATCCCGAGTACGAGCTCGTGGCTGAAGACGGACTGGGCGTCCACACGGGTCGTATCGTCCCGTTCTACGAGAAATCGGGTTCCGTGACACCCAACATGCAGCGCAAGCTCGTGCGGTTTGCGCTTGATCAGTTGCCACCAGAGATCCCGGACGTGTTGCCCGCGGATCTGCGCGAGCGACAGGGCCTGGGGACGCGACGCGCGGCTCTCGAGGCCGCGCATTTCCCTCCGAACGACGCCTCGGTCCGCGAGCTCAATGCCTTTCGCACGCCAGCGCAGCGTCGTCTGATCTTCGAGGAGTTCTTTCTTTTCCAGATCGGCCACGCCTGGAGGCGGCAGGTCTCGAGCATGGAGCTCAAGCCATTCGTCCCGACGGTGGATGATCGCATTCGTGCCGCCGCAGCTGCCATCCTCCCGTTCAAGCTGACGCCCGGGCAGCGCCAGGCCGTCAAGGAGATCGTGGACGACATGCGCAGGCCGCAGCCGATGCATCGGCTCCTGCAGGGAGACGTGGGCGCGGGAAAAACGATCGTTGCGCTGCTCGCCGCCCTCGTCGCGATGGAGAACGGCCTTCAAGTGGCGTTCATGGCGCCCACTGAGATCCTGGCGGGGCAGCACTTCGGGAATATTGCTCGTCTCCTGTCACGCTCCCGGTTCAGGGTGGACTTGTTGACCGGGAGCACGCCAGGACTGCAGAAGCACACGCTGCATGCCCATATCGAACGAGGCACCTCGAACCTGATCGTGGGCACCCATGCCCTCGTGCAGGAAAACGTCAACTTCCACCGGCTCGGTCTCGTGGTGATCGACGAACAGCATCGGTTCGGTGTCGCCCAGCGTGCCTCGCTGCGATCCAAGGGCCTGCAGCCTGACGTGCTGCTCATGACGGCAACGCCGATTCCCAGAACACTCGCACTGACGGACTACAGTGAGCTCGACGTCTCGAAGATTACGGATCTTCCGCCAGGTCGAACGCCGGTGCGGACCGTGGTGCGACCAGAATCACGGCGCGACGAGATCTATCAATTGCTCCGGGACCAACTCGACCAGGGGCGCCAGGCGTACATCATCTATCCGCTCGTGGAGGGATCGGAGAAGGTCGATCTGAAGTCGGCTACCGAGATGGCCGACCATCTGCAAACGGACATCTTCCCGTCGTACCGCATTGCGCTGCTTCATGGACGGATGAAGCCAGACGCCAAGGAGCGGGTGATGCACGCGTTCGCGGCGGGCCAGATCCATATTCTCGTGTCCACAACGGTGGTGGAAGTCGGCGTCGATGTGCCCAACGCGTCGGTCATGGTCATCGAACACGCCGAACGCTTCGGGCTCTCACAGCTGCATCAGTTGCGCGGGCGCGTCGGCCGTGGTTCGTGGGAGTCGCATTGTGTACTCCTGTACCAGTCGCCATGGACCGACGACGCCCGCGAGCGGCTCAACGCGATGGCTGCGACAAACGACGGCTTCGTGATTGCGGAACGCGATCTGGAACTGCGTGGGCCGGGTGACTTCTTCGGGACCCGACAGTCGGGGTTGCCGCAACTGCGCACCGGCGATCTCGTTCGCGATCGAGACATCATGGAGGCGGCCTACGGCGAAGCGCGGCGACTCGTGACCGAGACGGGGCTCACGGGAGATCTCCTGCGGTTCGTGGAAGAGCAGTGGCAGCAGCAGTTCGGACTCATCGAGGTGGGCTAGGTTCCATGCGGGTCATTGCGGGGCGGTTCAAGGGCCGGCGTCTCAAGGCGCCGACCTGGGATGGGCTCCGGCCGACATCCGACAAATTGCGTGAAACGCTGTTCAACGTGCTTGCGCCACGGATCGACGGAGCCCGCGTGCTGGATGGATTTGCCGGGACCGGCGCCGTGGGCATTGAGGCGCTCAGCCGGGGCGCCGTGCACGTCACCTTCATCGAACGCGACCGCCGGGCGGCGGCCCTCGTCGCGGCGAACCTCCAGCTGTGCGGCCAGGAGCGAGGCTATACTATCGAGTGCGGCGAGGTGGCGATGGCACTCCGGCGCCAGCCTGCGGACCCGTTGTTCGATTTGATTCTGCTGGATCCCCCGTACGACATCGAGCCCAGTGTCGTGACGACGACATTGGACGCTGCCGCCGGTCATGTCGCGCCGGACGGGTTGATCGTGCTGGAGCGCGCGACGAGGCGCTGTCCGGAGGTGCCGCCGTCGCTCGGTCACGTGCGTGACATCACGTCGGGTGACAGCACGTTGACGATACTGCGCCGGGCATAGTGCCGGCGGTGGCCTGACCCCTCTGGGAGCTGCGATGACGCCAACCAGCACGTCCGACCGTCGTCTGGCGATTGTGCCGGGTTCCTTCGACCCTTTGACGAACGGGCACGTCGATATCGTGCTGCGGAGCGCGGGGTTGTTCGACCGCGTGATCGTCGCCGTGCTGGTGAATGCGGAAAAAACGCCGATGTTCACCGCTGCGCAACGCGTCACGATGATCGAGGAAGTCTTCAGCGGCCATTCCAATATCGAAGTGGATAGCTTCGACGGGCTGCTGGTCGATTACGCACGCCGGCAGGGGGCTGCAGCGATTGTCAGAGGACTTCGGGCGGTGTCGGATTTCGAGAACGAGTTTCAGATGACTCTCATGAACCGTCATCTGGAGCCAGCGGTGGAGACGGTGTTCATGATGCCGGCTGAGCAGTATACGTACGTGAGTTCCCGCCTGACGAAAGAAGTGTTCCGTCTCGGCGGCTCTGTACACGGCCTGGTCCCGCTCACGATCGAGCGACGGATGCAGGCGAGCCAGGCAGCGGCGCGACAAAAGTAGGGACAGGAATATCAGGGAGAAGAAGAGCATGTTTGCACAGCGTCTTGCGCAGGTATCGGCCTCAGCCACGCTCAAAGTGGCGGCGGAAGCAGAGCGGCTTCGCCGGGCTGGCTTCAACGTGGTGGACTTCAGCGCCGGCGAACCGGATTTTCCAACGCCGGAGCACGTGAAAGCGGCGGGGAAGGCGGCGATTGACGCCAACTTCACGCGCTACACCGCGGCAGCGGGCATTCCCGAACTGCGTGAAGCGATTTGCGCGCGCTACAAGCGTGACTACGGTGTGGACATCACGGCCGCCGAGGTGCTCATCACGGCCGGTGGCAAGCAGGCCCTCTTCAATTCGGCGCTTGCGCTGTTTGACCCCGGTGACGAGGTGATCACGCACGCGCCGTATTGGCCGACGATTCCCGAGCAGGTGAAGCTCGTCGGTGCGGTACCGGTCATCGTCCAGACGAGTTCGACCGACGGATTCGCCGTGCACGCTGAGGCCATCATCAAGGCGATCACGCCGAAGACCAAGGCGATCATCATCAACTCTCCGTGCAACCCCACGGGTGCGCTGGTCGATGAGGCGACCGTGGCGGCGATCACGGATGAAGCCGTGAAGCGCGGCATCTGGATGATCGTGGACCTGTGCTACGAACAGCTCATCTACGAGCAGGTTCCGCACAATCTTCCGAAGGTGCTCTTCGATCGGCATCGAAACCGGACGATTCTCGCGGGCTCGGCGTCGAAGTCGTACGCCATGACCGGATGGCGCTGTGGTTGGACCATCGCGCCCAAAGAGCTGTCGTCAGCGTTCAACGTGATCCAGGGACAGACGACGTCGAACATCTCGTCGATCACACAGAAGGCCGCACTGGCGGCGATCGGCGGTCCACAGGATGCGGTGACCACCATGCTGACCGAGTACCGGACACGTCGGGACGCCATTCATGGGTGGCTCACGGCGCATCCCGGCATCAAGTGCGTCAAGCCGAGCGGCGCGTTTTACCTCTTCCCGGATATCTCCGGAGTGTTGTCGAAGGACGGTCCCGTCAAGACGTCGGCCGATTTCGCTCAGGGATTGCTCGAGAAGGAATACGTCGTGGTGACTCCCGGCGAAGGCTTCGACGCCCCGGGTTATCTCCGGATCTCGTACGCCACGTCGATGGAACAGCTGCGCGAAGGCGCGACCCGCATTCTTCGGTACGTCGAGTCGCTGCAACCGGCCAAAGCCGGCGCCGCGCGTTGACCTCAGCCGCCTGACGGGCGAGGCACGGTCACGTGAATACGTCTGTGGCTGTTGAAGGTCTCGTTCTCGCGATTGTCGGCGTGGTCGGGTCGGAACATGTGCGTTCCGACCCGGCTTCGCTCGACGCCTACGGCCAGGACGCCCTCCGCCAGGGTCACGCTCCGTGGCTCGTTGTCCTCCCAGGCTCCACCAGAGAAGTCGCTGCGATTGCTCGTGTGTGCCACGAGTCGCGAGTCCCGCTGGTCGTTCGCGGTGCGGGCACCGGCTACACCGGCGGCGCTGTTCCAACGCACGGTGGTGTCGTCATGTCGATGGAGCGGCTCAACCGCATCCTCGAGATTGACGAGGTGAACCTGCTCGCAGTTGTGCAGCCCCATGTCATCACGGGCGATCTCCAGCGTGCCGTCGAAGCAGTTGGATTGTTCTATCCGCCAGATCCCGCGAGCCTGGACCGGTGCTCGATTGGCGGCAACGTCGCCGAATGCGCAGGAGGCCCGCGGGCGTTCAAATACGGAACGACGAAGCGCTACGTGCTGGCGCTGGAACTGGTGCTTCCAACCGGAGAGATCATCAGGACCGGCTCCAAGGCGGTCAAGAACGTTGTCGGTTACGACCTGACGCAGCTGATGGTGGGGTCGGAGGGCACATTGGCCATCGTGACCGAGATCACTCTGCGGCTGGTGCCCCGGCCGCCGGCCCGTGCCACGGTGCTCGCGCTGTTCCCGAGTATCCGGGCGGCGGTGGAGGGCGTGACAGCACTGATTCAGCGACGGGTCACTCCCGCGACACTCGAGTTGGTGGACGCGGACTCGCTGGATGCCGTCCGCACGCATACCGGCGGGGAGGTTGCACCCGCCGGCACTGGCGCGGCGCTGATCGTGGAAGTGGACGGGATGCAGGCCGCCGTCGAGGAAGAAGCGGTGATCGTGATCGCCGCCTGTCAGGGCGCTGGAGCCACCGTGGTGTCTCGTGCCGTGGACGATCAGGACCGCGAGCGCCTCTGGCAGTCGCGCCGAATGCTATCGGAGTCGTTGCGTGCCACGGGGCTCTTGAAGATTAACCACGACGTGGTCGTCCCGCGCGGACGCGTGCCGGAACTCTTCGACCTCATTCAGGAGCTCAAGGAGCGCTATCGCTTGAGGATTGCCGCGTTCGGGCATGCCGGCGACGGCAACATTCACGTCAACCTGATGGTGAATCGTACGGATGAGGCGGAACGCGAGCGCGCGCGGCAAGCGGAGCGCGTGTTGTTCGAACGTGTCGTGGAGCTCGAAGGTTCAATCAGCGGCGAACACGGGATTGGATTTGCGAAGGCGCGTTACATCGATATCGAGTTGTCGGCCGACACCATCGCGCTGATGAAGCGGGTCAAGCACGCGTTCGATCCGCACGGCATCCTGAATCCCGGCAAGGTATTTCCCGACTGACACGGCCCTGCCGGTCAGCGGTTGGACACCAGGAGCACGGTTTCTATCTCCGCATCAGGGTCCGGGGCGAGGATCGTTCCCAGCCGGATGTTCGCTGTATTGAGATACCGCACTTCGCCGATCCGTCGAGCCCTGACTCCGGAAGCCGCCTCCAGTGCGGGTAGATCGGTGGCGCGAACGACCAGCAACACCGGCGCGGAAGACTCGAGAAAATCCAGGGCGAGTGATTCTGTGAAGAGATCGCGCTGCGCCACGCCTGTGTAGAAGCCGAGATTCCGAACAAATACCTGATAAGTCCCGATCGGTTCTTCGAGTCGGTGGGCACTGATCAGCGCAGCCATCTGCTCCACTGGTTCCGGCCGAACTCCTGACAGCGCGCCGAACTGCACAGTCAGGAGCAGCATAGCGGCGCAGAAAGTCGCGGCGCCCGGTAGAAGTTGCCAATGCCGGGTAGCGGTAATCCACGCCATCGCGATGCCGGCCAATCCCAGTACTGCCATTCCGGCAAACATCAGCGTCGGGTATGTCCCGATGAACAACATCCTCGAGCGATAAAGCAGCAGCATCAGAATCACGTACGTTGCCGCTGTTGCCCACGTTGCGGCAGTCAGCGCCGTGGCCGAGTTCCGGTTGGCGGTTCGTACGCGATCCATGATCGACTGGGCCAGAAGAATGGCAATCGGGGGCAGGACGGGCAGGATGTAGCGCGGCTGCTTGCCGATCGAAATCGTGAAGAAGACGAGCGGCAGCAGGATCCAGGCGAGGAGTCGCCACTCAATCTGCGTCACCAGCCTTCGACCTCTGGCGATCGCGATGATCGATGGCCACGGAAGAATGAGCAGATACATCGACCACGGAAACAGGCCGCCGACGACGATCGGCACATAGAACCAGGGTGCGCGAGGATCGTTGAAACGGCTCGTCGCGAAGCGCTCCAGGTTGTCGCCGACGAAGAAGCTCTGAAGATAGGGGGCGCCATGTTTCACGGTCATGGCGACGTACCAGGGAAGTCCAATCGCCGCACCCACAAGGGCGGCGATTGCCAGATCACCAATGCGGATGGGTGCCGTCGCGCGTTCACGCCACCAGATCGGTGCGAGCACGAGTGCCGGCACGACGAGGGCGATCGGTCCCTTCATGAGAAAGCCGAGGCCGGCAGCGGCGCCAACAAGGAGCCAGCGCCGCTCGATTCCACCCCAGATGGTGAGCGTGACGAGAAACGTCAACGGAAGGTCTGGCAGCGCGAGGCGTGCCATGGCGAAGTATCCGTAACAGGTGGCGACGATGGCTCCGGCGAGCCACGCCGCATCGTCCTGTTTCATCATGCGTCGAGCCATCGCCCAGGTCAGCAGGACGAGTCCGAGTCCCGAAAGCGCCGACCACCACCGGGCCGCAGCCTCAGTGGGGCTCGTCACGACATAGGTCGCGGCGGTGAGCCAGTAGTAGAGGACGGGCTTCTCCCACCGGTCCTCATAGTTGAAGCGCGGCGTCAGCCAGTCGCCGCTCTCGACCATCTCGCGCGCCGCCTCCGCATAGAACCCCTCATCGGAGTCGGTAATGGCGGGACGGCCCAGACCCAGGATGAACGAGAAGCAGGCGATGCAGGCGAGGGTGAGGACGGGACGACGCACTGGTTGGAGATTCTAGCGGACGTGCAGTGTGTTGAGGGGGCCCGGTCTTCACGATTACGTGTGCCTGGCGCTGCGTGCGCGGCCGAACTACCATGACTCTGTGAGACTTCTCGTTCAGCCGCAGGCGTGTGGAGTTCGGTCAGGCTCGTCGATTCCAGACTGCCGCGAACCCCGAGTCCCGAGTCCCGAGCCCCGAGATTGATGGCCAAGAAGGTCGCCGTGGTCGGCGCATCCAGCAATCGTGAGAAGTTTGGCAATCGGGCACTGCGCGCGTTTCGTGCACAGGGATACGAAGTCGTTGCCATCAATCCGCACGAGCATCACATTGAGGGAGTTGAGACCTACCCCTCAGTGCTGGATGTCCCCGGTACTGTGGACATGGCGACGGTCTACGTTCCACCGCACATTGGAGTGAAGCTCCTGCCTGAGTTTGCGCAAAAGGGGATTCAGGAAATCTGGATCAATCCCGGGGCGGAAAGCCGGGAGCTTCTCGACGAAGCGAAACGTCTTCAGGTGAAGCTGATCGTCGCGTGCAGCATTGTGGCGATCGGGCAGGACCCCTACTCCGACTGACGGCACGTCGATGGTCATCAGACTCCGCAAGAACGGTCCTATCGTCGTGGACGACCCTGACGCGCAGGTTGTTGATTGGAACGGCGTGGCGTATGCCATCGATCGCCGACCGGTGGCGCTGTGCCGATGCGGGGCGTCGTCGCGCAAGCCGTTCTGCGACGGCAGCCACGCAAAGGTCGGCTTCCAGGCCCCGTCGGCTGACGACCTTGCCGGCCCAGAGCCGCCCAAGGCCTAGCGACCCGCCCCTGGTAGGTCTGAAGGGCCCGCGATTTCAGGCCAATTCCAGCACCTTTCGTTTGGTTCCTATCGCCAGTTCTTATGATGTATGAATAACTATCAATTTGACTGATGTACTGCCTTCGGGCACACTTGGTCATGCCCATACGTACCGGCGCACAAATCATCTGGGAATGCCTGGTCCACGAGGGGGTCCAGACCGTGTTCGGGTACCCCGGCGGCGCGATCCTGCCGACCTATGACGCGATGCTCGACTATCCGATCCATCACGTTCTGGTTCGGCACGAGCAGGGCGCCACGCACATGGCTGACGGGTACGCCAGGGCGGGCGGCGGCGTGGGGGTTGCGATTGCGACTTCGGGTCCTGGTGCGACGAACATGGTGACCGGCATCGCGACAGCGATGATGGATTCGTCCCCGATGGTCTGCATCACGGGCCAGGTTCCCAGCAAGATGATCGGGTACGACGCGTTCCAGGAAACCGATATCAGCGGGATCGCGCTGCCAATCACGAAGCACAGCTACCTGATTACCGCCGTTGAGGACATCATGCCGGCCATCAAGGAGGCCTTCCATCTGGCGAAGTCCGGCCGGCCGGGCCCTGTGCTCGTGGACATCACCAAGGACGCGCAGCAGGCATCAATCGAGTGGGAGTGGGATCCGGCTCCCGTCAAAATCCGCGGGTATCGCGCGAATGCTCCGGTGGTGAAGACAGACCTCATCAAGGCAGAGGCCTTGATTCGTGCTGCGAAGCGGCCCGTCATTCTCGCTGGCCAGGGCGTGATTCAAAGCGGTGCGACCAGGGAGGTTCTGGCCTTCGCGGAACGGATCGGCTCGCCGATCGCCATGACGCTTCTCGGCCTGGGCGGAGTCCCGGCGAGTCATCGGCTCAACCTCGGCATGATGGGCATGCACGGTGAAGCCTGGGTCAACCACGCGATCCAGGAGGCTGACCTGCTGCTGGCGTTCGGCATGCGGTTCGATGACCGTGTCACGGGCAACCTCAAGACCTACGCGCCCACCGCGAAGAAGATTCACATCGACGTTGACGCGTCCGAGATCAACAAGAACGTTGCGGCGGACGTGGGGATCGTGGGTGACCTTCGCGAGACCCTGAAGGACCTGCTGGACTTCATCAAGCCCGCGGATCATTCAGCCTGGGTGGCACACATCAATTCGATGAAGGGCGATGCTGCCGTTCGCGACATTCAGGCGTTGCCCGACACGGGGCACCTGTATGCCGCGCACGTCATCAACGACATCTGGCGCATCACGGAGGGTAAGGCCGTGGTCGTGACCGACGTGGGTCAGCACCAGATGTGGGAGGCCCAGTACTACCATCACGACTCTCCGCGCTCGCTCATTACCTCCGGCGGTCTGGGGACGATGGGCTTTGCGGTGCCGGCGGCTATCGGCGCCAAGATGGCGCGTCCCGAAGCTGAGGTCTGGGCCATCGTTGGTGATGGCGGCTTCCAGATGACGCAGGCCGAGTTGAGCACGGCGGCGCAGGAAGGCGTGAAGGTCAACATCGCGATCATCAACAACGGGTACCTGGGGATGGTTCGCCAGTGGCAGGAGTTCTTCTACGACCGGCGGTATGCGGCGACGCCGCTGCGCAGCCCGGACTTCCTGAAGATTGCCGACGCGCACGGGCTCAGCGGCTTCCGGGTCGAATCGCGTGGCCAGGTCAACGACACGGTGCAGCGCGCCCGAGCCGCGGAGGGCACAGTGATCATCGACTTCCGCGTCGAGCAGGAAGACAGTGTGTATCCCATGGTTCCGGCCGGCGCTGACCTCGACGCCATGATCCGAAGGCCGGACAATTCAGTGCTCGCCGAGACCGGAGCGGACAAGAACTGATGCATCACACGCTCATCGCGCTCGTCGAAGACAAGCCGGGCGTTCTCAACCGCGTCGCCTCGCTTTTTCGTCGCCGCAACTTCAATATCGAGTCGCTGACGGTAGGGCGCACGGCCGAGGAGGGCGTCTCGAGGATGACGATCGTCATCGACACCGACCCCGCCGGTGCGCAGCGCGTCGGTGCGTACCTGAACAAGCTTGTCGATGTCCTGCAGGTCGAGGAGCTCGTGGCCGGCGTGGCGGTTGCGCGCGACCTGGCCCTGGTCAAGGTGACGGTTGGCGGCCACGACAAGGCGTCGTTGCTCCGTGTGGTGGACGAAACCCGTGCCCACATTGTCGATACGGGCGAACAATCGATGACGCTGGAAATTACCGGCGAGCCTCCTCACGTCGATGCCGTCATCGCCAGGCTCAAGCCCCTCGGCATCATTGAAATGGTGCGGACGGGTCAGGTGGCGATGCGCCGTGGGGACACGGCCCTCTCGGCAACGCAGTATTCTTAAACGTTCGTTTCTCGGTCTTCCACGAGAACCAGTAGGAGAGATACATGGCGACGATGTTCTATGACAAGGATGCGGATCTGCAGCTGATCCGCAAGAGCAAGGTGGCGGTGATCGGGTACGGTTCGCAGGGGCACGCGCACGCCCTCAACCTGAAGGATTCCGGCGTGGACGTTGTCGTCGGCCTGCCGTCAACCAGCAAGTCGGTGGACAAAGCTAAAGCCGCCGGCCTCAATGTCATGAGCATCGCGGACGCCTCCAAGTGGGCCGACGTCATCATGATCCTGGTGCCCGACCAGCATCAGGCCAAGGTGTACAACGCCGACATCAAGCAACACCTCACGGCGGGCAAGATGTTGATGTTCGCGCACGGCTTCGCCGTCCGCTTCAACTGGATCGTGCCGCCCAAGGATGTGGATGTCACGATGGTCGCGCCGAAAGCGCCAGGGCACCGTGTCCGAGAGGTATTCAACGAAGGCGGCGGAACGCCGGGGCTCCTGGCGGTCTATCAGGACGTCACTGGAAAGGGCAGGGCGCTGGCTCTGTCGTACGCCCGTGCGATTGGCTGTACCCGGGCGGGTGTGATCGAGACGACGTTTGCCGAAGAAACCGAAACGGACCTGTTCGGCGAACAGGCAGTGCTCTGCGGCGGCACGAGTGCGCTGGTCAAGGCAGGGTTCGAGACGCTGCTCGAAGCGGGCTATCAGCCGGAGATCGCGTACTTCGAGTGCCTTCACGAGCTCAAGCTGATCGTCGACCTCATGTATCGTGGCGGCCTCCAGTACATGCGCTACTCGATTAGCGACACCGCTGAATACGGCGACTACACCGCGGGCGCGCGCATCGTGACGGCGGAAACGAAGGCGACGATGCGGCAGATTCTGAAGGAGATTCAGAACGGCGAGTTCGCCAAGAACTGGATCGCCGAAAACGAGACTGGCTGCAAGAACTTCAACGCGATGAGAGAGCAGGATCGGAATCACCCGGTTGAAATCGTGGGTGCGAAGTTGCGCGACATGATGCCGTTTCTCGACCCGGTCAAGCTCCCGCAGCCGACATCGGTCTGATGAACAAGTATTCTTCGCGAGTCACACAGCCCCGAAGTCAGGGCGCGTCGCAGGCCATGCTGTACGGCATCGGCCTGACCGATGCCGACATGCAGAAGCCGCAGGTCGGCATCTGCAGCATGTGGTACGAGGGCAACACGTGCAACATGCACCTGGATCAGCTTGCGCTGCACGTCAGGGATGGTGCGCGAGCCGCGGGTCTGGTGGGGCTTCGCTTCAACACCATCGGGGTGAGCGACGGACTCTCGATGGGCACCGAAGGTATGAGCTACTCGTTGCCGTCGCGCGACCTCATCGCTGATTCGATCGAGACCGTGATGGGGGCGCAGTGGTACGACGCGCTTGTCACCGTCCCCGGATGTGACAAGAACATGCCCGGGTCGATCATGGCGATGGCCAGGCTCAACCGGCCGTCGTTGATGGTCTATGGCGGGACCATTCGCGCCGGGCACGCTCAGGGAAAGCCGAGAGACATCATCTCGGCCTTTCAGTCGTACGGCGAGTACCTTGCCGGTACGATCACCGACGAGCAGCGACTCGACATCGTCCGCCACGCCTGCCCCGGGCAGGGAGCGTGCGGCGGGATGTACACCGCGAACACCATGGCCGTGGCGATTGAGGCTCTGGGGCTGTCGTTGCCGTACAGTTCGTCCCTGCCGGCCGACGACCCGGGTAAGGTAGACGAGTGTCGTCGTGCGGGTGCCGCCGTTCGACTGTTGCTCGAGCGTGACCTCAAGCCGCTCGACATCCTGAGTCGCAAGTCCTTTGAAAACGCGCTCGCTCTGGTGATGGCCGTGGGCGGCTCAACCAACGCGGTCCTGCACCTTCTGGCCATTGCGAAGACGGCAGGCGTATCGCTGTCGCTCGACGATTTTCAGCGCGCCAGCGATCGAGTGCCGCTGCTCGCGGACCTGAAGCCGAGTGGACAGTACGTGCAGGAGGACCTGCACGCCGTTGGGGGCACCCCCGCGCTGATGAAGTATCTGCTCGAGCGGGGATACCTGCACGGCGACTGTATGACCGTGACGGGAAAGACCCTCGAAGAGAATCTCGCGGACGCAGCACCTCTCACGCCGGGACAGCGGGTCATTCAGACGATCGAGCAACCCGTTCTGCCTCGAGGTCACATTCGCATCCTGCGCGGCAATCTGGCGCCGGACGGCTCCGTGGCCAAGATCACCGGAAAAGAAGGCGAGCGGTTCGAAGGTGTCGCCCGTGTGTTCGATTCCGAGGAAGCGATGCTCGCGGGCCTGGAGCGCAAAGAGATTTCGCGCGGCTCCGTTGTGGTCATTCGCTACGAGGGCCCGAAGGGCGGGCCCGGCATGCCCGAGATGCTGACGCCAACCTCGGCGATCATGGGCGCGGGGCTGGGCAAAGACGTGGCCATGCTCACCGACGGTCGCTTCTCTGGCGGCTCGCACGGGTTCATCATCGGGCACATTACGCCCGAGGCGCAGGATGGTGGACCGATCGCCCTCATCAAGGACGGCGATCGCGTCGTCATCGACGCGGTGAGTTGCCAGCTGCACATGGATGTCAGCGATGCCGAACTGGCGTCCAGACGAGCTGCCTGGAAGGCCCCTGGTCCAAAGGCCACGAGCGGAGTGCTCGGGAAGTATGTGCGGTTGGTACGTTCCGCATCCGACGGGTGCGTGACGGACTAGAGCAGCAGGACTTCCACGCGATGCGCGTGGACCGCGCCTTCGCATGGCGACCACGCGAAGATCGTGAACCTGCCATCCTGGGAGGCCACGAGCGCGACGGCCTCTCGCTGATCATGGACGAACTGCGCAGCTGAGAGGTGGCGCGTGCCGCCCAGCTGGCCGGGATGCATGCGCTCTGTATGTCCTCCCTCGACCGGCTCGGTGACAATCACCTCTTCCACCATGATCGAGCCGCTGCGCCGCGAGATCTTCGCCCCGAACGCCAGCAGATCGTAGCGGTCGTTGACAATCGTCGCACCGTCAACAGCCGTCAGGCCGGCCAGGGCATCGATGGCTCGATTGGCCGCTTCCTCCCACACGTGATCGGCCAGCGTTCCGTGCAAAGCCAGCAGGAGGCTCAGTTCCTGGTACGCAGGTTCCACGCTGTACCGGATGGGATGGACGATCGAGTCGCGCCATCCTTCGTCGTCTGACGGGACGATCAGCAGGATGCCACCGCGGCCGTGACGTCGCATCGACAGCGCGATCTGAATCTGCACGTTCAGCACGTCGTCGTTGGCGCCGTTGATTTCAAAGCCCAGCATCGAGCTGAGCATGGCGGGGCAGTCCGCGATGAGCGTCGCGCGTTCGTCCACAATCTTGATGCGGTCGCCTTCGAGCACCGCCACGTTGACGAACTTGCGCGACTCGTAGCGCGGGCGATGCTTCAGGACGAGCAATCCGGCGGCGATGACTTCGACGACAAAGCAGAACGCGGGGATCGTATGCGTCGTTCCCCAGACTTTCAGGACGCCATTCTCCGGCCACACACCGAGGTGAATGCCCGGGCGTTCGACCGCCGCCGCCAGTCGGGTCAGCGCGGTGGGGTCGAGCGGAAGCGGAGTCGCAAAGAGGAGAGGGGAGATCTCCGGCATGGGGCGGAGGAATGCCAGCGAGATCTTGGGGATGTATCCCTCTTCGCGCCGGACGCTCGCCCAGAATGCGGCGTCCACCAGCGCCTCCACGGCGTGCGCGTCTGGCAGTAGCTCGAGCGGGGGCTGGTTTGGGTCCTTCGGGCCCAGCGCCGCACGGTGGCGGCGGAGGTGTTCTGACACGGCGGGCGCGACACCGCGTGCCACGGCGTAGGCAGGCGGCGTCACGTAGTCGGCTCGGTCTCTGGGAGCGGAGTCAGCTCGGGCGACGGCGTCGTCGGCGGCAAGTTCATAAGACTTCGAAGCTCGTCACCTTCCATGACCTCGCGCTCGAGGAGGCGACGCGTGACCAGCTCGAGCATGTCTCGATGGTCGGACAGGATACGGCGCGCTTCGCCATGCGCTTCTCCCATGATTCGTTTGATCTCAGAATCGATCAGTCTGGCCGTGTCTTCAGCATAGGCGCCGCGTTCGGGCCCGAGCTGCATATCGAGAAACTTGTTCCGTCGCTGCCCGTCGTAGTTGATGGCGCCGAGCGAATCGCTCATGCCCCACTCGGTGACCATCGCGCGAGCGATATCTGTCGCTCGCAGCAAGTCGTTCTGCGCGCCTGTGGAAATCTCGCCAAGCGCGAGTTCCTCGGCGGTGCGTCCACCGAGCAGCACTGCCAGCTGGTTGAGCAGGTCGCCGCGCTGCATCAGGTACCGATCCTCGAGCGGCAGCTGCATCGTGTAGCCCAGTGCGCCGAATCCGCGCTGGACGATCGAGATCTTGTGAACCGGATCCATCCCCGGGATCAGCGTCGCGACGAGCGCGTGGCCGGTCTCGTGATAGGCCACGATCTCGCGTTCCTTCTGGCTCATGACGCGTTTCTTCTCGAGGCCGGCGATGAGCCGATCGATGGCCTCGTCGAAGTCTTTCATTTCGACAGACGGCTTGTCGCGGCGTGCGGCCAGAAGGGCGGCCTCATTGACGAGGTTCGCGAGATCTGCGCCAGCAAAGCCCGCTGTTCGGGCGGCCACCACCTTGAGGTCTACGTTGGGCGCAAGCTTCACACGCTTCGAATGAATGGCGAGCACTTCCACCCGACCGTTGATGTCCGGCTTGTCCACGAGCACCTGACGGTCGAAGCGGCCTGGACGGAGCAGCGCCGGATCGAGGACCTCCGGCCGGTTCGTCGCGGCCATGATGATGATCGCCTTGCGTGAATCAAAACCGTCCATCTCCGCGAGGAGCTGATTGAGCGTCTGTTCGCGCTCTTCGTGCGAGCCCATCGGGCTCTGGGTGCGAGCACGGCCAAGGGCGTCGAGCTCGTCGATGAAGATGATGCAGGGCGCCTTCTGTTCCGCCTGTGAGAACAGGTCGCGCACACGAGCCGCACCCACACCAACGAACATCTCGACAAACTCCGAACCGCTGAGGCTGAAGAAGGGAACCTTCGCCTCTCCTGCGACCGCGCGCGCCAGCAGTGTCTTGCCCGTCCCGGGAGGCCCGACGAGCAGCACGCCCTTCGGAATCCTTCCACCGAGCGCGGTGTACTTCCCTGGTGTCTTGAGGAACTCGACGATCTCCCGAAGCTCCTGTTCTGCCTCGTCCACGCCTGCTACGTCCGCAAAGCTCACCTTGACGTCGTCTTCAGCGAACGTCCGGTGCTTGCTTCGGGCGAATGACATGACACCGCCTTCGGCCCCTCCCATGCGGCGCATCAGAAAATTCCAGAGCACGAAGAGGAGCAGCAGCGGCACGATCCAGCTGAGGACTTCCGGCAACCAGCGGCTGACGAACTCGCCCGTGTATTTCACTCCGGACGCGTCCAGCTCTTCGAGCAGCTTCGGATCTTCGATCCGCGTGGTGTTGAAGTTCCGCCCGCCGTCCATGTCGCGGTTGTAGGTTCCGCGGATCAACTGTTCGCCGATTGTGATCTCGGCGATCTGGCTGCCCCGAACCGCGGTCTTGAACTCGCTGTACGAGATCGGGCGGCCGGTCGGCGGCATGAACCACACCTGGACGAGGGCCATGACGAGCAGGAAGCCGAGGACATACCAGACCGGGCTACCCGGTCGGCGTCCGCCAAGGAACGGCCGTCGATCGGCTGCCCGGCGGTCGCGTTGTGGCGTCTGCGAAGGAATCCCTGGATTAGCCACTGGTTCAGGTGGTCACGGTATCAGCGACGGGCGCTTTCTCAATCACCAGGCCATTGTTACGTACGGTGATGATGGCGCGGTCGCCTTCGTGGAATTCGCCCTCCAGCACCCGCAGCGCCAGGGGATCGAGCACACGCCGCTGGATGGTGCGCTTGAGGGGCCGGGCGCCGTACATCGGGTCGTAGCCCTCCGTCACGAGAAAGCCTTTCGCAGCCTCGGTCAGTTCCACGTGAATCTTTCGATCCTCCAGCCGTTTGAGCAGTGCCTTGAGCTGGATGTCGATGATGGTCTTCATGTGCTCCAGCCCGAGTGAGTGGAAGAAAATCACTTCGTCGATGCGGTTGATGAACTCAGGCCTGAAGTGCTGACGGAGTGCCTCGGTGACCTGGCGCTTCAATCCCTCTGAAAGCGTGCCGCTCTTCTCTCCACTGTCGCCCGACGACTCCGCGATGGCCTGACTGCCGAGATTCGACGTCATGATCACCACGACGTTCTTGAAATCGACGGTGCGGCCCTTCCCGTCTGTCAGGCGGCCGTCGTCCAGCAGTTGCAGCAGGACATTCAGGACGTCCGTGTGTGCTTTCTCGATTTCGTCGAAGAGCACGACGGAATACGGACGGCGCCTAACCGCTTCGGTGAGCTGGCCGGACTCCTCGTAGCCCACATATCCCGGCGGCGCGCCGATCATGCGGGACACCGTGTGCTTCTCCTGGTATTCGGACATGTCGATCCGAATCATCGCGTGCTCGTCGTCGAACAGGAACTCCGCGAGCGCTCGCGCGAGCTCGGTCTTTCCGACGCCTGTCGGGCCCAGAAAGATGAAGCTGCCGAGCGGGCGGTTGGGATCCTGAAGCCCGGCACGCGCGCGCCTGATCGCGTTGGACACGGCGATCGTCGCTTCATCCTGGCCGACGACCCGCTCGTGAAGCCGCTCCTCCATGTGAATCAGCTTGTAGACCTCGCCTTCGAGCAGACGGCTCACCGGAATGTTGGTCCACTTTCCGACCACTTCGGCGATGTCTTCCTCATCAACCTCTTCCTTCAACATGCGCTGGCTCTTCTGGAGCTCGGCAAGCCGGGATTCCTCATCCTTGATCTTGCGCTCGAGCTCGGGCAGACGTCCGTATTGCAATTCGGACGCTTTCGCATAGTCTCCGGCCTGCTGGGCGCGTCCCATCTCGAGCCGGACCTGTTCCAGCTCGCCTTTGACCTTCCGCGCTCCCTGAATGGCCTCTTTCTCCTGGATCCAGTGCGAGTGCAGCCGGCTCTGTTCCTCCTTGAGATCGGCCAGTTCCCGCTCGAGCTTGCCGAGACGATCGATGGAGGCCCGATCCGTCTCTTTGCGCAGCGCTTCGCGCTCGATCTCGAGTTGCATGATTCGACGCCGTACTTCGTCGAGCTCGGCCGGCATCGAATCGATTTCCATGCGGAGTTTCGACGCGGCTTCGTCCATCAGGTCGATAGCCTTGTCGGGCAGAAAACGGTCAGCGATGTAGCGATGTGAGAGCACCGCGGCCGCCACCAGCGCCGCATCCTTGAACTTCACGCCGTGATGAATCTCATAGCGTTCACGGAGGCCGCGGAGGATGGAGATCGTGTCTTCGACTGTCGGTTCCCCGACGAGCACCGGCTGGAAGCGCCGCTCGAGGGCGGCGTCCTTCTCGATGTGCTTCCGGTATTCGTCAAGCGTTGTCGCGCCAATCGTGTGCAGCTCTCCTCGAGCCAGCATCGGCTTGAGCATCTGGGAGGCATCCATCGCGCCTTCCGCAGCTCCGGCTCCGACGACGGTGTGGAGCTCGTCGATGAAGAGCACGATCTGCCCTTCGGATTCGACGATTTCCTTCAAGACGGCCTTGAGCCGCTCCTCGAATTCGCCGCGGTACTTCGCGCCCGCGACAAGTGCTCCCATGTCGAGCGCGAAGATCTTCTTGTTCTTCAAGCCTTCGGGGACGTCACCGCCGACAATGCGCTGGGCGAGGCCTTCGACGATCGCGGTCTTGCCGACGCCGGGTTCACCGATCAGGACGGGATTGTTCTTGGTCCGGCGCGACAGCACCTGGATCACCCGACGGACTTCTTCGTCGCGGCCGATGACCGGATCGAGTTTGCCCTTGCGCGCCAGTTCCGTGAGGTCGCGTCCGTAGCGAGCGAGGGCTTCGTATGTCCCTTCCGGGTTCTGGGACGTCACCCGCTGGTTTCCGCGCACGAGGCCCAAGGCGGAGTACAAGACGTCCTTTGTCGCGCCAAGCTTGTTGAGGATCTGTGCGGACGGCGAGCGTCCCGCCTCGCTCGCGAGCGCCAGCAGGAGATGCTCGGTGCTGACGTAGTCGTCTTGCAGACGCTTCGCTTCAGCTTCCGCCGAGTCGAAGATGAGTGGCACGCGCGGGGAAAAACGCAAATCAGCACCGAAGGCTTTCGGCAGCGCTTCGAGAAGCTTGCGTCCGTCGCCGGCAACCTGTGCCGCGTCGATCTTGAGCTTTCCGAGCACGGAGGGAACGATCCCTCCGCGTTGCTCGGCCAGGGCGACGAGCAGGTGCTCGGGCGTGACCTCCGCGTGATTCAGCGTGGTCGCCAGCTTCTGGGAGGCGACGACGCTCTCCTGCGCCTTTTCGGTGAGCCTGTTGAGATCCATCAGTTATGCGGCCGAGTGCTTCTTGGCCGCTCCTCCTTGCAGTTTCGCGAGTGCTTCGTAGTGTTCCCGTTCTTCCGCCGTGATGTCCGTGGGCAGTTGTACTTCTCCGCGGGCGTAGAGATCGCCGCGATCCGCAGGGTCGCTGACCTTGGGCATGCCGTACCCTTTGAGGCGGAAGAGCTGTCCCCCCTGAGTCAGGGGAGGAATGCGGAGGCGCACGGACCTTCCTTCAATAGTTCGGACCTCGACCTCTCCTCCAAGGACGGCGATCGTGACGGGGACCGGCACTTTTTTATACAGGTCCCGGCCACGGCGCTCGAACTCGTGATGTGGGGCGAGGCGGACACGAAGGTACAGATCACCAGCCGGCGCTCCGCCGAGACCTGCTTCGCCTTCGCCAGCAATCCGTACACGCGACCCGTCATTGACGCCGACAGGAATGCGCACGTCTACCGTGCGCGTATGACCGTCCTGCTTGAGCGACAGACGACGAGTCGTTCCGTTGTACGAGTCCTCCAACGTGAGATCAACCTCGTGTTCGACGTCCTGTCCTCGTCGCTGGCGGGGTCGGCTGCGAGGGTTTCGTTTGTCCGAACCAGGTGCGGCGCCGCCACTGAAGAAGGCCGTGAAGAAATCAGAGAAAGGGTGGGAGTCCCCAAACGCCTGCTCCATTTCTTCCTGCGTCATCGTCCTGAATCCGCCGCCGCCAGGAGTGGCACTCCCGAAATCGGCGTGCCACTGGCCGGCGAATGGGTTCGGCCCCCCTTGGGCTGCCGCCTGTTCGTACGCGCGCCAGTTGGCACCGAGCTCGTCGTACTTCTTTCGCTTCGCCGGATCACCCAGGACCTCGTACGCCTCGTTGATGTCTTTGAAGCGGACCTCGGCCTGCTTGTCGCCAGGGTTCACGTCCGGGTGGTGCGTTCGGGCCAGCTTACGGAAAGCCTGCTTGATTTCTTTCTCAGTAGAGGCTTTCGTCACGCCCAGCGTCGCGTAGTAGTCCTTGAAGTCCACGTCAGCTCATCCGTGTCTCATGTCGCGTGTCTGTTTCCGGGTTCTGTCCAACTCTACAGGCCCAGCGCTTCACTCAGTCGCCGCATCTCGTGCACGAGCTGCCGGCGGCCCGCACCGGTCGCGAGGGCGCCTTCGTCCATGAGCGGGTGAATCCGCTGTACGACTTCGCTGATCAAGAGCAGGCGCTGTACTCCTGCCAGATTGATGCCGGCTTCCTCGACCAGATGTTTGATCAGACGGAGCCGCTCGATCTCGTCACGCGAGTAGAGACGCATGCTGCCGATCGTGCGCGAAGGCTGAATGAGTCCGAGCCGCTCGTATTTCCGGAGCGTCTGCGGATGCATCCCGAGCATCTCCGCCGCCGTGCTGATGAAGTACAGTTCCAGCTCCACGTTGATACCAGTCGAGTGTAGGACTTGATACGAGCCATGTCAATGTTCAGGACGGCCACAAGGTAAGATCCATCAACGGTCTTGGATTTTCAGGTCTCCGATCTCGTCACCATCGGCCTCCTTGTCGGCATCGAGGGGCTGCTCAGCGCCGACAACGCCCTCGTGATGGCCATCATGGTGCTGGGGCTGCCCAAGCAGCAGCACCAGAAGGCTCTGCGCTATGGGCTCCTGGGCGGATTCGGTCTCCGCTCCGCGGCGACGCTGCTCGCGGTGTATCTCATCCGGGTTGTCTGGGTGAAGCTGGTCGGCGGCGCCTATCTGCTGTATCTCGTCTGGGGACATTTCTGGGGAACACCGGAAGGGGAAAGCCGGACGGCGGCGCCCAAAGCGAAGTCGTGGCTCGGGCTCCCGCCGTTCTGGGCGACGGTGCTCCGTGTCGAGCTCGTGAATCTGGCATTCTCGATTGATTCAATCCTCGTGGCTGTTGCGATGTCCCCGAAACGCTGGGTGGTGCTGACGGGAGGCATCCTCGGCATCGTGGCGCTCCGGATGGTCGTGGGTCAACTGATCACGCTGGTCGAAAAATATCCGGTGCTCGTTGACGCGGCGTTCATCATCATCGCGTGGATTGGCGGCAAACTCTGTTTCGACTACCTGCACGCGGCCGGCTACGTGGCGTTCGAGATTCCTCATTGGGTCTCGCTCGTGCTCATCGTGGTGGTGTTCTCTGGAGCGCTGGTCTACGCACGCAGACTGGGTCCTGTGGCGGTTGAAGGCGCAGGGGCTGGCGTGAGCGAACAGGCCGAGGAAATCCTGGCCGAGGAGTCGAAGTTCCCGTGACGGTTTAGCGCCGCGCCGCGGGGGTGAGCGACGTGTCGCGCCGTTCACCGTTGCGGAGATAGACGACTGTGACGGGCTGATTTACGCGAAGCAGCTCGAGCGCGTAGGTGTAGTCGTAGATGTTCGCGATCGACTGACCCGCGATTTCCACGATCACGTCGCCCTTCATCAAGCCAGCCTGCTCAGCTGGACCGCCCCCAGTGACCCCTCCGAGTAACAAGCCTTTGACCTCAGTGGCGTAGTCGGGGATCGTGCCCGTTGTGACCCGGAGCCCCGCAACGCTTCCCCTTGAGACTGGCTGATCGACTTTCGTGAACTGTGGCGGCTGTTCAGCGTCACTGATGGCCCGGACGACCGCTGCGCCCATGGCCGCGATACGGTCGAGGTCCTCGAAGTTGATGCGCTCGGGGAGGTCGGACGGCTTGTGATAGTCGGCGTGTGAACCGGTAAAAAAGGCAAGGCTCGCGATGCCGGCCTGGTTGAACGTTGCCACGTCTGTCGGCTGATAGGGGTCTGGCTGAGCGACGAGGTCGAAGCCGGCCGCAACGTTGGCCCGTTCGAGCACGCGCCCCCAGACCGGACTCGTTCCGGTGGCCTGTACGATGAGCCTGTTGTCCTGCATTCGGCCCACCATGTCGTAATTCAAATACGCGGCAACGCTTCCGAGCGGCACCGGCGGCGCCGTCGTGAAGGCATTGGATCCGATCAGTCCGATCTCTTCAGCCGACCAGAACGCGAGGAGGACATGCCGGCGGCGAGGTTGGCGGGCCAGTGTCTCGGCGATTGACAACACCGCGGCCGTCCCCGACGCATTGTCGTCGGCGCCATGATGGATCCCTCCGGCGTCGGTGCCTGCAGCGAGCGAGTTGCCTTTGTCACCATGACCGAGGTGGTCGTAATGCGCGCCCACCACCACCCACGGCTGCGAGACACTGTCGATTGACGTCGTGGCAGGCAAGTACGCCAGCACGTTGCGCGCGGTCTGCCGTTGACGCGTGACGATCGTCTTCAGCGACGCGGTGACGTTCTGCAGCGCGACCCCGGTGACGTGCGGATTGCCCGAGTCCAGTGCCTGTTGAACCTCGCGGAGAGGCATGTCAGCGGGGAAGAGGGCGTCGGCGATCGAACCCGTGATGCTCGCGGCCGGGATTCCTGACCCAGCGATCGCCGTATCGAATGACATCGGCACGAGCTCGCCCGCGTTGGGCGACCGAGGTCCCGTCACAACCAGGAGCGCTTTCGCACCGCGCTGCCGCGCAGCCATGGCCTTGTAGCGCAAATCGGAGTAGCGCGCCAGCACCGCACGTGTCTGCTGATCCGCGTCTTCAGGGAAGTACCGCAGCACGAGGACGATCTTGTCTTTGACGTCCAGGGTGGCGTAGCTGTCGTAGCCGAAGTTCTGCGATTCAGGCACCACGAGGCCGTATCCAGCGAAAACCACCGGACCACTCACCTCGGCATCGTCCGAAAACGAGAGGGCCTGGATCTCTGTCCGCGCGGAGAACGTTCGTGCGCGCGCGGGATCCTCGCCCCCGATGCGGATGGACGAACCGCCGTCTCGACTTCCGGCCGTGAAGTCGAACGGCATGAACATGTCGGTGCGACCGGGCAACGGTCTCGCTCCGATGCGCGTGAGCTGGGACGCCAGATAGTCGGCGGCAAGCCGTTCGCCTTGAGAGCCAGCCTCGCGCCCTTCGAGTTTGTCGGAGGCCAGGAATTCGACGTACGACCGGGTCCCGGTCGCGACCTGTGTCTGGGCGTACGTGTACGCGCAAGAGCAGAGGACAAGTAGCGCGGCTAGACGTTTCATGAGGCTGGCGTCCTGTCCGGTGCGGCTTTCAGTAGCGCCATCGCCCGCTCGTGGTTCCAGTCGGCGAGGAACAGCTGGCCTTCGCGTCCGCCGCCCCGGCTGGAGGTCCAGGCAATCCGGCGCCCGTCTGGAGACGGTACAGGGAGGCCATCGAAGCCATCGGAGTAGGTGACGCGAACAGGTTCCTTCCTGCCGTCAACATCCACCATGAAGACCTCGAAATTCTCGAAGCCCAGCTTGTTGGACGCGAAGAGAAGATATTCACCTGACGGATGAATGTACGGCGCCCAGCTCATCGAGCCGAAGTGGGTGACCTGCCGCGCATCGCTGCCGTCCGCCTTCATCGTCCACACATCCGCAATCAGCCCCTGCGCGTCGAAGCGGCGCCACACGATCCGGCTGCCGTCCGGAGAAAAGAACGGTCCTCCGTCGTAGCCGACGGCAGTCGTGAGACGACGCTGTCCGGATCCGTCGGCTCGCATGATGTAGATTTCGGCGAAGTAGCTCGGATCAACTTCGAGTTGCTTCTGTTCCGCCGGTGTGAGGGCGCGGTTGTACGCATCACGCATCGACGAGAACACGATCCATTGCCCGTCGGGCGAGTAGCTCGCCTCTGCGTCGTAGCCGCGCGCGTTGGTCAGCCGCGTCGATTGCCCGGACGTTTCACTCGCGGAGTAGATCTCGAACTCCGGGTCGTAGTCCCACGCGTAGCGCCGCTCCTTGCCCGACGCCCTGAAGTCCAGTTCTTCCTGCTGCAGCGCCTTCGAGCGGGGATCGTGGTGGGTCGAGGCGAACAGGATCTGGTCGCTTCCGGGCCGGAAGAACGAGCACGTGGTCTTGCCGAAGCCAGGGGAGACCCGTTTCGAATCGCCGGTCCCAAGGTTCAACGTGTAGATCTGGTAGAAGGGGTTGCCCGGCTCGCGCTCGCTTTGAAACACGAGCCGCTGGCCGTCGGGGGACCAGTAGCCTTCTCCGGCGCGGCGGCCTTCGACGGTCAGCCGTCGTACGCGCGACAGGAGGTCGCGTTCCTGGGGTGTCTGGGCCGCCAGCGTGGCAGCGCCAACCAGCAGAAGGAGGACTTGCCGCGCGATGGTCCGCATGGGTGAAAGCGTAGCATCGCCGCAGTCCCGTTGTACCATCGACACGTGCGGCTGGCTGACCTCCGCGGCATCTCAATTCGCCAGTGGGCGCTCGCAGTGGTTGCGGGCGCGGTCATCGCGGGTCTGGCGGTCACAACCGTCTGGACCGTCCGGCATGGGGTGGCGATCGCCAGGCTCAACCGGGGAGTCGGCGATACCGCCTTTCTCGATGCCGACGGCCGTCCGTGGTTTCGTCTGGACGAGCAGCGCCGCGATGTGCCGTTCGCGGAGATCTCCACCTACTTCAAAGACGCGGTGATCGCGGTCGAAGACCATCGTTTCTACCTGCATCCCGGAATCGATCCCATCGGACTCGGCCGCGCCGTGCTGAACAACGTCCGGTCCGATGCGGGTATGCAGGGTGGCAGCACGATTACCCAGCAGCTCGCGCGTACGCTCTTCCTGTCGAACAACCGCACCTACGGCCGCAAGGTGAAAGAGGCGGCGCTCGCGGTCATGCTCGAAATCCTGCTGAGCAAGCGCGAGATTCTCGAGCTGTACATGAACCGCGTCTACTTGAGCGGTGGGATCTACGGCGTCGAGTCGATGTCCCGCAGGATGCTGGGGAAGCCGGCGTCGGCGTTGTCGCTGGCTGAAGCCGCGCTCATCGCAGGGATCATCCGGGCACCCGCGTCGTATTCACCCTGGGCGCACTTCGATGCCACGCGACGACGTGGACAGGTTGTGCTGCAGCGGATGCGGGAGGAAGGGAAGATCACCCTTGCTCAGGAGCAGGAGGCTCGGACCGCGCAAGTGCGAGTGCAGCCGGTGCCGGCCGTCGCATCGGCTCGGCATGGATACGCCAAGGAGTACCTGCGCCAGCAGTTTCGCAATGTCTACGGCGACGACAACCCTCCGGACTGGAAAGTTCAGACGACATTCGTGCCGGAGATTCAGGACATGGCCGAGTCCGCGGTCAAGGGTGGACTCCGGCGCCTGGGCATCGAGGGATTACAGGCGGCGCTTGTCGCGATGGATCCCCAGACCGGCGATCTGCTCGCGATGGTTGGTGGATCCGACTTCGCGGTCACCAGCTTCAATCGAGCCGTTCGCAGCCGGCGGCAACCAGGATCCGCATTCAAGCCGTTTGTCTATGCCGTGGCGCTCGAACAAGGGCTGTCGCCCGTCTCGACGATTGGTGGCCTGAAGAGTGTCTCCGTCGCCGGCTCACAGGGTGCCTGGATTCCCAACGACGAGCAGGCCGGCGATCAGGACGAACTGACCCTGCGTGAGGCGCTGATCGAATCGAGCAATGCTGCAGCAGTTCTTCTGCAGCAGCGTGTCGGGAGCGCGCCCGTCCTGCGGCTGGCTCGCGACCTCGGTGTGGACAACCAGCCGGATGTCCCATCCCTTGCGTTGGGAAGTGGTCTCGTGAGCCCACTCGACCTGACGGCGGCATACGCAGTGTTCCCGACGCTCGGCTATCGGGTCCGCCCTCGCGGCGTGGTGTCGGTGCTCGACGGATCAGATGCGCAGGTGCTTCGAGTGCATGTTGAGCGCGAAAGGATTTTGTCGCCCGAGGTGTCGTTCCAGATGCTCACGATGCTCCAGGATGTCGTGGATCGTGGCACCGGCTCGTCCGCGCGACGTCTGGGAGTGAAAGGACCTGTCGGAGGAAAGACGGGATCGACCAACGATTACCGCGACGCGTGGTTCGTGGGCTTTTCCTCGTCCATGGTCGTCGGAGTATGGGTCGGCTTCGATCAGCCCAACCGCATCAGGGCTGGCGGTTCCGGGGCGAGGGTGGCTCTACCCATCTGGTCGGACTTCATGAAGCGCGTTGCGAGCCGTCGGCCCGCTGTCGCGTTCGAACCCCCTCCAGACCTGCAGCCGGAGGAGTTGTGTCTGCTGTCTCACCAACGTCCCGTCGAGGGATGTCCCACCTACGTCGAGTATTTCAAAGACGGTGATGACCACCCGTCTCGTCTGTGTCCGCTTCACGAGGGCAATCTGAAGCAGCAGGTGCAGCGGTCGTTACAGGGATTCTTCGGCGCGTTGACGCGCGGCCTGGGCGGGATCTTTCGCTAAAGCCCACGATCGGACTCAGTACCGAAACACCACCCCTGCGCTGGCGCGCCAGAAGCTGAGCCGGGCAACTCCGGGTCGATCGAACGGATTCATCGCACCTCCAACCGATCGGATGTGCCTGATGTCGAAGCGGACCCCTGTTCGCTCCGACAAAAGACCGATGGCGCCAGCCCCGAACGTTGCGCTCAGAAGATTCCGATCCACCGGAAACAGGTCCGCGACGTTCTTGCTGCGTGCCTGCATCAATCCCAGGCCGGCCACGAGATAGGGCCGAAGCGATTCGCGCGTGAGCGCCAGCGGGGCGGCAACAATCAGGTTGCCGCTGAATGTCGTGACACGGCTCGACAGCACGAGCCCCTGCGGCTCCTTGCCTTCGAAGAACCCAGGTGTGTGGCCGACGTCGCCCTCGATCCCGAGAATCCCTCCGCCGAGCAGCACCACCGAGCCGCCGAAGGTGAGCTTACGTCCCTGTTCTTCATCGAACACCAGGAAGCTGGTTTCCGGGGCAAACGACGTTGCGAGGAAGGGTGTAATCAGCCAGTCCGCGCGTGCCGGTGTCGCCGGGACGCACAGGAGCAGCAGAGCTACCGACAATCGCCGGCGCATTTATCCGACGAACAAACGCAGGAAGAGGCTCGCGAAAAGGTTGGACGTGACGCTGCCGTCCGACAGGTTGTAGGGGGGGCCGGCAAGACCATCGCTGTTGGCGAGCATGATCAGCGTGAGTCCGCGGCCGGGAACCTTGACGATGAGGGCAGAGTACGCGTCGCGGGTGAGACCAAACTGCCAGACAACCCGTTCGCCGTTGTACCGCTGCACGAACCAGCCGAGTCCGGTGGGAACCGCGCCGGCGTTTTCCCAGGCTCGAGCCATCGTGCTCGACTGGAGCAGATCGCCGTCTCCGAGCGCGGCGTCGAAACGGGCCAGGTCGCGCACCGTCGAAATCACGCCGCTGGCGGCGGTCATCGGACCGGTCGGCGAGTCGGTGCGGGTGACCTGCCCGCGATTGTCAACCTTGTACGACGCGGCACGCTGGCGGGCGACGTCCGCATAACGCTGGAGCGTGCCGGAAGAAAAGAACCGTCGATCTGCCGAACCAGGCTCCAGCAGTTCCGTGCCGGGAATCGACGTCGCCATGCCAAGGCGATCGAAGATCTGTTCGGCCAGGACCGCGGAGTACGGACGGTTTGCACACTGACTGACGACTTCACGCAACGCACCGAATCTCGCCGCGTCGTACTTGAACCCTCCGGCGGTCGAGACGTGCGAGAGCAACTGGACGATCGTGTCGTCTCCGTCCGGATACGTGGGATCCCAGCGCGCAACACTGTCGCCCAGCTGGAGGTAGTGCTGTTCCAGGCATCGACGGAGCAGAGCGGTTGACGAAAGTGTCTGGGTCAGATCGAGAATGGGGTACGGCGTGTCGGCGCGTGCGGCGATCGCTCCCTCGACGTCCTGGAAGCCGAAGCCACGCTCCCAGACGACCCGGCCATTCTGCAGGATGGCTCCAGACATGCCCGGGATGCCCACCTGTTTCTGAAGGGATTCAACGTATCGCTCGAAGAGCGAGATTGGCAGACTGGTCTGGGCCTCGAGTGGATATTCGAGGACGCCGTACGCCAGGAACGCGAAGAGCAGGACTTTCAGGCTGCGCACGGGGACGAGAGAAATCTTACACTGGTTGGGTACGAGCTGTGCTAAGGTTTCAAAGTCTCAATATGACACAGGCTTGCCAGCTGGCGCGGCGTCCGACCACTCGGGCACTGTTTTGCGCGCTGCTGCTTGTTTCGGCGTCTGTGCCCATGGGCGCCGCGGAAGGCCTTCGGATCGTCCCGCTTGTCCGGGATGACCGGGTTCTCGTCACCTTCGAGTTGGCCGACGGCTTCACCGACGAAGTTCGCGCTGCCGTGCGAAGCGGGCTCAAGACCACTTTTACTTATACCGTCGATCTCAGGCTCGAGGTCCCAGCCTGGGTAGACCGCACGATCGCGACGGCTGTTTTGACCAACAGCGTCGAGTACGACAATCTCACGCGCCAGCACAGCGTCGTCCGCGTGCTCGACGGCACGGTTGAAAGCACGCAGGTCACCGACAGCGAGACGGTGGTCCGCCAGTTGATGACCAGCTTTCAGCGACTGCCGCTGTTCCGCACGTCGGTGCTCGAGCCGAACCGCGAATACTACGTCCGCATCACCGCGACTGCGCGTCCAACCAATGGCGCATTCCTGTGGCCGTGGGGAAGCGGGACGTCCGGTCAGGCCAAATTCACCTTCCTTCGATAGCCTCAGCCCAGGCTCCAGGCTTTAGTCTCTAGGCTTTCGTCTTCGCTTCCGCAGCGCAGAACTCATCAAAGGCACTGGTGAGCAGGGCAGCGATCTGGGCTGGACCCTGGTTTTCGATCTGTCTCCGTTCCAGCATCCACAAAAACTGACCGTCGCGGAGCAAGCCGATTGACGGCGAAGACGGCGGGTAACCTGTGAAGTAGCCCCGGGCGCGGTCGGTGGCTTCGACGTCGGCGCCGGCAAAGACTGTGGCGACACGATCCGGCCGCACTGAGTGCTCGAGTGCCATGGCGACGCCGGGTCGGGCCTTTCCCGCGGCGCATCCACAGATTGAATTCACAACGATCATGAGCGTGCCGGGCGTCGCGACGGCGGCGTCAACTTCTGCCGGCGTACGAAGTTCCTCGACACCAAGACGGGTCAACTCAGCGCGCATCGGCGCAACAAACGGTTCCGGATATCGCATGCAGCCATTATGGCGCGGTTCTGGAACCGCGGGCCGCCTCGCCCGCAAAAGCGCGGACGCCGGTATAATTTCGCCGAACCCATGGACCTCAAACAGCACATCAGGCACGTTCCGGACTTTCCCAAGCCAGGCATCCTCTTCTATGACATCACCACGCTGCTCCGGAATCCGGGCGGACTGAAAGCGACGATCGACCGTCTCTCGGAGCCCTATGAGGGAAAGGGGATCGAGGCGGTCATCGGGATCGAGAGCCGCGGCTTCATTCTTGGCGCCACGGTCGCCGAGCGCCTCGGCGCCGGATTTATCCCGATCCGAAAGCCTGGAAAGTTGCCGGCGAAGTCGCTGCGGGAGTCGTATGCCCTTGAGTACGGGACAGATGCTCTTGAGATTCACGAAGACGCCATTCAGCGCGGACAGCGAATTCTGATCGTGGACGATGTGCTGGCGACTGGCGGAACCGCGGCGGCAGCGGCCGGTCTGGTCAAGCAGTTGGGCGGAGAGCTGCACGGACTGGCATTCCTCATCGAGCTCTCGTTCCTGAATGGAAAGAGCAAGTTGTCCGGCGAACAGGTGTATTCCGTCCTGCAGTATTAAACGGCGAGTGATTCGAGTGCCAAGGTCCCGGGAGTTCCAGGATCTACGCTTTACTGGAACAGAGGAGACGACTGCGTATGCTGCCCCAGGGACCGACGATGTCCGCGGCTCGACAGACGCTGCGCTGGCATCTGCGTCCGACCGACGTCCTCTCGGAAGCGGCGGCGACCTATGGAACGCCGTTCACGTTGCGGATCCTCGGCAGGCCCCCAGCCGTCGTCCTCTCCGACCCTGAACACGTAAAAGCGGTCTTCAAGGGTTCACCGGACCTGTTTGTCACCGGGGCCGCGAACGAGGGCTTTCGGACGCACATTGGTCCGGATTCCCTGCTGACGCTCGATGGTCCCGATCACCACCGGCATCGCCGCCTCCTGAATCCGCCGTTTCATCAT
This sequence comes from Acidobacteriota bacterium, assembly GCA_013140775.1. Lineage (GTDB taxonomy): Bacteria > Acidobacteriota > Vicinamibacteria > Vicinamibacterales > UBA2999 > JABFSA01. The sequence goes on along the minus strand of JABFSA010000150.1, from coordinate 833 downwards.
TCCCGGATGGGCGCCTACGCCCACGGCACCTGGGCTGGCACGGTCGCCCGCATCGCGGAGTGGTCAGCCGGCGACGAAGTTCGGATCCTCCCCGCGATGTACGAGCTGGCCTTCGACCTGATCCTCGAGTCCGTGTTTGGGGTCTCGAATCCGGAGGTGCTGCGGGAGTTCAGGCGTCTCTCAACCATTCTCTCTAAAGAGAGCTCGTCCATCGACATGTTCCTCCCGTTCCTGCGCAAGGATCTCGGGCGGTTCAGTGCGTGGGGGAGATTTCTGCGTGCACGACGCGAATGGGATCGCATGCTCTACGCTGAGATCGATCGCGCCCTCGAGGAAGGGTCGGAGAGTCGCACCGATGTGCTCGGACTGCTGGCACGCGCGGGTGCGCGAGCCGACAATCCTCTGTCAAAGGGCGAGATTCGCGACGAGCTGATGGCCCTCCTGGCGGCCGGTCATGCCACGACGGCGGTGGCGTTGACGTGGATGACGCAATTGACTCTGTCGTCACCTGATGTCGCGCGACGGGTGCGGGAAGACGTGCGCGGGCACTTCGAGGGAGGGGGAGGGCCTGAAGACCTCGATCGCCTCACATTTATCGACGCGGTGATCTACGAAGCGCTCCGCCTGCATCCACCCATCGTGCTCGTCGTGCGGCAACTCGTCCGTGACGCCTCAATTGCCGGGTTCGATCTGCCTGCCGGGACCCTCGTGCGGCCGTGCCCGTATCTGACGCATCGCGACCCGCGGATCTTTCCTGATCCCGAGGACTTCAAGCCCGAGCGCTTCATGAATGGCCGGCCGAGCAACTACGAGTACTACCCATTTGGCGGTGG
>JABFSA010000058.1 GCA_013140775.1 Acidobacteriota bacterium | reverse complement strand
CACGACGCACGCTGACGCGATCCGCCGAGCCCGTCGGTCGGGGAAACCAGGATGTCAAGGTAGACTCTCGGCGGATCGCGTCAGCGTGCGTCGTGCGCGCAGAAGGAGTGGGGAGATGACCAGGTTAGATCGTCGCAGCGCTCTTTCGTTCTTCGCGGGACTGTTCGTCGGCGCGTGTGTGTTGGGCGTTGCCGATACCGCGACGGCCCGACAACGGCCAGCCGTCCGAGCCAGGCGTCGCGTACGGCGGCGCGTGCGGCGGAGAGTCCGGCGCCACGTCACCTTCCGAGTAGTCGGAGGCCGGCGGATCTGGATCGCTCCGGTTGCACTAGCGATTGGCTGGGAGCTGACTCTCGACGACAACCGCGTGGTCGTGGTCAAGGAGACGAAGTTCGTCGAGCGGGGTGGCGCGAGAGTCGAAGTCGTTGTCGTGCAAGGCGGCGACGGCAAGACGGAGGAACTCGAGATCGTCCGCGAGAACACAGCCGAGAATGCTAAGGATCTTCAAGGTAGCACGCTTCCAGACGACGACAAGACAACGCCAACGATCGAGAAAGAAGAAGAAGTGGAAGTCGATAACTGAGTGCCGGGAGGTGTTGCACGGGTCCGGCTAGCTCGGCGCTGCACCCGACGGCCGTGGTGCTGGCCAATCTGGCGGATGGGCTGTCAATCGACGGGGAGAACGTGCCTGTCGAGGCCGTCCGGCTTTTTCGCGCCGCCGGTTGGATCTGCGACACCGTAAACGACGAAGGACTCGCTGGCGCGGACGATCCGTGAAGCGCCGCTGGTGATGCGTTGCCGTCAGGCTGCCAAATTCCAATCGCGATGTTTACAAAGACAGCTAAGTACTACGACGAGATCTACTCTTTCAAGGACTACAGCGCCGAAACTGACGCTATCCGTTCGATCATCAAACAGGAACATCCGATCGCTCGGTCCATCCTGGATGTGGGTTGTGGCACGGGCGAGCACGCCAGGCGACTGGCAACCGACTTCGCAGTCGATGGGATCGATCTCGAACCAGAATTCATCAAGAGCGCGCAATCCAAGGTCGCCCCAGGCACCTTTTCTGTCGCCGATATGCGCCAGTTCGCATTGGGCAAGCGCTACGATGCCGTTCTGTGCCTCTTCAGCTCAATCGGATACCTCCGTCAGGAAAGGGAGGTCACCCAGGCGTTCACGTGCAAGGGTAACAGGTCAAGCTCTCTGTCTTAGGGCGCAGCCGCGCGAAAGACCTACCTGTTCGGAACACAGCGTGCGCCCGCCGCAGGTGAGTCGCGTTGCATTAGACATTTTCCGCAAGGAGCCTGCGATTGGGAAGAAATCGGCTGGAAGCGTTTAGCGATGGCGTGATCGCCATCATCATCACAATCATGGTGTTAGAGATGAAAGTCCCCCATGGAGACGACCTCGCTTCTCTTCGGCCGTTGGTTCCCGTATTCGTCAGTTACGTGCTCAGCTTCACGTTCGTCGGTATCTACTGGAACAATCACCACCACCTTCTGCATGCGATTCAGAGAGTGAATGGCCCCATTCTGTGGGCGAACATGCACCTTCTGTTCTGGTTATCACTAATTCCTTTCGTGACTGGCTGGATGGGCGAGAACCACTTTCACACCGTGCCTGTCGCGCTCTACGGGGTTGTTCTGCTCATGGCAGGCGGTGCGTACTTCAACCTGGCGCGCGTGCTCGTGAAGCACCATGGCAAGGACTCGGTATTGGCCAAAGCCATCGGCAGTGATTTCAAGGGAAAGATTTCTATCGTGGCGTACGTAGCGGCAGTTCCACTTGCCTTCGTTCAAGAATGGCTTTCCATGGGCATCTATTTCGCGGTGGCCCTCATGTGGCTCATACCAGACCGGCGCATAGAGTCGACCCTCAGGAACTGACACGGGATGGTCATGTCTGTGCGACGAGTCCTCGTTCTTGGGGCAACTGGTGGCATCGGTCGACACGTCATCGAGCAGGCGGCCGCAACGGACATTGAGGTCACCGCACTCGTGCGCACCCCGGACAAGCTGCCTGCACCCGGTCCACGACTACGCGTCGTCACAGGCGACATTCGCACCGACTCGAAAGATACGCCACGGGCTTCCTCCCGCAACCCTCGTAGAATCAACCGACCTAAACTGTCTGAGGAGGCACGAAATGGCTAAGGAGGCGGTAAAGGGGAAGGGCACGGCGACAGACCCGTGGGTGCTCAAGACCCCGCCAGGCACATCGGAGTACAGGATGTATCGCGACGAGGCGGCGGATCCACCCGCACTGGTCTGCGTCGTCGGGAGTACCAAGCTCGCATACCACCTCCGATGCATCGACGATCTCGAGGCGATGCTCGAGAAACACGGCGATTGGATGCTGCTCGGCAGCGCAGATGAGCAGAAGCCTGCGGCGGAAGGCACGGTCGAGGCCTGGGCGCGCTCTCCGAAGAATCCGGTGAAAGGCTGGTACGGCTTGAAGAAGGGCCTCCGCGGGCGATTTGCGATGTACGTGCCGCCCTTGATGGAAGCCCTGGGCAAGGCGGAACTCGAGCACAATCCGAAGAACAACCGGATGCGCTCCATTTAGTAAGGCCTCGTGACTCGATCCCCAACCTCCGCCGCGGCCGACGAGCGGCGGGCATGATCGGGCCAAGCCCAAAGAATGTGAGTCCGCTCGCGGCGTATAGCTTCGCAGCCATCGCACTTCTCGCTGTCACGTTTCACGGTGCGCTTGCCCTTGGGATGCCGTGGGCAGAGCTCAGTTGGGGTGGAGCTTACAGCGGGCGGCTTCCTGCTCCCATGCGTGTCGCCTCGGTGGCATCCGCAGCGATCCTGGTTCTTCTAGCCCTTGTCGTACTGGTTCGAGCGGGTGTACTCCTGCCACGTTGGCATTCGCTATCCCGGAAGTTGATCTGGGTCGTGGTTGCATATTGCGGTGTTGCGGTCCTGGCCCACATTTTCACGCCAAGCAAGTGGGAGCGCATTCTGTGGTTGCCGATGGTTGTCATTCTGTTCATCACAGCCCTAGTGGTTGCCAGGCGGCAGACCAGGCCTTCTCATCTCGCGTGATACACGGCGCAGCGAGAGAACGACAGTTATTCGATATCCTTGGCACAATCGTGCTCGCCTGAGACCGAACTTGAGGACTGCCATGTATCTCCCGCGAATCATTGTTCTAGTCACGCTCGTAGCCACGACCGGACTCTCAGCTCAATCCGGCGGCGGACCATGGACCACACCCACACCCGCCGAAGTGAACGCGATCTACCCGGAACTCGAAGCGCTGTACATCGACCTCCACAAGAACCCGGAGATCGCGTTTCAGGAGACGCGTACGGCAGCGACGCTGGCTGCCCGCGTAAAGGAGCTCGGGTTCGAGGTCACCACTGGCGTGGGACGCACAGGCGTTGTCGCGGTATTGAGAAACGGGCCCGGACCCACGGTCATGATGCGCACGGAGCTCGACGCGCTTCCCGTTGAGGAGAAAACCGGCCTGCCGTTCGCCAGCGTCGCCGTCACGAAGAACGCTGCCGGCCAGACGGTTCCTGTGATGCACGCCTGCGGGCACGACCTGCATATGGCGGCCTGGCTGGGCACCGCGCGACTGATGGCCCAGCATCGTGACAGCTGGCGAGGCACGCTCATGATGGTTGGTCAGCCCGCCGAAGAGGGTTCGCAGGGTGCAGCCGCAATGCTGAAAGACGGCCTCTTCACCAAGTTTCCTCGCCCCGACTTCGCGCTCTCACTTCACGACGACGACACGATGCCCGCCGGGACGATCGGCTACCACCCAGGCTACTTCCGCGCGATGTCCGACGCGGTGACCATCACGGTATACGGTCGCGGCGGTCACGCCGCGATGCCCCACAGCACTGTCGATCCGGTCGTGCTTGCATCACGGATCGTCCTCTCGCTGCAGACCATCGTCGCCCGCGAGAACAACCCGGTCGATCCTGTTGTCATTACGGTTGGTTCGATCCACGGCGGCACGCAGGGCAACATCATCCCTGATGAGGTGCGGCTGCAATTGTCGGTGCGGACCTACACGCCCGAGGTTCGCACTCGCACGATGGCAGCGATCAGGCGGATCGCCAGAGGCGAGGCGCTCTCGGCCGGCGCTCCACGCGAACCTCAGGTGGACGTACCGGCCGAGGCTGGCGCGCCCGTCTACAACGATCCGACCCTTACCCTCCGACTCGCCGCGGCGCTGAAGAAGAGGATGGGCGAAGCCAACGTGGTCGAGATGCCGCAGAAGATGACGTCCGAGGACTTCGCGCAATACGGCCTGGCTGGCGTTCCATCCGCCCTTCTGCACATCGGCGCCGTCGCTCCGGCGAAGCTCGCCGCGGCACGCGCCAGCGGAATTCCGGTCCCTGCGCCCCATTCTCCTGAATGGGTTCCCGAGCTCGAAGCCACACTCAAGGGAGCCGTGCGGGCGGAAGTGACGGCGCTTCTCGACCTGCTCCGCACGAATTAATCCTGACACCAGCCGGCCGACGCTACCCGGCGATGAGGTTCGGGCAATGGCGGCGCCGTTCAGCAACGGGCTAGAAGGTGAGCTGCGCGCTGAACTGCAGGATGCGTGGCTCGAGAATAAGCGTCGGCAGCCGCCACCTCGCGCCGTACGCGTTGGTGATCGCCAGGATCGAGCTCGCGTTGAACGCGTTATAGAAGTCGATGTTGCCCTGAAGCCGATAGCGCTGGCCAAAACGTATGGACTTCGCCATCCGGAAGTCGAGACGCGTCACCCGATCCTCGAACTCTGTCTGGGGCGGCAGCAGCGGCACGACAGCAGTAGTGCCCGACGAGAGCTGCCGTCCGAGTGAGGGCTGGATGAGCGCGTTGCTGGCGGCGAACTCGGCGGCGTACATCGTGCCCGGTAGGTTCTGGTAGACCGCGCTGACGAAGAAGTCTCCGGGCAAGGGGTAGCTGCCGTTCAGCTTGATCTGTGTTTGAGCGGCGAACGGCGGCGACACCTTGCAGTTGAGCTGCTGCTGCGGCGAATCGACGACGAAGCACGCGTCGGTGACGGTGCGCCCGGTATCGACGCCGCCGCCAAACCGCGCTCCCGAGTCGAACCGCGCCTCGGCGCCGAACGTGAAGAAGTTCGACACCTGCTTCTGATCGCCGAAGTCGGACGCCGGGCGCACGAGGTTGTTCACGCGCCCGACACGGTCGGGGTTGAGGTCGTACATGCCGCACACCTGGTACCCTCCGCCCCCGGGCAGCCGGTTGTCGGATGGGGGGCTCACGCAGTACGGGCTGTAATTCTCAGGTCCCACCTCGAGGTTGTCGGTCACGCGGAAGTTGCCGTACCAGTTGCGGTAGTAACCGGCCGTCACCGACACGTTGGAGCCGATCTGGCGCTGCACCTCGGCGCCGACGTCCCAGTTGTACGGCCGGACGCCAAAGCCCTCGAGCAGCTCCTTCGCATAGCGTGTGGTGATGACCGGCGAACCGAAGTTCTGATTCAGGAGAGCCCCGCACTCACCGTTCGCCGTCCTGACCCTCAGGTCACAATCGGGGACGTAGTTGGCGTTGGCGTCGGTCCACGACCGGTTCACCTGGTTCACCGACGCGACGATCGGGTTGTTCGCATTCGCGATCTCGACGACCGACTTGCCGACGTAACGCCCGATCGAGATCTTCAGCGCGGTGCGTCCATCGCCAAAGAGATCGTAAGCGGCGCCAACCCGCGGGCTGAGGTCGGTCCAGGAGGGCACGTTCTTTACCTCGTCGTAGCTCCGCGCGGGCAGGAACGTCGTCGCGGGCACCTCCTGTGCCGGGACGTAGCCGTAGAAATAGTCGAACCGGACGCCGAGGTTGAGCGTCAGCCGGTTGATCGCCCACTGATCCTGCGCGTAGATCCCGAGGTCATGCTTGAAGCGGTTCTGCAGCTCGTACGGCGTCGCATATTGCGTCAGGCTTACCGGACGTGCGTTGTTGAAGGTGTAGCTGACGTTGCCATCCTGCGCATTGCGGAAGGCCTTGAGGAAGCCCTGCTCGTCCTGCACCCCGAACTTGAGCGCGTGCGTGCCGGTGACGTACGACACCGAGAAGCGCTCAGCCAGGCGATCCTGTACGTTGGGATCGTCGTAGGTCTCGCGTGCGTTGTAGCGCACGCCGGTCGACTGCTCGAGAATCGAGATGTGATGCGACTCGACGCCCGGCGATCGGAACTGTGGCCAGTGGTTGATGGTGGCCGAGAAGGCGCCGTCCAGCAGCAGCCGGTTGGTGAGCGGCGCACTCCACGAGCCCTGGAAGAAGCCGGTCGGCCGGAAGTGATACGCGAGCGTTCCCTCTGGCGCAAGACCGACGCCCGACCCAGCTACCGTCGTCCCTGTTCGGCAGATGCACGCGTCCTGCACGTCGGCGAAGAAGTTGAACTTGCTGGCCTGCGTCGCCTGCCAGGTGACGCGCGCAGCGTGCGACTCGAACCACTGCTTGCGCGTGGCCGGCGGGTCGGTGCGCGGGTCATAGGTGTAGAACGGACTCCCCTGCGTCTTGTTCCAGTAGAACCCGGCCATCTCGTGCGCGTTGCCCCACTCGCGATGTGCCGTGTAGAACCAGAGCCGGTCCCGCCTGATCGGTCCGCCGAGCGCCGCCGTCATGTCGTAGATCTTCAGCGGCGTGTTGATCGAGTTCAGTCCTCGACCTCGCAGATCGTCGCTCAGGTTGTTGCCGGCCAGGCTGTCGTTCGTGTACAGCCCAGAGGCCATGCCAGAGAAGACATTGCCCCCCTCCTTGGGGATCAGGTTCACCAGGATCCCTTCGGCGTTTCCCTCGGCCGAGATCCCGGTTGACTGCAGCGTCATCTCCTGGACGAGCGCCGAATTGAGCTGATAGCCGGTATTCCCGGTCATGTTCTGGACGCTCATGCCGTCCATCTGGGTGCGTGCGCCTCCCTTGCCGTGGAAGGTCCCCGTGCCGACCTGCGTCGCGTAGATCCCGGCGACGTCGGCAATCCCCTGCAGCCCGAGCGTCAACGCGACGAGCGAGTTGGCCTGCTTGGTGCTCGTCGGCAGCGTGTCGAGCATCTCGTCGGAGATGACCGTCTGGCGCCGGACGTTCTGCGTATCGACGAGCGGCGTCTCACCAGTCACGGTGATCGTCTCCTCGAGGCCACCCACCTCCAGGTCGGCGTTGACGGTCGCGGTGAAGCCCGACGTCAAACTGATCCCTTCGCGCCTGAACACGCGGAAACCAGGCAGCGTGAAGGTCACCGTGTACGTGCCCGGCCGCAGGTCCACGATGTTGTAGCGCCCTTCGGTGTCGGTGACGACCGACCGAACCTTTTCGATGAGCGCTGCGCTTGCAGCCTCCACCGTTACTCCAGGCACGACTGAACCGGAGGTGTCACGCACGGCGCCCGCGATGCCACTCGCCTGCTGAGCCATAGCCGGTGCCGGTGTCAGCGCCGTCAAAGCCACGCACAGCGCTGCCGACACATACCACTGCTTCATTTCAACTCCTCCATACCCGGAATAGAGACCCTTCAACGCTTCGACTGCGCGTCCTGCTCAGCCTTGCGCGCCGCGCGGAGCGTGTTCGCAAGGCCGTAGTTGCCTTCGTGACAGGCGTACTCATAGATGAGCCCGGTCTCACGGTTCCACGGCATCTTCACCGTCCACGGGCGAGTCCAGGTCTCGGGATCAGATACGGTGAACGAATAGTCGATGACGTTGGCATCGACGCGCCGAAAGCGCTCGACAAGCACCATGCTCCTGGTCGCGTCCCGGAAGGTCGCGCCTCGCATCTCGTCGGTGAAGTTGGTAGTCTCGACGATGAGTGTGTCCCCCTCGAATCGGCCGCGCGATTCACCGAGCAGTTGCCCTGGCGTGCCAGGAAGGCGAGGACGTCCGTCGAGAGGAATGATCCGCGTGTCGTGAATCTGTTCCTGAAGAATCGCCACGTACCCGGGCGTCTGCACAATCTCGTAGTTGTTGTTGTAACCGGTCGAAAGTCTCGGCAGCGCCGACCGGATGATGCAGCGGGAGTAGACGTCGAGGTCTTCCCACGACGCAGGGTTATCGCCCATCGCAGCCGCATGCCTGCGCGACGCCTCGGCTCTCGCCTGACCGGCTGGCGTGAGTGGCGGAATCTTCCCATCTGCCGGATCGACGATGAGCGACGTACGCCGATCGGCCACGATCCGCTCGCCGCGATCCCACCAGACGTCGTTGTACGCCACCGTCACATCACGGCGCGTGCCTGGTGTGCGGATGTCGGCGTTATTCTGCTGGTGAAGTCTCGCCTCGTAGGCCTCAGCCTCCGCCTCGGTCAAGACGGGCTTGCCAGCAAACTCCGCCGGCCGCTCGAGCGCCGTGAGCGTCTGGTTGGTCCAGGTCCCCTGGAGGTCTGGATCACCCCACGGCGTCCGGAACGTCTGTGCCGCAAGCGGAGTGGCGACGACAAGCAGGGCGCCCGCAACGAGCAACCCTCGAGAGAGGCGGCGGGCACGATGACTCGTGACTCGATGTCGCATGACGGGCTCTCCTCTCAACGGCCAGGCTGCTCGTTCTGTCCGCCACCGCTCAAGAACAGCTTCTGTCCGTTGGGTAGTGTCAGATCGCGACCGTTCGCCTTGTTGGTGCCATCGCGCGCCAGATATCCGTCAACGTTGATCACCATGCCCGCCTTCACAGAGTCACGTGTAATACCACGACGGAACAGCGTGTTCGGCGTGCCACCCTCGATCGCCCACGACTCGACCGTTCCGTCGGGCTTCTTCACGTCGATGTGAATCCAGGCGTGAGGATTGATCCACTCGACGCGCGTGATCGTCCCCTGCAGCTTGACCGGCTTGTCGGCGTCGAACTCGCCGGCAAACGAATGGTGCGCCGCCGCCGGCAGCCCGGCCGCGCACAGGCCCACCACCCCCAACAGCATTCGTCGAATCACCTGCATCATCTCCTCCCTGCCCTCGTCGTCAGTTCGTCCGCCGGCGCAAGTTGCCGTACAAGAGCTCTTCCGAGAAGGGAATGCACTGGAACTCCAGCACCTGTGCATTTCGATCCTGCCGCCGGTAGAGCGGAAGGCTGATCTTCCACGGCCGCGTGAACACTTTCGGATCTTCGATCGTCGCCTCGTACTGGATGAGGTCGGGACCGGACGGCGTGTAGCGCTCGACGACCCGTAGCGCCTCACTGTGGAAGTTGCCCGCCCGATCGAACCAGGTGGAATCGAGGAACGTCGATACATCGACGACGAGCGTGTCGCCGTCCCAGCGCCCGCGCGACCAACCCATCCACGTGTCGGCTGGGCTGTCATCGACCGGCGTCATGTGAATGAGACGGCTCGAGTTGGCGAAGGCGTACGAAATGAGGATCTTGCCGGTCCCCTGCACGATCTGAAAGGGGTGCGGCATGTAGGTGGCGCGGGGTACGCCGGGCATGAAGCACTTTGCCAGCGGATCGATCTCCCAGCGCCTGGCAAAGTTCTCCTTTTTCTTCTCCGCCGCCCACGGTTGATACGGGATCGCGCCGCCGTCGACGACTCCGAGACCGCCCGGCTCCGCGAAGAGCGCGCCGAACTGCGACGGCCCGGGGCGCGCAGGATGCGGCTCGAGATCCCAATGCGCCTCCGTGACCGCCTGCCAGATGCCGCTCAGGTTGGGTTTGCCCTGGATGCGGGCAACCGATCCGGCCTGAGCCGCGGGCCCACCCCCTCGCGCCTGCGCGAGAACCAGGACGTCCGCCGCCGACAGCGCGATGACGACCATGAACGAGGCGGCCACGCAGAACGCACGGTCTGGTCGCGTCAGCACCGGTGCTGTGTACAGCTTGTGAAGAGGACCTGTCAAGCACATCGACCTCGGAGGTTGCCCTTACTTTCCACCTGAGTTAGCATCCGCGCGATGACGCGGCGGCATCTCTCCGCTCTCGTGCTCGTCGTCGCATTCGGGCTGGCAGGAGATCTCGTTGACCGTGTGTCTGCGCAGTCGGGCGGCGGCGAACATTGGGTCACCACCTGGGCTACCGCCCTTGTCCCTCGAGCGTCGCAGCCGTCGTCGGCGTCTCCCACTGGGCAAGCAGCGCAACCGCCGCCCCGCTTCAACAACCAGACGCTCCGTCAGATTGTGCGAGTGAGTCTCGGGGGCGAGCAGGTACGGGTCGTCCTGTCGAACACATTCGGCACGGCGTCGCTTCCGGTGGGCGCTGCGCGCGTCGCCTTGCGCCAGGGGGATGCCGCCATTGTGCCGGGTTCGTCCCGCCTCTTGACGTTCGGTGGATGCCCAGCCGCGGCCATTCCTGCCGGCGCGGTGGCCGTCAGCGACCCGGTGTCGCTGTCACTGCCGGCCTTCGCGGACCTCGTCATCGACGTGCACCTCACGGGTGATTCGGCTGCCACATCGTCGCCGCTCACGTCGCACGCAAACGCGCTCCAGACGAACTACCTCTCTGGCCCGGGCGACCACGCCGGTGCTTCGGACCTGCCGGGCGCCTCGCCTCTCACCGCCTGGTTCTTTCTTGCGCGGGTCGAGGTGATGGCGCCTGCACGCGTCGGCGCCGTCGCGCTGCTCGGCGATTCGATTACAGACGGGTCGCGTTCGACACCCGACACGAACAACCGATGGCCGGACCATCTTGCGCGAGCGCTCGCCGCCGCGGGCACGCCGATGGGCGTCGTCAACCTCGGGATCGGCGGCAATCGACTGCTGGCTGACGGCAACAGTCCGAGTGCATTGGCACGCTTCGATCGAGACGTGCTGGTCCCCCCAGGCGTGACTCACCTCGTGGTGATGGAGGGAATCAACGATCTGGGGCGCGGCACGACCGCCGACGACGTGATCGCCGCGCACAAGCAGATCCTCGAGCGCGCGCGGGCCCGGGGGTTGACCGTCATCGGCGCCACCATTACGCCGGTTGAGGACACAACGTTCGAAGGCTATTTCACCCCGGCGCACGAAGCCGCGCGCCAGGCCGTGAACAGCTGGATCCGGACGAGCGGCGCCTACGACGCCGTCATCGACTTCGACGCTGTGGTGCGCGACCAGGCACGTCCGGCCAGACTCCGGCAGGACTATGCCTCGTCCGACTTCATCCACCCCAACGACGCCGGGTACCGGGCCATGGGTAACGCGGTCAACCCGGCCTACTTCAGGCCTCGGCAGACGGTCGGTTCACGATAGGATTGGCCATGATCAGCAGCGCTTGCGGCGCTGGTGAAAGGATGCGAGCGATGCAATCCCGTATCTTCGGATGTCTCCTGGCGGCCGGCCTGCTGCTGGCGAGTGCTCCGGCCACTGCCCACCACTCCCTCTACGCCGTTTTCGACGAAGAGCAGTCGGTGACGCTCAAAGGTCTCGTTTCGAAGGTGGAATGGGTCAACCCTCACGTGTATCTCTACTTGGACGTGACCGACGAGTCGGGCAAGGTGAGCACCTGGTCGGTCGAGACTTTTCCGCCGACCACGCTCCGGCGCGCGGGGCTGACGCGCGAGAAGCTCGGGCAGGGCGAAATGGTAACGCTGCTGGGCTACAAGGCTCGCAACGGAACGCCGCTCGCCTTCCTCCGGAAGCTCACCTTCGCCGACGGGCGGGAGCTGCTCATCTCGCTCGGCGACATCAAGACGGTGAAGTGAGGCTCGGCATGTGCACACGTATCCTGTCGTCTGCAGCGATCACCATCGCCCTGGCTCTCTCGGCCGCACCCGCTTTGGCGCAGGCGCCTCAGACGCCTGCAGCCACACCGCGCGCGAGTGACGGGCGCCCCGACCTGAACGGCATCTGGGGCGCAGGCAGTGGCGCCCCGGGCCCGTCCAACACGGTTCAGAAGGGGAATACACTGATCGTGCTCTTCCCGCTCGAAGGCGCTGACCCGTTGGAGGGCAAGGATCTTTTTGCCGCGCTCGACACGCGCGGCGTGGCGCGCAAGGCAGCCGTGACCAATAAGCCTCCGTACAAGCCGGAGCTCGCGGCGAAGCTGAAGGAGAACTCAGACCTCCAATCGCGCCGCGATCCAGCGTTCTACTGCAAGCCCGAAGGCGTTCCGCGCATGGGCGCCCCCAGTCAGATCGTCCAGACGCCAGGCCAGGTGGTCTTCCTCTACGAAGGACGCAATACCTTCCGCGTGATTCCTACCGACGGCCGCCCGCACAGAGACGACGTGGATCCGTCCTGGATGGGCGACTCGGTCGGACGCTGGGAGGGCGACACCCTCGTCGTCGACGTGAACCAGTTCACGGACGAATCGTGGCTTGACGCCGACGGCTGGTTCCACAGCGACAAGATGCGCGTCGTCGAACGGTTCCGGCGCGAGGGCAATACCTTGCACTATTCCGCTGTCGTCGAAGACCCGGAGGTCTTCACCACGCCATGGGAGATGACGCCGCGGACGCTTCGCCTGCAGACATCCCCGGAGGCAGCGCTCATGGAATCACCGCCCTGCTACGAGAAGAGCGGTGCGAACATGGTGACCGATCACCACCACTGAGACCGCTTCACAATCGGGATACCCGCGCAGGCTGTCGAATCTGCCATCCACGGTGATCTGGCGCAGTTGCAGAAACTGCGCGGTGTGATCCGGTCGATCTCGCGGGGACACGCCATTCATCAACCGGCACACCTCGCTCCCCAACCGCCGCGGTTGCTGGATCGTGTCCGACAGGAGATCCGGCTCCGGCATTACAGCCGACGGACCGAGCAGGCCCCGCGGCGTTGAAGGAGCCGCTCGAGCGGCGCGGCATCATCTGCACGAGTCGGTGCTGCAGCGCGCGGTCAAGGAGGCGGCAGGGATCGCACGTCCGGCGACGGCGCTCTCGCTGCGCCACTCGTTTGCGACGCACCTGCTGGAGGCAGCAGACGACATCCGCACGATTCAGGAACTGCTCGGCCATCGGGATGTGAGTACGACGATGGCCTACAGGCACGTGCTGAACCAAGGCGGGCGCGGGGTCCGGAGTCCGTTGGATGCGATCGCGCCGGTTTCTCGTTCACGCTGTTCCGGCTACGCAGCGAGGTACGAGCTCTGTCCCCGCGCTATGCAGATCGGCCTATCACCCCGGCCGGCTCGGGAGCGTCCCCGCGCAAGTGACTGTCAACTGCGGCCTTCCGACCGAGTTGCGCCGCTGCTCAGCCGGGGCTACACTGCGGCGCCGAGACGAGTATCGGGCTATCGAGTTCAGCCGAATAGTCGTTAGCCAGACGAGCGAAGTGCGAGGGGTCGTTTCCTCGGAGGAGTGCGAGCGATGAGAATCCGATGCCTTGTATGCCTGTTACTTCTGGTTGTCGGCGTTTCCGATACAACGTCCGCGCAGCCTCTTCCGGGCGCCAAGCCGGAAGCGGTCGGGCTCTCGCCTGAGAGACTCGCGCGCATCGGTCAGGCGCTCCAGCGAGACATTGATGGCGGACAACTGCCTGGGGCCGTCGTGGCCATTGCCCGCAAGGGTAAGCTGGTCTACTTCGAGGCGTTTGGGTTTCGTGACAAGGCGGCCGGTGAGGCCATGCGCAAGGACGCTGTTTTCAACATCAATTCGATGACGAAGCCGCTGGTTGCAGTCGGTGCCTTGACGCTCGTTGAAGAAGACCGCCTGTTGCTCAACGATCCCGTTGGCAAGTATCTGCCGGCGCTTGCCAAGATGAAGGTCGCTGTCCTTCGGTCAGGTGGGTCCGGCGAGCCAACCATTGAGACGGAGCCGGCCCGGCGGGCACCGACGATTCAGGATCTGATGCGCCATACGGCTGGCGTAACGAACGGTAGCGAGGCGAACGCCGTTTCGCGGCTTTACCTCGGTCTCCCAGGGGAGCGGAGCGGCGCTGAATTCATTGAGAAGCTGGCGACACTCCCACTGCAATATCAACCGGGTACGAAGTGGGGATACAGTCTCGGATTCGATGTTCTTGGCGTGGTCATCGAGAACCTTACCCGAAAGACGCTTGGCCAGCATCTCAGCGAGCGCGTCTTCGCGCCTTTGGGCATGGTCGATACCGCTTTCCAACTGTCCGCCACCAACGCGAAACGCCACGCGAAGCCGCTGCCGACTGACCCCGACACCGGGAACGCACAGCGCGTCCGTGATCCGCAGCTCCCAACGAAGCTGGAGTGTGGCGGCGGCTGTGCGTACTCGACCGCTTCGGACTATTTGAGGTTCGCCCAGATGTTGCTCAACAAGGGCACTCTCGATGGGACGAGGCTCCTGGGGCGGAAGACCATCGAGCACATGGCTGCAGACCAAATCGGGCCGGAGGTGGACGTTGAGGCCCTACGCAACTATCCCAATATCAACGGATACGGCTTCGGCTTGGGTGTGGCAGTGCGGCGCGGAACCGGCGTTGCTGGAATCATGGGCTCGCCCGGTGATTTTCATTGGGGTGGCGCCGGAGGCACCTACTTCTGGGTGGACCCGAAGGAAGAACTCGCCGTGGTGTTTATGGCAGCCACGCCTGGTGCCGCCCGCCTGCACTACAGGCAGACCATCACGTCGTTAGTGCTACAGGCTATCGTCGACTGAGCTGGCTAACCTCGCGATGGAGCCGTCGGCGCAACAAGTCGCAGAGCGCCGCGGCTCATCGCTGCCGGTTTCCCGGCCAAGTCCCGACGGCTGCGCCTGCTGGATTGAAACATCTCGAGCGGTGGATGGGCCGGCGATAGTATCGTGCTCATCGCTCAGACCAACTGGCCAATTCTCAAGCACTGACGCTCTCGACACCGGAGACTCTGCCATGCACGCTCGCCTCGCCGTCGCCGCCCTCGTCGTCGGAAGCGCCACCCTCGCCTGGCAGACCTCAACATGGTCGCAGGCGCCGGCGTTCGACATCGTCATTCGCGGCGGGCACGTTGTCGATGGCACGGGCAACCCGTGGTTCGCGGCCGATGTCGGCATCACGGGCGACACCATCGCAGCCGTGGCACCACGCCTCGACACTGCCGGCGCACGTGTCGTTAACGCGACCGGGTTGGTCGTCTCACCCGGGTTCATTGACGTCCATACTCACGCTGACGCAGGCAGGACGGACGTCGCCGTGGCGACGGCGGATCCCTTGGTTCGTGACGATGGCCAAGACCTGATTGGCAATCCGTCCGCTGAGAACAACGTGCGCCAGGGTGTGACAACCGTCATCGCGGAGCCCGATGGATTCGGATCGGTGCAGGTTGGGGCCTTCCTCACCAAAGTTGAAGGGTCCAGGCCAGCAATCAACCTCGGTGCCTTCGTCGGTCATGGCGCGGTCCGCGCGGCAGTGGTAGGTCAGACAAACCGAGCCGCAACACCGGAAGAACTGGAGCGCATGCGCCAAGTTGTCAGAACAGCGATGCGTGAGGGTGCCTTTGGCCTGAGCACAGGTCTCTTCTACGTCCCAGGCAACTACGCGCCCCTCCAGGAAGTAGTCGACCTCGCGCGCGTTGCCGCCGAGTTCGGCGGCGTGCACGAGTCGCACATGCGAGACGAAGCAGGTGGCGTCCTGAACAGCGTGCGCGAGACGATCGCGATCGGTGAACAGGGCGGTCTGCCTACCCAGATCACGCACCACAAGCTCATCGGCAAGGCCGTCTGGGGGAAGAGCGTCGATACGCTGCGGCTCGTCGACGAGGCCAGGGCTCGCGGTGTGGACGCCACCATCGACCAGTATCCTTACACCGCGTCGAACACCTCGATCCAGGCGGGACTGTTTCCCCAATGGGCGCAGGAAGGTGGCCGGGCGGCGATTCTCGCGCGCTTGAAAGACGAGAGCACTCGTCGCCGGATCGTCCTCGCGGTTGCGGATGCGATTCAGAACGAGCGCGGGGGCGGCGACCCCGCGAACATCGTCCTCGCCTCGTGCGGGTTCGATACGAGCCTGGCCGGTAAGAGCCTGGCCGAGGTGTTGCGCGAGCGCGGTCGCCCGGTCGGTATCGAGTGGGCCGCCGATCTCGCATTGGAGATCGTCGAAAAGGGTGGATGCATCGCCGTCTATCACGCCATCAGCGAAGACGACCTCGTACGCATCATGAAGCATCCCGCAACGATGATTGCGTCCGACGCCTCGCCGGGAATTCCAGTCCTCGGAAAGGACGCACCGCACCCGCGCGCTTATGGCACCTTCGCCCGTGTCCTGGGCGTGTACGTACGCGAGAAGCACGTGCTGACACTCGAGGATGCGGTGCGCAAGATGTCAGGCTTCCCAGCGCAGCGAATGGGACTCACCGATCGGGGCATCCTTCGACCGGGCATGAAGGCCGATGTGGTCGTCTTCAATCCAGCCACCATCATCGACAAGGCGACCTTCGAGAAGCCGCACCAGTACGCGGAAGGCGTGTTGGACGTCATCGTCAACGGACACATGACGATGATGGACGGCAAGGTGACCGGCGATCGCGCCGGACGCGCACTCCGCCTTCGTCAGTAGCGGCGTCCCGCCGTGCGGGGTGTCAGCGCGACTAAGCGGACGATGGGTTGGTCGGGAACACGGGAAGTGGGGTTGTTGTCATCGCTGCCTGACATCGCATGCACCAGACGGCTCACCGACGTGAACGGGCAGCGCGCCGCTGGTGAACGCTAACCGTTGGGCGGACGAACGAAGAAGAACATCACCTCAACCGACTCTTCCAGTATCCGGGTTTCCGACGATCGTGGGCGACGGCAAGAATTCTGAGGTGGCTGGCTGTTGCGAGGTAGACGACGTGGTAGGGGAAGCGGCTTACCGCTAGGCGTCGCACCTGAAGGCGGGTTCACTGCTTCCGCAGTTCAGCTTCGGCTCGGCGTCGGACGTCTTCCCAAGGCACACCGGCCGATTCCCCGCCGATCACGCGGCGGGCGCGCTTCTCGATTTCAGCTGCCCACGCAGCTTCCACTTCGGCGGGGTTCTCAGCGGCGGCATCATCGAGGCTGGCTAGCAGCTCGGCGGCCACGTCCGCGCGCTCATTGACGGGGAGAGTCAACGCTTCGCGAAGCAACTCTTGCGCGCGGTCCGTCATGGGTTCATCCTACACCTCGACACAGCAGCCCAACATGCGCTGGAGCCGACGCGCACTGCCCGTGGTACCGTGTCGCCGAGGCGCGCCGTCGGGCCGACAACAACTCCACCGCCTGCGGAGGCAAAGGGAGGCCGAACACGCGACGGCAATGGACCGTTCCGATCTGTCCTGGACCTTCCCTGCCTATCGCGGACGAGAGCAGATTCCTGTTCCTGGACGAGTCACCTCTCATGACACCAGAAGATCTGCATAGACTGCTCAACTACCACTACTGGGCGCGCGACCGCATGCTCGATGCGGTTGAATTGCTGCCGGCGGAGCAATACACCCGGGATATGGGCAACAGCTTCCGATCGATCCGGGACACGCTCGTGCACACCTACTCGGCCGAATGGATCTGGTACAGCCGGTGGCAGGGACACTCGCCAGCCGGAATGCTCGCGCCGGAGACCTATCCAGACGCTGCGTCCCTTCGGACCTCGTGGCGCGACCACGAGAAGAAGATGCGGACATTTTTTGGAGGGTTGGACGCCGCGGGCATCAGCCAGGTGATCGAGTACAAATCACTCGCCGGCCTGGCATCCGCGTCCGTGCTCTGGCACATGCTCCAGCACGTCGTCAATCACGCGACCTACCATCGCGGCCAGGTGACGACAATGCTCCGGCAACTCGAGGCGGCGCCGCCCAGGAGCATGGACTTGATCGCGTTTTATCGGGAGATTGGCAACACGTGAACCGAGGTCGTGGTCAGGCTCGGCTGAAGCCGAGCACTACGTACCCCTAGAGCCTAAAGACTTGAGCCTAGAGCCCTAGATGAGTGGCGTGAGCTTCCATTCGGGATCCTGGGACAGCGACGCGTACTCCTCAGCAGTGATCGACCGGTTCGCGTACTGACAGGCGACGACGAAACGGCTCGTCGCTTCATCCCAGTCCGATCTGATCACGATGGCCTTGACGACGGCGCCCGCCAGCGCGCCAAGGTCCATCGTTTCGCCCGCCTTCGGGATGGCCGGCACGGAGATGACCTTCCTGAACCTGACGGCGCTGTGATCGATGGGATAGCCGTTCTCATCGAGCACGCGCACCTTCATGTTCGGAACTCTCAACCGAATTTCTACTTCCTTCGACATAGGTCTCTACCGTGCGCGGATGACGTCGCCTTTCGACGCACCGCTCAATCCATCGTTTGACCGCCGCAGATGTTGTACGTCTGCCCCGTGATCGCTGCCGCTGCCGGCGACACAACGAAACGCACAAGCTCGGCGACTTCCTCAGGCTCGATAATCCGGCCGATTGGGACCGCACCGAGCGCCTGGTCGCGGAACGCTTCGAAGGTCTGGCCTGTCGCCGCGGCGCCCTGCAGCATGCCCTGCGTGGCCATCTGGGTATTGACCCAGCCGGGACACAGGGCATTCACGGTGATTCGGCGCGGGGTCAACTCGAGCGCCAGTGCCCGGGTGAAGCCGATCACTCCATGCTTCGAAGCGCAGTATGCAGTGTAGCCCGATACGCCAAACCGGCCGAGCACCGACGATAGATTCACGATCCGGCCGCCCGGCCGCATCAGCGGCAGGATTGCCCGGGCCACGAGATACATCCCGGTCAGGTTGGTGTCGATCGTCCTTCGCCAGCGGGCGATGTCCGACCCCTCGATCGGCTCCCCACCACCGACACCGGCGTTATTGACGAGCACATCCACACCGCCCACAGCCCGTGCCAGCTCGGCGACGCCGGCGTCCACGGACGACTCGCCCGCCACGTCCATGACGATGGGCAGGCCCCGTCCGCCCAGCTTCTCGATCTCTTTCACCGTTGCGTCGAGATCGCTGCGGGTACGCGACGCCACGGCCACAAACGTGTCTGGGCCGGCGAGCGCGCAGGCGATCGCCCTGCCGATACCACGGCCTCCGCCCGTGACGAGTGCCACGCGCATCAGTCGTCGTCCTTCGAGTGGAAGCGGGAGTATTCGTCGAGGAATGTCAGCGAGGTCATCGATGTCATGCGATCGAAGAACAGCGTGCCGTCCAGGTGATCTGTCTCGTGCTGGGCCACACGCGCCGCGAACTTCGTGAGACGCATCTCGAACGGGCGTCCATTGCGGTCGAGAGCCTTGACCGTGACGTCCGTCAAGCGAGGAACCATGCCGCGGATGTCAGGAATGCTGAGGCAGCCCTCCCACCCTTCCTGCCTGGCGGACGAGTTCGCCACGATCTCCGGATTGATGACGACGGTGGCGGCATCCTTCGGGTCGGGATCCTCAGCGAGCAGCGCGACGAACAGGCGCAATCCGGCGTGCACCTGAGGAGCGGCCAGTCCTACGCCGCTGTACTCGTGCATCGTCTCGATCATGTCGTCGATGAGTGTCTGGACGAGCGGACTTCGAAAATCCGCCTTGTCCAGCGGACGCGCACGCTCGCGGAGCACAGGGTGCCCCATGCGCGCGACTTTCAGTATCGACATGAATGAAGATTATAGAGTGCCACCGCACGTCCACGACCATGACGGCGGGTTCCGCTTCTGCCCCAGGTGCGGAGGAACTCTCGAGTCGCGGCTCCTCAAGGAGGGGGATCCTCCCCGGTTGGTCTGCCAGTCCTGCGGATTCGTCTTCTACCTCGATCCCAAGCTTGCCGTCGGCACGGTCATCACCGATGACCGTAACCGGATCGTATTGGTTCGCCGCGCGATCGAACCCGGCTATGGGAAGTGGGTGTTCCCCGGTGGATATGTTGACCGTGGCGAAGAGGTCCAGCGCGCCGCCATCCGAGAGGCACGAGAGGAAGTCGGGCTCGACGTTCGGCTCGAGCGGCTGATCAACATCTACTCGTACACGGGTCGCACGCCGGTCATTGTCGTGTATGCCGCCTCTCTTATAGGGGGCACGCTCGCGTGTGACGATGAGGGGCTCGAAGCCAGGTTCTTCGAGCCGCATGAAATTCCCTGGGACGAGCTCGCGTTTCGAAGTACTTACGAAGCACTCCGGGAGTTCCTGGGAACGTAGGGCGGGTGCCGCGAAGCGGACCCGCCTGACCAAAGACTAGAGACCAAAGACTAAAGACGACAACGTTCTTGAGTGCTGCTACGCGACCGTCACGTCCTTGGCGAGATACACGTCCTGAATGGCATTCAACAACTCCACGCCTTCCTGCATGGGACGCTGAAACGCTTTCCGTCCTGAGATGAGACCAGTCCCGCCGGCTCGCTTGTTGATCACGGCGGTCTTCACGGCTTCCTTGAAGTCACCCTCACCGGACGAGGCGCCGCCTGAGTTGATAAGACCGGCGCGGCCCATGTAGCAATTGGCCAGCTGATACCTGGTCAGATCGATCGGATTGTCTGACGACAGTTTCGAGTAGACCGCCTTGTGGGTCTTCCCGAACTTCAACGCTTCGTAGCCGCCGTTATTCTCGGGAAGCTTCTGCTTGATGATGTCCGCTTCGATCGTCACGCCGAGGTGATTGGCCTGCCCGGTGAGGTCTGCTGCGAGGTGATAGTCCACGTCCTTCGTCTTGAAGGCCGGGTTGCGAAGGTAGCACCACAACACAGTGAACAGGCCAAGCTCGTGGGCCTGCTGAAACATCTGGGTCGTTTCCTGAATCTGCCGCTTTGACTCCTCAGACCCGAAGTAAATCGTGGCGCCGACGCCTGCTGCGCCCATGTCCCACGCCTGCTTCACGCTGGCGAACCTGATCTGGTCGTACGAGTTTGGATAGGAGATGAACTCGTTGTGGTTGAGCTTCACGATGAACGGAATCCTGTGCGCGTACCTCCGCGACACCGAGCCAAGGACGCCGAGCGTCGAGGCGACGCCGTTACATCCGCCTTCGATCGCGAGCTTCACGATGTTCTCGGGGTCGAAGTACTCAGGATTCGGCGCAAACGACGCGCCCGCGGAATGCTCGATGCCCTGATCCACGGGCAGGATGGAAACGTAGCCGGTTCCACCCAGTCGCCCGGTACCGAAGAGCGCCTGCAGACTGCCAAGCACGCGCGCGGGACGATCGGTAGGCCCGAAAATGCGGTCGATGAAGCCGGGGCCCGGCAGGTGGAGATTTTCTTTGGGAATCGTCTTGCACTCGTGCTGAAGCAACGCCGCGTCGTCGCCCAGGATGGTTGTAATGCTGGCGAGTGCGGACGCACCCTTATCAATCGCTGTTACTGGAGCCACTGGCCACCTCGTGTCCCCGAAATACTATCATCGGCCGACCGTGCATCCGCCCTACGTTAAGGGAACAAGAGCGGCTGAACGTTACATATTTGGTCGTTTCTTGCGGCGCGGGTCCGAAAACCACGCACAGCCGACGGCGATCGCCCCGAGCAGCGCGACGACGACTCGGAACTGGCGATGACCTCGAGAGCCCTTGAAGGGACCGGCCCACCAGACGCGAACGACCCCAGGCTCGCTGTCCGCGCTTAGGGTTGCGTGCTCGCGATCGATGCGATGAGTGTCGTCGATATCGGGATGCGCGACAATCGCCGCAATGTCCGCCTGGCGAGGCGACCCCAGCTCATAGTGCCCCTCGTCATCGTCTTCCACGAACTCAAGGTGAAGGTCGCGTTCGATCCTCCGGCGCTCTTCTGGTGACAGTCCTTCGCGCCAGTTGATGTTGACGATGGGCGCGGGCTGTTCGAGGAAGGCCCAGGCGATGCACAGCACAATCAGCAAGAGCCGTGCGCCGAGCGCGATCCTGCGAAGTCGCTCAGGAGGCATGAGCATCACGAGTCAACGTTCACTCTCGCGAACATGCCGTTGCCGATGGTCATCCAGACCAGTACGTGCAATCCCGCGAGAAGAAGGAGCGCGCGTGTCGATGTCCGGCGGGAAGAGGCAATGACCCAGCACGCGGCGAAAAGACCGGGAAACACCGAGAGCAGCAGGTCGAGGTTGAAAGGCGCGCTAGGCGGCCACCATCGCACTTGAAACAGCAGGCCAGGCAACGCGTACAGCACGACGGGAACAAGCGCAGCGCGGCGGGCCGATACGAGGGCCAGCGCCAAGAGCGGTACGCCAGACAATGCGCCAAACAGGCCAAACTCCGCGAAGCCCACCCGCGAGAGCAATGGATTTGCCAGGAGATGGTCGAAGACCATCGGATCAGAAAGCGGTCTGTAGCCGAGCTGACGCTCCCAGATGACCGACAGCCTGCCGACCGCGATGTAGAAGAAGACCCATCCGAGATAGAGCGCCACTCCTGCGGACACGAACGTGACGACACGGACGCATCGGCGCAGGAAGCCACCGCGAGCGCTGAACGCCGCAAGCGCGCCACCCGCGAGGCCGAGGAGGCCGAAGCCGTGCAGTGCCGTGTGCAGTCCCTGGAGGAGCCCCGCGGTCAATGTGGCGGCCTCGGTTCCTGCCGACATACGCCGCTGACCGAGCGCCAGGAGCGGAACCACGCCGACAGCGACACACAGGTAACCCAAATCCCAATAGCCAAAGAAGAGCAGGCACACAGGGGCGGCGAGGGCGAGCCCGACAAAGCGGCAACTCTGGCGCGACCATCGGTGCCACGCCGCGGCCACGGCAAGCTCGAACAGGAAGACGAGACCAGCGAGCCGGGACATCGCATCGTACGCGCGAGCGGGCGAGTCGTCTGATCGCCCGAACATGCCGTCGAGCGTTGTCATCACGACATCGCCGAGATGGGAGTGAAAGTTCACGTCGCCTTCGGCAACCGCATACCGGTGCTCGAAGTTGCTTCGCGAGCTCGCGGTGTCAGACCCACCCGGCATGATGCTTTCGTCGCCGAACTGTTTGGGAAGCGGCGCCGAGAAGAACGCAATGGCTGCGAGCAGCAGCGCCACCAGAACAACGAACCGCCTTCGTCCACGGGTGGCGGATGCAGCTCGAAGCACGATGAGCGCGAGGCTCAGAACAATCGCCGACTGAATGCGGGGTGCGCGAAACGACGCCTGTTCCCAGAAGACTGTTGCCGCCGCGATCCAACCGGCGCCATACAGCAACAGCATCGCGCCGGTGATGCCGAAGAGCAGCCACTGGACGGGCCGGGTGGATTCGAGAGGCCTGGCGATCACGAAATCACCAGGAGGCTCGCCACAACGGCCCATCCCCACCACTGAATCCGCCTGCTCAGCAGGGAACGGGACCAGGAAGCACCAGGCAATGGGATGAGTGACGCGATCCAGACCACCGACACGAATTGCAGCCAGGCGTGGATTTCAGGTCCCGCCAGAGCCCACTGTCCCGCCGCGAACCACGCGACGAGCACCAGAAGCGGACCGATGACAAGAAATCGATTGAGGAGCACCTACTCCCTGTCCCTCGACTGGCTGCTCAGACCAACCGGGTCCTCGCGATCCTCTCTCCGCGCGCGAGCCGAGACCGGATATTCGAAGTTCTCCACCACGGCCTCTGAGACCGCTCGCTCGACGAGCGCCTCGATCGGGAGCGCGGTCTCGGCGGCCTCGATCTGTGCGAGGCGGCCCCGCGTCATCGGGTTGCGTGGCGTGAACAGCGTGCAACAGTCCTGATCCGGAATGATGGAGATGGGATAGGTGCCGATCTTCATGGCCTCGGCCGTGATCTCCAGCTTGTCCATTCCAATCAACGGACGAAACAGCGGCAGCGTCGCGACCGACCCGATGACCGACAGATTCTCGAGCGTCTGTGAGGCAACCTGACCGACACAATCCCCGGTCACAAGCGCCTGGGCTTCTCGAGTACGTGCGATACGCTCGGCAATCCGCAGCATGAGTCGCCGGTAGACGATCACGCGCATGGGCCCAGGGACAGACAGCACGACCTGCTGCTGAATGTCACCAAAGGCCACCAGAAACAGCTTCGAGCGCAACTGCCATCTGGTCAGAAGGGCCACCAGTTCGCGGGCTTTCTCCTGCGAGGCACGGGACAGGATCGGGTAGCTGTGGAAGTGCACGAACGTGACCGCACAGCCACGCTTCATCATGCGGTGCGCCGCAACAGGTGAGTCGATTCCCCCGGACAGCAGGCACGCCACTCGTCCAGCGGTACCGGTCGGCAAACCGCCAGGTCCCTGTTCCTTGCCAAAAAAGTAGAACGCCTGATTGGTCAGCAGCTCGACACGCACGACGAGCTCTGCGTTGTCGAGATCCACGCGCCAGCCGCGGGCTTCCTGGATCCGTCCGCCAATCTCCCGTTCGATCTGCGGTGAGGTCAGCGGAAAGCGTTTGTCAGCGCGGCGTGCCGACACGCGGAAACTCTCACACGTTCGGCCGTCGAGATCGCGCAGGATGGCTGCCGTGAGCACGTCCAGGTCCAGCGGCGTGCGGCCCGCATAGGAAAAGTTGGCAATGCCGAACACGCGTTGCACCCGCTCCCCTACCTGCTCACGTGTTGCTGAAGGGCCAAGCGTGATCTCGATGCGGCCCATGAGCGATCGCACGGACTGGACATCGAGATCCGACGTCGCCTGCCGCAGATTGCGGACAAGCTTCGCCGTGAACCAGGACCGGTTCTTTCCTTTGAGGCCAATCTCCTGGTAGTGAACGACGATCGAATTCATGGACGCGGGAGCAGTCATCTGAGCGGTAACAAAAAGGGGCGGACGCCGCCCTGATGATACTCGGCCTCGGCGGCCTACCGCAGACGCTTGAGATGTGCCTCCGCCTGCTTCTTGAACTCGCGTTCCTCAGGCATCCAGTCCGGAGTGAAGGGGGCCGCGATCACCGCCTCGAGTTCCCGGCGGGCAACATCGCGCCGGTCCATCTCCAGATAGACCTCGGCGAGAAAGAAGTGCGTGGGAATGCTGTTGGGGGCGTACTTCAATGATTGTTGCAGGTGCTCGACAGCCTTGGTGTCGCTGCCCCCGAAGAGTCGAGGCACCCTGGCGTACCAGCGACCCAACGCACGATCGGCGCTGCCCTCAAGATATGCCGGGTCGATCGCGAGAGCCTTTTCGAGTGAGGCCTTGATCGGGCTCCGATATCGCAGACCCGCGCGCAGGCCAAACCCCTCGGCCATTCCGCCCATGTTTGCCGCCGTCCAGAAGTGACCTGCAGGTCGGCCGGGTTGAGCGGCGGCCGCCTTCCGGCCGGCCTCTATTCCCTGCTCGAACCGCGCGCGGCGGTCGGCCTCTGGCACGTGGCCTCCCAACCAGTAACAGGCTCGTGCCAGCTTCCACGCGGAGTCGAAATCAGCGGGGTTGCTGGCAAGGCGCTGTGCCCAGAACTCTGCCGCAGCGAGCGCACTCGGAATGTCCTCACGCTTCGCATACAGCACCTCGGCTTCTGCATCGCTCGCAGCCGCGGGGCGCTGCGGCATGGCTACCGCCGGCACCGTATCGGCACCCCAGCACAAAGCACAGACGAGGCAGGCGATGGCGACCAGGCGCATCTGGTCAGCCTGGGCGGTTGAGGAGCATCTCCGATACGCCTGTGAAGAACTCCCGGAGAATGGCATCGGCATCTGATGGCAACCTGGCTTCGTCGAGAGCCGTTGACATGAGGGTGAGCCAGCGCTCGCGTGCCGCAGGATCGATGGCGAAGGGCATGTGGCGCATCCTCAGCCGCGGGTGGCCGCGCTGCTCGACATACCGCTGCGGACCTCCAAACCGGCCTACCAGAAAGTCACGCAGCCGCTGCTCGGCTCCGGCCAGGTCCGCCGCGGGATACATCGGCCCCAGGATGTCGTCGCCTGGGACCTGCCGGTAGAACGCCGCGACCAGCCTGTGAAATCCGTCTTCCCCGATAGCGGCGTAGATCTCTTGATCGTCCAAGGTGACTCGATCCTAGAGCACTTTCGAGAGCCCGCGAAGGTGACACTGCGTGGTACGCTCCGCGACAGCACCATGAGATACGCCGCCATCACCGGCTGGGGCGCCTGCATGCCGCCCGCGGTCCTCACGAACGCTGACCTGTCCACGTTTCTCGATACGACCGACGACTGGATTCGCAGCCGGACGGGCATGCGTGAGCGCCGCATCTCACATGCCTCCGCGATCGACATGGCCACTGTCGCCGCCAAACGGGCGCTCGCGTGCGCTGGACTCGAACCCGATGCGGTCGAGCTCGTGATCTACGGAAGCTGCAGCAACGATGAGCAGGTCCCCAACTCGGCCTCGGGGGTGCAGTTCGCGCTTGGCGCCCGCCGTGCGTCCGCGATGGACGTGAACACTGCGTGCACGAGCTTCCTCTACGGTCTCTCCACCGCCAGCGCCATGATCCGTACAGGTGTCGTCTCCAACGCTGTCGTCATCGGCGTCGAGCTGATCTCGCCCTACATGGACTGGAACAACCGCAACGTCGCTGTTCTCTTCGGAGACGGAAGCGCCGCGGTCGTCCTGCAGGCGTCCGATCGGCACGAAGGCCTGCTGGGTGAGGAGCTCGGGTGTGACGCGGAGGCCCGGCACATCCTTCGTGTCCGCGGGATGGGATGCGCGTATGCGAACCGCAACGTCGTGCTGGGCGACACACAGTGGGACTTCGATGGTCAGGAAATCTTTCGCCGCGCTGTCCACGGGATGACTCGCGCGAGCAAGGCCGTCCTCGCGAAGTGTGGCGTCACCGCTGACCAGGTGGATCTCGTCGTGCCGCACCAGGCCAACCTTCGCATCATCGAGGCGGTTGTCTCTCGTTGTGGCGTGCCGATGGACAAGGTGATGCTGACCGTCGAACGCTACGGCAACATGAGTGCGGCGACGGTGCCGGTCGCTTTGGCGGAAGCGGTCAACGAGGGGCGCGTGCGACCGGGCAGCCTGATTCTCATGCCCGCGTTCGGCGCAGGGCTGACCCTCTGCGCGCATCTCGTCCGATGGGGCGATCGCGTGATCCCCCTCGGGCAGACCGACGCTGCCCTGCCCCCCTCTGCGAAGACGGCTCTCGAGATGGTCAATGAGATTCGCGCCCTCAAAGCACAGGCTGCGGTGAGATCGGCAGCCGGTCTAGCCGCACCGCGATTGGTCGAAACAGCGTAGAACCGGCGGCTGCGAACAGGACTATCTGTTCAGGGCGGCTTCAGCCGCGCGGTGTCCGCTCCAGACGGCACTCTCGATCGTTGCAGGAAGTCCTGAGTCGATCCAATCGCCGGCCAGGAACAAGCCTGGAATACCTGTCCGAACCCCAGGCCGCCGCGGCTGGCCTGGTGCAACCGAGAACGTGGCACGCCGTTCGCGGACAACGACACCGCGAGTCAGCACAGCCGATCGCGCAGATGGCAACGCGGCGCGCACCTCGTCAACGGCAGAATTGATCAGATCCTCGTTGCCTCGCACCACGATGCTCGCGGCGCCACTCGAAACCAGCGACAGGTGTGAGGCCTGCTCCCCAAACACCATCCGCTTGTCGAATACCCATTGCCACGTCCTGCCAGGTAACCCCACAAGCATCCCGTCGGTGACAACTCGATCGAACCAGAGATTGACGGTCACGATGGGCGATGCCTGGGTCCCTGCAGCAGCCTCGAGAATGGAAGCAAGAGCGGACGGCCGATCCGGGAACACGTCCACCAGGGCAAACCATGGCACCGCAGACACCACCACAGGAGCAGTCAGACGACGGTCGCCGACGCTCACCTCGATGGAGCCGTTGCTGATGTGAACGCGCGCGGCGGCGTTCGTTTCAACAATTCCACCCATCCGCTCGAGATAGTGGCGAGCAGGAATCGCATACAACTCATCGAGCGGTTTCAACGGAAGCGCGAGGGAGGCGCTGAGCGGGTCGCGTCCAAACATCCTGCCCAGCACTGACAGGAACGTCGCCACCGCGGCGTCGTCGATCGACTGATTCAACGCCGCCACCGCAAGCGGTTCCCAGAGGACTTCGATCAATCGTGGCGTCTGTCCATGCCGCTCCAACCACGCACGCACTGTCTCCTCAGTAACTGCGCCAGGGCCTCGTTGAAGATCCCGTATGGCGCCGCCCATCCGAATGACAGCCAGGCGATCCCGCCATCCAATCGCATCCCACGTCATCAACCCTGCGATCAGGTGGAGCGGCGACGGCAACACCGGACACTTCAAGCGCGACCGGCGACCATCACGGTCGATGGTTTCGACCGTGAGCTGCGGTTGAACCGACACGAGCGATTCCGCACCTAAGCGTCGAAGAAACAGGAACGTCTCGTCGTAGCAGCCAAACAGCACGTGCTGCCCGTTGTCAACGCGCTCGCCGGTCGCCGGATCGGTAAACGCCGTTGCACGTCCGCCGAGCGTCGGCCTGGCTTCGAGCACCAGCACCCGGAGACCGCGCTCACAGAGAGCCGTGGCTGCGCTCAATCCCGCAAAGCCAGCACCAATGACGATGGCGTCAGGGTTCACGGCTACGCGAGGAGCGATGTCATCCACAAACGAAGAGCAATCAGCGCCCGGTGCGGCCGCGGCACTCGAATGCGCTCACGAAACACGTCGTAACCCGCGCGCTCGATTCGCTGGAGGATCTCGAAGTAGATCCCGCCCATGATTTCGGCAGCCACGAGGCTCCTGGCATCAACAGACGGGAGGGACGCAGACGCGCGCTGGTAGTAGTCCCTGGCTCGAGCGCACTCGAACTCGAGCAGGGCCCTAATCTGAGGCGTCACTGAACCCGCGCGCAGCGACTCCTCGGTCACACCGAAACGCTGCAGGTCTTCGGTGGGCAGATAGATCCTGCCTTGTGCGAGGTCAGCGGCGACGTCTCGAATGATGTTGGTCAACTGAAGCGCGATTCCAAGATTGACCGCGTAGTCGCGTGCCCTGCTGTCGTGATATCCGAAGATCTCGACGCACACGAGCCCCACGGTTGATGCGACGCGACGGCAGTATTGTTCGAGTGCTCCAAACGTCGGATAGTGCGCGTGCTCGAGATCCATGGCCACGCCGTCGATGAGGTCGTTGAACGGCGTCCTTGGCAGATTGAACTCGCGAATGAACTCCCTGAGCGCTATGCCCTGCGAAGTACGAGGCCGACCATCCCCCTTGTCGGCGCCGTAGCAGGCATCCAGCTCGGCACGCCACGAGTCGAGCTCGGCTGCCGCGCGCGCTTTCATGTCGAGACCAGGCTCAATCTCGTCCACCGCGTCGTCAACCGCGCGACAGAAGTCCCAGACCGCCACGATAGCGCGACGCTTGCGTGCGGGAAGGACGAGGAAGGAGTAGTAGAAGTTGGTATCGCGGCTCATGACGAGCGGGTCCGCTGGGCAAAAGCAGTACGAGTCGGCGCCCACATGAGCATCTGCCAGGCGAACCACGGAATGTCCGCCGCGCCAAGCGTCGGGCGGAACGCTGCGGTCTCGAAACCGGACGCATCCAGCCGGTCGAGGATGCGCGTTCCTCCCAGCCAGGTCGCTCTGAGCTCGAAACGAAGGCGACCGCGCAACGCGTCGCACAATGGCCGGCCTTCGTCGAAGAGACGGCGAGTCCGGGCCGTCGCCGCGATCAGGGCATGCTGCCAGGGCGATCCCATGGCCCCGGCAGCGAGGTCCTCTTCACGCGCACCATGGGCTCGCTGTTCCTCGAGCGGGAGGTACACGCGTCCTCGGCGGTAGTCCACACCGAAATCCTGCCAGAAGTTGGTCAGCTGCAAGGCGGTGCAAATGGCGTCGGACCATAGGTCCAAGGACGGTTGCCGGTATCCCGCGATCCGCAGCACGAGTCTCCCCACGGGCTTCGCTGACCGACGGCAGTAATCAAGCACCTCCGTCCAGGTGGCATATCGCGTGACCGTGACGTCCTGCCGGAACGCGCTCAACAGGTCCTCGAGCAGTTCGACGGGCAAAGAGCATTCACGGATACTGGCGCCAAGCGCGAGAAAGATCTCCCGGGCATGCTCAGGCTCGCCGGTCCGCAGCGCCCGATCGGACTCGGCACCGGACACCGCCTGACGCAGTCGTGCGGCCCACCCGTCGAGCAACTCGAGTCGCTCGCCGGCGTTGCGATCACCCTCGTCTGCAAAGTCGTCTGCCGCCCTGGCAAAGGCATACACCGCCGCCACGTGCTTCCGCATGTGTGCCGGAAGCAGGAGGGACCCCACCGGAAAGTTCTCGTAGTGCCCGCGGCCGTCGCGCGCGCACGATTCGTACGCGGCGGCAAGCCGGGTGCTGTCAATCACGTCGGTCTACCACTCCAGCTCGGGAGCAGCCGCTCGATGATTCGCCGTGCGCGCCATGACGAACAGCAGATCCGAGAGGCGGTTCAGGTACACGACCAGAATCGGCTCCACCGCCTCGGCCCCGAGGCCTATGACACGCCGTTCGGCGCGGCGACACACGGTGCGAGCCAGGTGAAGCATGGCGCCAGCCTGGCTGCCACCGGGCAGGATGAACCTCGTCAGCGCCGGCACCTCCATCTCGAGGCGGTCGATCTGCTGCTCGAGACGTTCAACGTGGACGTTGGTGATCACTGCCTTCGACACGCGATCGGCAATCTTCGAGGATGGATCGGCAAGCCGTGCGCCGAGAGCAAACAGATCACGTTGAATCGTTTCCAGCAACTGGGACAGGTCGAGATCGACGACGAGCGAGCGGACCACACCCAGGCAGGTGTTCAACTCGTCAACCTCTCCGTACGCATCGACGCGAGCGTCGGCTTTCGAGACCCGAATCTTTCCAAAGAGCGACGTCTCTCCCGCATCGCCGGTCTTGGTGTAGATCTTCACGCGTGAAATTATAGGTGCGGATGTCCGCCACCACAGTTCCGACTCCAGCGTCCCGCCAGCGCTTCCGGCGAGCCCTGCTGTCCTGGTACCGCAAGAACGGGCGGAGTCTCCCGTGGCGACATACGTCGGATCCGTATCACATCCTCGTATCGGAAGTGATGCTGCAGCAGACCCAGGTCGATCGTGTCCTGCCGAAGTATCACGAATGGCTCGAGCGATATCCGTCACTCGACGCTCTGGCCTCGGCTCCTGTCGATGAAGTGGCCCAGACATGGCGACCCCTTGGTTACAACATCAGACCTAAACGGCTGCAGGCGATAGCGCGGGAGTCGGTCACGAGGTTCGGCGGCGAGCTACCGTCGGACGAAGCGACGCTCCTTTCGTTCAAGGGCATCGGCGCCTACACGGCCGGGGCAATCCGTAGTTTTGCCTTCGGACAGCGGGCGGCCATCCTCGATACGAACGTGGCCCGTGTCCTCTTCCGTGTCTTCGTCAGTCGCGGTGATGCCAAGGCGCATGCCATGCGACGCCAACTGTGGGAAATCTCGGAAGCCGTGCTCCCGCACAGGCACGTCTTCGATTTCAATCAAGGACTGATGGATCTCGGCGCCACGGTCTGCGTGGCGAGAAACCCGAAGTGCGAGCTGTGCCCTATGACGCGCATGTGCCGCACCTACCCGGGCCGGAGATCGAAGTAGCGTGGACACGACGGCACGCGTCATCGCGGTCGTGGCGGCAATCATTGAAGACACCGATCGCTTTCTTTTGACCCGGCGTCAGGCTGGCGTGCACCTCGCGGGCCTGTGGGAGTTTCCCGGAGGCAAGATCGACCCGGGTGAAACACCCACGGGGGCGCTGCAGCGAGAACTTCGGGAAGAACTGGACGTCGAAGTGGAACCGGGCGAACCGCTATTCAACACGCGCCATGCGTACCCGGATCGAACGGTCGAGCTGACCTTCTACCGGTGCACGCTCAGGGGCAATCCGAGGCCGCTCCTCGGACAGGAAATGCGGTGGGTGCCGCGCTCCGAGCTTGCATCGCTGGGTTTCCCTCCCGCCGACACCGAGCTCATCGCACTGCTCACACGAGAGGAAGATCGCTGACGACGGCGGGCGTCGCGTTCACGAGGACGGCCGTACCAGATGTCGTGAAATCGCGGTGAACATACCCGAGGGCAATGGTCCCCAGCCGAGGAGACCTCACCGCACTCGTCACGACACCGATCTCCTTCTCACCAGCCAGAATCTTCGCGCCGCTGCCGGGCACGTCCCCGTCGATTCGCAGGCCTACCAGTCGCTTCACCACACGTCCCCCGCCGCGGTGAAGCACGCGAATGATCACTTCCTGCCCGACGTAACACCCTTTGGTCAGTGAGATGGCGCGGTGTTCGATCCCGGCTTCGAGCGGAATGGTCTCGTCGGTCATGTCCGTGCCGAACACCGGATAGCCCGCTTCGATCCTCGCCGCATCGATGGCTTCGGCCTCCGCCTCCACAGCTCCTTCAGCGACCAACGCCACCTTGAGCCTCGTCACCTGCGCGGGCTCGATGTAAACGCAGAAACCGGGGACGCCCAACTGATCGACGCGCGCGATCACCACAGCGGCATCACCGAAGGAGGCTCTCGCGTTGCGATACGCCGGCCGCGAGCCCAACGTCGTCCCTGCCTCTGTATTTGCCCCACCGGCACCGGACAACACGCGCTCGAGCATGGCGGGCGCCGCCGGCCCGTGAATCCACACGGCAGTCAGCGCTGCCGACAGGTCAACCAGCTGAACGTCTTCACCGAAGAGAAACTGATCAAGGCGCTGCAGGGTGCTCGAAAGCTGGGAGGCCGGAACATCCAGCAGAATCATCTCGCCCGACTCGAACACGTGCATGTCGGTCAGCATTCTCCCCTGGGCCGTCAGCCACGCGGCATAGCAGCCACTGCCGGGCGTCAAAGCCGGGATGTCGTTGGTCAGCAGGCCCTGGAGGTAAGACGCACGGTCCCTGCCGCTGACTCCAATAGCCCCTCTCAACGAAACGGCCCCGATTACTCCGGTGTTCTTCAGGGCTTGGTACTGGTCCGAAATGGTCATGGGGGGCGGCACCTGATACCATCGCGACAAGATGGCCTTTCGTCATTGTATCTGGGCCCTGTCGGTGCTTTTTGCCGTTCCGCTGGCGGCTCAGCAGCCGGCGCCGAAACCAGCTCCGGCCCCGGTCACGACCACCTACGGATACACGGTGTTCGTTGGTGGCACGCTTGTCGGCCGGGAGGACGTGACAACGACCTCGAGCGCCGACGGCATCACCATCGCGGGCAAGGGACGGTTGTCGGGATCGCTCGATATCGTGATGGAGCGAGCCGAGATCAAGTACCGACCAAACTTCACACCGCAAAGCTACGAGTTCGAAGCGACGGTCAACGGCGGCCCCGCAGGGCTGCAGACGATGTTCGAAGGCAACACGGCGGTGACACGCGGGAGCGACGGCGGACAGCGCGTCGATACCACCGACAAGATTGCGTCACCTTCGCAGACGATCGTGCTGCCGAACGTATTCTTCGGTTCATACGAAGCCCTCACGCGCCGCCTCGCCACGTCTCCCGTGGGTGAAGAGTTTTCGGGATTCGTTCGTGCGGGTAATCAGGTGGCGCTTCGCCTTTCTGCAGCATCGGCCGAGCGCGTGCAGATCTCGACAGCCACTTTCAACGTCCGCCGCTACACGCTCACGATGTCGGACGCAAAGGGTGCGACGACGATCAATCTGTACGCTGACGAAAAGGGCGCGCTGCTCCGCGTCAGCATCCCAGGGATCGGACTCGACGTCATGCGCGAGGACCTTGCGTCTTCGACGGCGCGCACGGTCGTCTACTCGAATCCCGGCGACGAAGCAGTCAACATTCCGGCCACCGGATTCAATCTCGGCGCAACTCTGACCCGCCCATCGTCCGCTGCGGCCGCGAAACTGCCGGCAGTCATCCTTCTCTCGGGTGCGGGCATCGACGATCGCGACGGGGTCGTCGGCGGCGTTCCCGTGATTGGCCAGATTGCGGGTGCACTGGCGAACGCGGGATTCTTCACAGTCCGTTATGACAAGCGCGGCTACGGCCAAAGCGGCGGGCGCGCCGAGTCGGCCACGCTCGCCGATCATGCCGAAGACACCCTCGCCGTCGTTCGCTGGCTCAGCAACAGGCCCGAGATCGACCGCGACCGTATCGCGATCATCGGTCACAACGAGGGCGCATGGACGGCTCTCCTGGCCGCCAATCGCGAGAGGCGCATCGCAGGAGTCGCCACGCTGGCAGCGCCAGCCACCACCGGCGCCGAGCGAACACTCGAGCAGCAGCGGCACCTGCTCGAACGAATGAACCTTCCACCCGCCGAGCTGGTGTCGAGGATTGAGCTTCAGAACCGCATCAACGCGGCTGTGATGTCGGGCCGCGGGTGGGAGGGCATTCCTCCTGACACGCGCAAGCAAGCCGACACGCCCTGGTTCCAGAGCCTCCTGACCTTCGATCCTTCACGCGTGGTGAAAGACCTCAGACAGCCACTTCTCATCATCCACGGTGAGCTCGACGCGCAGGTTCCCGTTGCGCACGCGGATCGCCTGGCCGAACTGGGCAAGACGAGCCGCTCGAGAGCTGTAGGAATCGTGACAGTCCGCGGCATCAACCACCTGCTCATCCCCGCCATGACCGGCGAGGTGGACGAGTACCCGTCGCTCGAGGATCGCAACGTCAGCAAGGAAGTCACGACCGCGATCAGCGCATGGCTGACCAAGACCTTCGCGTCTATCCGATAGCGCATGCATTCAATCCACGTGGCGGCCGCCGCATCGTTGGCGTTGTCAGCAACCCTCGTGGCTCAGGCTCCGCGTCAGGTGGACATTAAAGGACTGACAGACGTCGAAGGGTTGCGAGTCGGCCACTCCACCCTGACCGAACGACCCACGGGCTGCACCGTGGTGCTCGTGGACGGCGAAGGCGCCGCAGGCGGCGTCTCGCAACGAGGCGGCGCACCGGGAACGCGTGAGACCGATCTGCTGAGTCCGCTGAACGTGGTGGACAAGGTGAACGCCGTGGTCCTCTCCGGCGGAAGCGCTTACGGCCTGTCAGCAAGTGAAGGCGTCGTTCGGTACCTCGAAGAACGCAAAGTCGGCTGGAACGTTGGAGCCGCGGGTGTTGTACCTATCGTTCCGTCGGCAATCCTCTTTGACCTGGGCTTTGGTGGCGATCCGAAAATCCGCCCCACTGCCGACTGCGGGTACCGCGCTGCCACCGCCGCTTCGACCGCCGCGGTTGTTGAAGGCAACGTCGGCGCCGGCGCGGGCGCCACGGTTGGAAAGCTCGCCGGGCGGGATCGATCGATGAAAGGCGGCGTCGGGTCATTCTCGATCCGCATGCCCAACGGACTCGTCGTTGCCGCGCTGGTGGCCGTCAACGCGGTCGGCGACGTGATCGATCCGGCCACAGGCCAGGTGGTTGCCGGCGCGCGGACACCAGACGGCAAGTCCCTCGCAGATGCCAGAAAGCTCCTTCGCGACGGCAGCCTCATGCGCGAGGCCACACCGCGTCCCGGCGAAAACACTACGATCGCGGTGGTCGCCACCAACGCACGCCTCACCAAAACCGAAGCGAATCGGATGGCCCTGATGGCCGACGACGGCCTGGCGAGAGCGTTGAGTCCGTCTCACACGATTGGCGACGGCGACACCGTTTTTGCGCTGGCGACAGGCCGATGGACTGGTCAGGCTGACACCAGCATCATCGGCGCACTGGCCGCCGACGTGCTGGCTGAGGCGATCGTGCGGGCCGCTGCAATGACCCAAAGCCTGGGCGGGCTTCCCTCCGCGCGCGAACTGGGGACGATTCCGTCGCGCTACAAGTGACGCACTCCTTGCGCTAACCTCGCGTGAGCATTCATCTCACGCTACTCATCGTCTACTCCGCGACCATCGTCGGCCTCGGAATCTGGACAGCGCGCCTGGTTCGAACGAGCGGCGACTTTTTCGTCGCGGGCCGGCGCTTCGGGCCCGGCCTTGTCTTCACCACGATGATCGCGGCGAACATCGGCGCCGGCTCGACTGTCGGTGCCGCGGGCCTGGCCTACAGGGACGGACTGAGCGCGTGGTGG
>JABFSA010000072.1 GCA_013140775.1 Acidobacteriota bacterium | reverse complement strand
CATCCCGCCCGACCCAATCTGACGTTCGAGCCTGAACTTGCCGGCTGTCACAAGCGGAAGCGCACCCGGTGCCACCGCGGAGCCGCACGCGCATTGGCTTGTCGTCGGGGGCCACGCGCGCGAACACCGGAGGCAGATCTCGGCTGGCTCGTGCTTCCAGTGGGCGCCCGGTTCCCGGGGCGCAAGCTCCTGTTCGCCACGCGGCGACGGTCGATCGCGCAGCCATTGGTTCTCGAGCCGAAGGCCGACCTGCGCACACATAGACCGCAGCAGCGCGCAGTCCTCATCGCTGTACGGCAGGCCGTGTCGAGCTTCGCCCAGATAGACGACGCCAAAAAGCGCGCCGGTCGATCCAAGCAGTGGCGCCATGACATCGACTCCCACCTTGGACGCCCACCGCTGGTCATCGTGGGGCAGTAGCGGAAACACAGGCCCGGTGGCGGTCATTCGAAGCGGCATATTTGGAACGGCGGTCCGCACCAGATCTGCGAGCGCGGAGTCTGCGGCCATCGATGGAGCAGAGCCGGCAAGGGGAATCAACCGGCTGCCGTCGTCGTTGACGACAAGCACGCCGACGGAGGTTGGACCAATGGCGCGCTCGATCGCGACGGCCAGGGCTTCTGTCGCATCGCGGATGGTCCGAGTGCCTTTCAGGAGCCCCTCAAGCCGGGAGAGCGATTCGGCCGGATTCGCACGATCCGCTCGAAACCACCGGTCCACGCCGAAAAGCAGCTGATAGCGGAATGTCAGCGCGGTGAAACCGACGAACAGGAGCACGAAGAGGCTGAGGCCCCGCCCACCGTCAAGATACGTGACGAGACTCACTTCCCGGTGAAGGTAGAGATCAATAGAGAGATACGACAGCGGAACGAGGCCGAAGTATGACGCGCAGGTTCTGGCAATCTGCCACTGCCTCGCTCTGGCGACCGTGAACTCGATCGACATCACCCGTTCGACGAGCACGGCGTATGCGATCGCGGGCACGGTGGACGCGAGTGCCGCATACAAGGCAATCCCGATGATCTGCCTCCACGGGGCCTGGCCAAGTACAGGGAAGAAGATCGAGGCGATCACCGCGAGCACCATCGGTCCGATGCCCACGACCAGCGCCCAGAAGACAAAATTCACACGACGCCGTGCCAGGGGTGTCTCTTCGCCGTGGGTCTTCCATCCCAGGTACGGAAACGCGAGCAAACCGATTCCGAAGGTCAGCAGCCAATACGCGGAGTTGAGCGTGTCGCGACGAAACGCGCGCACGACGGCATCGTTCGCCCAACCCACGCTCGAAGGAAGACTCCCGAGCAGATTGATACCGACGAGAAAGACCCCGAGCGCTGCCGAACCCCATACAAACGACCGACCCACCCACCGGAGTGCCTTCTCTTCGACATTCGGTCTCTGAGGAAATGCCCAGACAAACTGCCAGAGTGCCGCAGCACAAAAGGCATCGGCGCAGATCATCGCCAACGCGCTGTTCAGCCAGATGGAATCACCGATCCGTACCGCGAGGGGATGAGAAAAAGCGGTTGCGATCAAGACGAATACGCCGCCCAGTGACTGCAGGCGAGTGTCGCGCCTGCCTCCAAAAAGCAGGAGTGCACCAGAGACGCCAAACAGGAGGACGTTTGCCAGGAACAGCCACCCCGGCATCGGCGCCGCTGGGCGCGCGAGAGCAACTGGAGCCTGGAGGGCTACCGCAAGAACTTGAAGCAGGCCCGTTATGAGGACGACTTTCCAGGCGACAGAAGCAACACGCTGCCACCATCGGTTGAAGATCCCCGGCAGGTCTCGCTGGCCCGCCGCAGGAATTCCAAGCGTGGCATCGGCGTCCACGAGTCGCCAGTCCACCGTGGGGCCGTTCGCCAGCATGGAAATGAGCGCGTCTCGTCGGCGGCTTGTGTCAGCCAGCGTCCACCTCGTTCTTGAGTCGGAGTAAAGCCCGACGCACCGCGAGGCGGGCTGCTTGTGGCGAGGGCTTTTCGAGAATCAGGGCAAGCTGCTCGTAGCTGTATCCCAGCTCGACCCTGCCAACGATGGCCAAGCGATCGCTCGGCCGCAATCGCTGAAGGCCGGACTCGTAGCGACGCCGCTCCTCTCCATCGATGGCCGACTCAAGCGGTGACGCTGATGGGTCGGGACTGCTTTCGTCGAGCGCGGCAGGAGCCGCATGCCGCGACCTGTGTCGGAACTGATCGTGAATCCTGTTGATCAGGGCACGGCGGAGGTATCCGAAAAGTGCTCCCTTGTCGTGATGCGGCTCGAAGCTGGGAAGATTCGCGTAGGCCCTGAGCGCGGTCTCCTGTACGAGGTCGCCCGTGTCGATCGAATCTCTCGCCCAGATTGGTACCCGCCCATGCGCCCAGCGCCGCAAGCGAGGCAGGTAACGGGCAAAGAGTTGATCCAGAGCGCCGCCATCGCCATCCTTGGCCCGACGAAACAGCTCCTCGGAGCGTGCTTCGGCATCAGGCAGGCGTCCCGGGGGGGAGTCCACGACTACGAGCCTCCTGGTGGAGCAGTGCTGTGCACCGCTGCGCACCACAACATCTGTTTGTACAACTTCGGGGTAGCCGGCGTTCTTCCCTCTAGAGCGCTATCCCCGGCCGGATTATCCCGCCCGAGGATCGTCACACCCTGATGCCAACCACCACCGTCTCGGTCACCTGGTTCTCGCTCGCGCTGCTTCTTGGCGCCGGCGGCGGACTGCTGAACGCGGTAATGACTGACAATCTTAGACTGCTTCCCGCGTTCGTCAAGTCGGGCGGCACCACGCGCGTCCTGCGAATCGGGCTCGCAGGCAACGTCGCGCTCGCCGCGCTCGCCAGCACCGCCTGCGTCTGGGCCCTCGGCTTTCCGGGTCCGCTGGTCCACCAGGCGGACGTCGGTCACCTCCTGGCAGTGCTCGCAACCAGCAGCTGCATCGGGTTTGGCGCAGCAAGGCTTGCCACGAACGAAGCCGACAAGCGACTCCTTCACGAGGCTGTCTGCAAAGCATCCGCGGCCCCGGCGGCTCCCCCGGCAACGGTTCGCGCCATGCAGACCGCTGCGCCGTGGGTGGTGTACACCACGACGTCGGAGCTCATGCCACCCCCGCTGGCGGCATGGCGTCTGGGACTCTAGTTCAGAATCGGAATCCGGCGCTGAACGCGAACCAGCGAGGACGCTGCCACCCGTCAGCGGAGAGCGCCTGCCCGTAGGTCGGGCCCAGCCGATAGTGCACACCTTCGACTGGGCTCTGCGTGAACGGATTGAAAAGCGCAAGCGCCGGATCCAGCACCGCGGTCAGCACCGTATCGTCCGGACGGGTGACGACGGCCTGGTTGAAGATGTTGCCAAGAACGAACCGCGCGAACACCCGGAGTCTGTCGCGAAGAATGGGCGCGGACACGTTCAACGACAGATCGGTCGATGCCGCCGCATCGGTTGTGTCCACGCCTCGGCCGCCAAAGAAGTAGGTGCCGATCACAGGGGGGGTCACATAGCCAGGATTGGGGAGAAATCCTGTCACCACGATCGGGGCGTCCGGGCTTTGTGGTGCACCGGAAGTGAGCTGCTGCAGGACAGAGACATCCGCCCTGGCAGCCGCGACGGCCATGCCGTAACTGAGCCACAGCCGCAGATTGTGGCGCTCGTCGATCGCCAGAAGGCCAGTCGGGTAGGCCCAGCTCTCCCTCACATATTCGGGATACAAAAGGGCCTCGGAAACAGCCGGACCACTGGCCTCAAACTCGCCCTCGAAGTTCCCGCGCGCACGCGACAGCGTGTAATTGCCGCCCACGGTGATTGACGTTCGCGGCGCGTACTGCACTTGCGCCTGCAGCGCCTTGTACCCTCTCTTCATCTCGTTGGTGTTCACGATCAGGCCAAGGTCGTAGAGCTGTCCCCGAGGGTCGGTGACACGCCCGGTGGTCAGATCCTTCTGCTCGGCATAGAAGTCTCGGAACTCCCGAAAGATCCCGTCCAGCCGCATCGAGCCCCGCGTGCCAAGCCGGCGGCCGAAACCGACCGTGAAGTCGTAGGCGCTGGGTGTGGAGAGGTCGGAACCGACGACTCGATTGACACCGGCATACGTAGGCGCGTCACGCAACGGACGATTGGTTCCACCGTTCGCCAGGAACCAGTCGAAGACGGTGGTCAACGCGTCCGACGTGGAAACCGGCTGCGCCGCGCTGGCGTCGAGATTGATCGACGGCCCCATGTACACGTACCGGAACGACGAGTTGCGGCCTGCTCCGGATCCCAGGTCGGCGATCGCGCTCGCCACGCCCATGCTGTAGCGCGAGAACCCTCCATGCAGCGTCCACGCTCCCGTGGCGGTCGGATCCCACGTGGCCGATACACGCGGGCTCCACGCCTGTGCATCGCTCACAGGCGTTCGTGCCTGGTCTTTCGCGTCGGTATGGTCCCAGCGAACGCCCAGATTGAAGGACCAGTGAGGACCGGCTGTCCATGAGTCGTTCACGAATCCGGAATAGGTACGGAGACGGCTTCCGGCGCTCGACGTGAAGATCGGATTCCATTGAAGGTAGGTTGCCGCCGCCTGGGTCGGCGTCGTTCCCGACTGAATCACCGGATACAGGCTCGTGCCGTTGTCACGTATGAGCGTGTTGTTGACGACGAGACGATAGCCACTGCCCGATTGCCAGTTGTCGTTCTGGCGGCTGTCTTCGAATACGTCCGCACCGAAGACCACGTGATGGGCACCGCGCGTACGCGTGGACCAGTAATACGAGCCCTTCACAACCGCATCGAAGTTGTCTCGCGCCTCGATCGTCTCGGAGCCGTCCGGGCCGCACACGGCGCAAAACGTCGGAGAGTTCCACCGTGCGCTGTCGCGCGAGCGATCGAGAATCAGTGTGCCTCGTACAACATCCGTAAAGCGGGACCCCACGCCGCGAATCCTGTATTGACGCCGCGAATACTGCCCTTCGACGAAGAAGCCTGAGCTCAGGACGCCTGAATAGTTGAGCGAGACCAGTCGGTCGGCCTCACGTCGCTCTGACAGGCTTGCAAGGTCCATGATCACGGCGGACGCGACACTGGGCTGCCGGAGGTTGCGACCTGAGTACGCAGCGCGTATCGTCTGCCCCTTCGCCACCAGCCACGTCGCCTTGCCTTCGAACCGACGATCTCGTTCCTCTTCCTCGTAAGCGAGGTTCGTATATCGGGTCGTCTGCGCGGCCTTCTGCGTCTCGAACCGGACGGCCGTAAAGAACCAGAGCTTGTCCCGCAGCACCGGTCCCCCGCCGGTGGCTTCGTACGTGGGCACGACGGTATCCGCCGGTGCGAGAGAGTGTTCCTGTTCGTAGGGGGTCAGGGCCCTCCAGCTGTCGTTGTTGAAGGTCGTGCGAAAAGAACCGCTGAAGACGTTTCCACCGGACCGGGTAATCGCGTTGGCGACACCACCCGCGAAGCGGCCGTACTCCGCCGAAATGTTTGACGTCATCACCCGGACTTCCTCGATGGCGTCCTCGATCACGAGCGGCCGTGCCTGGTTGCGCAACGTCTCGTTGAGCACGACGCCGTCAACCAAAACAGGCCCTCATACGACATGGCGCCCGAAAACGTCACGCCGCCGCCAGGTCCGGTTGCCGTTGTGCCAGGCGCCAGCAGCACTGCTCCGTTGATGTCGCGGTTCACAGGAAGCGTCTCGAGCAGACCGGCGGTGTAGCTCGCCCCGACAGTCGCCGCGGCCGTAAAGTCTGTCGAGGTCGCTACGACGACCGTTTCGGAAAGCACAGAAAGGGTCATCTGAACGCTGACCGTCACCGAATCGGCCACCTGCACGCGCACGTTCCGGCTGGCCGACGAGAATCCTGTCTGTTCGAAGGTGACGATGTACTCGCCGGCTGGGAGAAAGGGAACGATGTAGTCGCCGTTGTCGGAGGCCGTCACGACCCGGTTGCCCTGCAGGGCATCGCTCGCGGCCGTCACGGTCACTCGCGGCAGCGGCAATCCATCCGGGTCTGTCACGCGTCCGCTGAGAGTGCCGGTCGGCGTGGTTTGCGCGTGAAGCGTGACCGCCCCGAGACTGAGCAGCAGGGCGTAAAGTAGGGTACTGACTCGCATCGACGCTCCTTCGCACGGCGGAGCGCGTCGATCGCGCTCTTGACGACAGTCTAACCAATCCTCACGGAGCATACGGGCAGACATGCGAACCGCCCTCACGATTGCCGGGAGCGACTCAGGCGGAGGCGCCGGCATTCAGGCTGACCTCAAGACCTTTGCGGCGCACGGTGTGTATGGCGCCAGCGCGATCACCGCCGTCACCGCGCAGAATACGGTTGGCGTCTCGACATGGACGGCGATGTCCATTGATCTCGTCGTCGCCCAGATCGAGGCTGTCGTTGCTGACATTGGCGCCGACGCAGTCAAGACCGGGATGTTGCCCAGCGCGGGTATCGTGACCGCCGTAGCCGAAGCAGCGAAACGATTCTCGTTGAACCGGCTCGTTGTGGACCCGGTCATGATCGCGAAGAGCGGAGACCGGCTCATCGATACCGACGCCATCGAGGCGTTCAGGTCAGTCCTGATTCCCGTCACATTTCTCCTGACCCCGAACATCCCTGAAGCGGAGGCACTCACCGGGCTTCGCATTCAGGACGCGGAGTCCCGGCGGGAGGCAGCACGGCGTCTGGTCTCACTGGGAGCGTCGGCAGTCGCTATTAAAGGCGGCCACCTTCCATCCAGCGACATCGTCGATCTGCTGTACGACGGCACACGCTTCCTGGAGTTCACGGCAGAGCGGGTCGCCAGCCAGAACACGCACGGCACCGGCTGCACCTTTGCCGCTGCCATGGCCGCGCACCTGGCGCTCGGTCACGAGCTCGAGGACGCGATTCCCGAGGTTCAGCGATACATTGCAGGCGCGATTCGCAATGCGCCGATGCTCGGTCGCGGGCATGGCCCGATGGACCATTTCTGGCAAACGTGAGGGCGAAACCACGAAGGCACGACGATCCACGAAGTCCGCTATTCAGGGTCTCTGGACCGTCCACGTCGTTCAGCCGAGTGTGGCCGTCCCGCTATAATCGAGATATGGCCCTGGTGGCTGTTACCCGAGACAAGCTCAATATCGATGCGCTGACGAGCGAACTGGCGGGTCACGCGACAGGTGACGGGGCCGTTGCCACGTTTGCGGGTCTCGTTCGCAACAGCAACCAGGGACGGGCGGTTCACTTTCTTGAATACGAAGCGTACGAGCCTCTGGCCGTACGCGCGCTGGCCCGGATCCTCGACGAGGCGCGTGACTTGTGGCCTGGTGCTCGACTGGCCGTCCACCATCGCATCGGCCGGCTCGAGATCGGCGAATCCAGCGTGGTGATCGTGGCCGCTTCTCCACATCGGGGCGATGCCTTTTCCGCGTGCAGGTACGCCATCGAACGGGTGAAGCAGATCGTGCCGATCTGGAAGCACGAGCATTTCGAAGGCGGAGACGTCTGGCTCGAGGGGGCCACGGCCGACCCCGAAGACGAGGCGGCAAAGCAGAACGCATACAGGATTGCATGCGCGTGACGATACGGCTGTTCGCGCGTCTGCGGGACCTCGCCGGCAGTGGCGAGCTGACCCGGGAGATACCTGGTCCAGCCACAGTGCACACGGTATGGCGTTCGCTGACGACGGAGATTCCGTCGCTCGGAGAGTACGAGAGAACGCTCTCCGTCGCGATCAATGCGGAGTATTCCCGGATGGCGGCGGCCGTGAACGACGGCGACGAAGTGGCGTTCCTCCCGCCTGTATCCGGAGGATGACCCGGTAGCCATGATCGACAAACTCAGCAGCGTTGAAGCGCAA
Organism: Acidobacteriota bacterium; assembly: GCA_013140775.1. Lineage (GTDB taxonomy): Bacteria > Acidobacteriota > Vicinamibacteria > Vicinamibacterales > UBA2999 > JABFSA01. The sequence goes on along the minus strand of JABFSA010000072.1, from coordinate 28,499 downwards.
TACGTGGACCTGACGACCCGTCTCGGGACGTCCGAGGTGCAGTCCGATCAAACCGAGTATCGGAGAGCCGCCAAGGCGCTCGCCGAACTGGAACCGCTTGTCGAGAAGTACCGCGAGTACAAAGTGGTGCAGAAGGACATCGAGGGCGCGGAGGGGATCGTCGCGGGCACCGACGCCGACATGCGCGAGCTCGCCCAGGAGGAGCTCAAGGATCTGCACGCGAAGCGCGAGGAGATCTTTGCGATGCTGCAGGTGCTCCTCATGCCCAAGGATCCCAATGACGAGAAGAACGTCATTCTGGAAATCAGGGCTGGGACCGGTGGCGACGAGGCGGCGCTCTTTGCGGCGGACCTGTTCCGTATGTACAGCCGGTACGCGGAACGGCAGCGCTGGAAGATCGACGTCATGTCCACCAGCGAGAGCGGGACCGGTGGTATCAAGGAAGTCATCGCGTCCATCGAGGGCCGTGGCGTGTACAGCCGCCTGAAGTACGAAAGCGGCGTGCATCGCGTGCAGAGAGTCCCGGCGACCGAGGCCAGCGGACGCATTCACACGTCAACCGCAACCGTGGCCGTGCTGCCTGAAGCCGAAGAAGTGGATATTCAGATCCACGAAAAGGATCTACGGGTAGATACGTTCTGTTCGAGCGGCCCCGGTGGCCAGAGCGTCAACACAACGTACTCGGCCGTGCGCCTGACGCACATCCCAACTGGTGTGGTCGTCTCTCAGCAGGACGAAAAATCACAGATCAAGAACCGCGCAAAGGCGATGAAGGTGCTGCGGGCCAGGCTCTACGAGATGGAGATGCGCAAGCAGCAGGAAGCCATCGCCAAGGAACGACGAGGACAGGTGGGGACGGGCGAACGCTCCGAGAAAATCCGTACCTACAACTTTCCGCAGAGTCGCATTACCGATCACCGGATCAACTTCACCACCCACCGGCTGCACGATGTGCTCGAGGGCGATCCCGCTGAAATTCTCGACCAGGTGATCGGCTTCTACAACGCCGAGAAGCTCAAAGAAGCGACCGCCGTCAGTTGACGCTTCACAAAGCGCTGGCCGGCGCGCGAGAACGGCTGGTTTCTGCTGGAATCTCACGCGACGAGGCCTCGATCGACGTTGACCTCTACGCACGCACGATCCTCGAGTGGGATCGGGCAACGCTGTTGTCCGAGCTCCAGCAACCAGCCCCGACATCATTGGAGCCGATGTTTTCCGAGTGGGTCGCTCGACGGGAGCTTCATGAGCCCTCGGCCTACATCATCGGGATTCGGGAGTTCTGGGGACTCGACTTGGAGGTCACTCCGGCCGTGCTCATCCCTCGTCCAGAGACCGAACTGATCGTCGAAGAAGCGACTGCGCTGCTGCGGACGAATCCGCCGACGAGCGCTGCCGGGCGCGGCATGCACCGTGTCGCGGATGTCGGCACAGGCAGCGGCTGCGTGGCCATCTCGATCGCGACCGAGTTGCCCGAGTGCCACGTGATCGCATCCGACATTTCCCCGGATGCGCTCGCTGTCGCCAGGCGCAACGCCCTGCGACACGGCGTCGCCTCCCGGGTCGAGTTCGTCGAGACGTCCTATTTGAATGGCGTCGCCGGCCCCTTCGACCTCATCGCGGCGAATCCGCCGTACGTGAAGGACGGAGATCGTCGGGCGCTTGGGCGAGGGGTGCTGTATGAGCCAGCGGTTGCGCTTTTTGGCGGTTCACAGGGTCTTCGCGACATCAGTGGAGTGCTGGCAACCACTGACCTGCTCGTTCCCGGTGGTTACCTCGTGATGGAGTTCGGTCTCGGGCAGGAGGAGGACGTCATCGCGCTCCTGAAGACACGCTCGGATCTACACCTGGAAAAGGTCCGTTGTGACCTGCAGGGAATCGACCGAACGGCTATCATTCGACGCCGATGAGCAACTGCCTCTTCTGCAGGATTATTGCCGGCGAAATCCCGGCGGCCATCGTCTTTCAGGACGACTCGCTGGTTGCGTTCAAGGACATCAATCCACAAGCGCCGCTCCATCTGTTGCTCGTGCCGAAGACGCACATCGCCACCCTCAACGATCTCGCGCCTGAGCACGACGCCCTGGTGGGCTCGCTGTTCCGCCGCGCGGCGGCACTTGCCAGAGAACACGGGTATCACGAGCGGGGTTACCGGACCGTCTTCAACACCCACGCCGACGCTGGACAGACGGTGTTCCATGTCCATCTCCACTTGCTCGCGGGCCGCGGCCTGACCTGGCCCCCAGGCTGAGAGACGCCGCCCAGGGGATCGGGCTAACATAGCCTTCGGCGCCGATTCGCTGGAACGGCGACCGCGGTTGTGCTCGATCCGGCCATTTCTGGAGGACCTGATCCCATGAGACAGGTACCGATGTTCGATCCATCCTCGTCACGCCCCACCACCTTTCTCACTTACGAGACCCCCGACCTGGGCCAGAGTACGCGCGCGAAGTCGTACTACGCCGACCGTCGCTCCGGGAGGCGCTCGTGAGCACCGTTCTGGACTTTGCCCGCCTGAAGCAGGAGGGTCGCAGGATTTCGATCGTGACCGCGTACGACGCCTGGTCGGCCAGGCTGGTCGCGCGCTCGCGGGTGGATGCCATCCTCGTCGGCGACTCCGCGGCCATGGTGATGCACGGCCACAAGACAACGGTTGCCGCGACACTCCAGATGATGGCGCTTCATACCAGTGCGGTGGCGAGCGCCTGTGGTGACAAGTTCCTGATCGCGGACATGCCGTTCTTGTCGTTCCGAAAAGGGACTGCAGCGGCAATGGAGGCGGTCGGTACTCTGATGCGCAGCGGCGCGCACGCGATAAAGCTCGAGGGCGTGGAGGGTCACGAGGCCGTCATTCAGCGCATCGTCGGCTCCGGAGTTCCGGTGATGGGCCACCTCGGACTGACCCCGCAGTCCGTCAACCAGTTCGGTGGATTCAAAGTGCAAGGCAAAGGCTGCGCGCAGGCCGAAAGGATTCTGCGGCAGGCGCACGCTCTTGAAGAGCTCGGCTGTTTCTCCATCGTGCTCGAGTGCATTCCGGCGGCTCTTGCGACTCGGATCACGTCAGAGCTGCGGATTCCGACGATTGGGATCGGAGCCGGCGCCGGCACCGACGGACAGGTGCTCGTGCTCCAGGATCTGTGGGGGGTCGATCCAGCGCGCGCTCCTCGATTCGTCCGCCGGTATCTCGACGGTGAGGGCCTGCTGACCACGGCGCTCGACCAGTACGACGCGGACGTCAAGAACGCAGACTTCCCGCGATCCGAAGAAAGCTATTCGTGACGACGGTCTTTGAAGACCTGGCCGTATGGCGTGACGCTCGCCAGGCGCAGGTGCGCGCAGGCCTTACGCTCGGTTTCGTTCCGACCATGGGCGCGTTGCACGAGGGGCATCACTCCCTGGTCCGACGCAGCCGGCAGGAGAACGACCTGACACTGGTGAGTATCTTCGTCAACCCCGCGCAGTTCGACGACCCCAAGGATCTCGCCCGCTACCCTCGAACGCTGGATGATGATCTCGCGGCTCTCCAGGCCGGGCACACTGACTTTTTGTTACTACCGCGTGCGGACGATCTCTATCTGGATGGCTATCGCTACCGGGTCACGGAGGTGGAAGGCTCCCGAGATCTGGAGGGCGCACATCGCCCGGGACACTTCGATGGCGTGCTCACGGTGGTGCTCAAGCTGCTGCAGCTCGCTCGAGCCGACCGGGCGTACTTTGGCGAGAAGGACTGGCAGCAGCTGAGCCTCGTGCGGGGCATGACGAACGCGTTCTTTCTTCCCACGGCGATCGTTGGCTGCCCCACGATTCGCGAGAGTGATGGCCTGGCGCTCAGCTCACGGAATCGTCATCTCTCACCGGGCGACAGGTCCAGAGCGCCACTGTTCCATCAGGCGCTCGTGAACGCGGCAACCGCAGCGGATGCCGAGCATGCGCTTCGGGCCGCCGGGTTCGATGTGGACTATATCGAGGATCGGCCGGGCCGGCGCGTGGGAGCCATTCGGCTTGGAGGCATTCGGCTCATCGACAACGTGGCGTTGGAAGGCTGAACATGCACCTCACTCTCGACGTCGGCAACGGCGACATCTTCGGCGGCGTCTTCGAAGAACAGGGTCTGGCACTCCGATTCAGAAAGTCATCGAGGCCCTCGACGTCGTCCGACGAGCTCGGGTTGTTCCTGCGCGACGTTCTTCGCGAACACGGTCGCGATCCGGCGGCCGTCGAGCAGATTGCGATTTGCTCTGTGGTTCCAGAGCTCATCTATTCGCTGCGAAGCTGCTGCCGCAAATACTTTCAGATCGATCCATTCATTCTTCAAGCTGGAACGAAGACCGGACTGAAGATTGGCTATCGCAATCCGTTGGAAGTGGGCCCGGATCGCATCGCCAATGCCATCGGAGGCTTGCACCTTTTTCCGGACCAGAACCTGATCATCGTGGACCTTGGAACCGCGACGACGTTCGATGTCATCAAGGCGAATCGCACGTACCTGGGTGGGATCATCCTGCCAGGGGTGCGGATCGGGATGGAATCGCTCGAGAAGAACACCGCGCGATTGCCCACGGTTGAAATCGTGCCGCCGGCGGAGCTCATCGGCCGATCGACCGTTGAATGCATCCAGTCCGGCCTCTACTACGGGAACCGCGCGATCGTGAAGGAGCTCACGCGCGAGATCCGCAGCCAGGCGTTTCCAAACGAATCGGTCTCGGTGATTGGGACGGGCGGCTTTTCGCGTCTCTTTGAACGCGACCGGCTGTTCGACGCCACGTTACCGGATCTGATCCTGATTGGCCTCGAACGGGCCCTCCATCTCAACCCTGATGGAAGTGGTCCATGGACTGGCGCCCCCGTCGATGAGCCGAACTGAGTCCTCAATCGGGTGCGCGAGACGCGCCGGTCACACGAGCAGCGGAGGCAACTCTGACAGCTCACGAATCACTGGCACTCCGCCAGCCAGATCGCCGCTGAGGGTCTGAGGTGACCGCTGAATCAGGACGCCGCGCATGCCGACCCTGCGCGCGCCTTCGATGTCGTGCAACAGGCTGTCACCGACCATCACCGACTCTGCTGCGCTGACGCCGAGCAACTCGAGCGCCGATTCAAAGATGCTCGGGTGCGGCTTCAGGAAGCCGTGATCGGATGACGAGAGCGCACCGGCGATCAGTCCGTCGAGCTCGAAATGAGCCTGAAACGAGTCAAGGCTGCGGTGGGAATTGGAGATCAGCCCCACGCGTATTCCGCGTGACGCGAGTTCCTTGAGCACCGCCGACACATCGTCGTACAGCACGAAGTGATGGCAGGCCGCCCACTCGGCATAGATCTCTTCCGCGCAGGCATCGAGCATGTGTCCCTCGCCGCCCATGCCCTCGATGATCCGCCGCGTATACCGCACGAAAAGCGCCGGGTCGTACACCTGATCGTGCTCGTCGTTGAGGATGGAAGCTGCCGCACGAACCGCGTCGGCAAAACGATCGATCTCGACACCGATTCCGTAGCGCGTGCAGAACTGGTGGTACCCGACACCCTGAAACATCGGTCCTGGATAGATCAGGGTGAAGTCCACGTCGAAGAACACGGCTTTGACGGGAAGACGAGTCACTGTGGAACGTCCGGACAGGAGCGAAGGCCGGTCGTCATGACGGGCATTATAGAATCTAGTGACACATGCCCGAGTGGAAGAACACGGTCAACCTGCCGCGCACGGGTTTCTCGATGAAAGCCAACCTGCAATCCGCGGAGCCTGAGTGGCTCGCGCGATGGCGGGACATGGACCTCTACGGAGAGATTCGAAAGCGCCGCGCCGGCCAGCCGAAATTCGTCCTGCACGATGGTCCGCCGTACGCCAACGGACACATCCATATCGGGCACGCGCTCAACAAGATCCTGAAGGACATCATCGTGCGTTCTCGCACGATGGCCGGGTTCGATGCACCGTATGTGCCCGGTTGGGACTGCCATGGTCTGCCCATCGAGCTCAAGGTCGATCGTGAGCTCGGATCGAAGAAACGCGACATGAGCGTCGCGGATTTCCGTCGTGCGTGCCGGAAGTACGCGGGCGAGTACGTCCAGATCCAGCGTGAAGAGTTCGAGCGCCTCGGCGTGGCCGGCGTGTGGTCGAATCCCTATCTCACGATGAACTACGGCTACCAGGCCGCCATCGTCCGCGCGCTCGGCAAATTCGTCGAGAAGGGGATGGTCTACAAGGGCAAGAAGCCGGTTCACTGGTGCATCCACTGCCGCACCGCACTGGCAGAGGCGGAAGTCGAGTACGAGTCGCACACGTCGCCCTCGGTCTACGTCGAATTTCCCCTCGCCCCGGCATCTGCCGCTGAGATCGCGCGTCGAGTACCCGAGCTGGCGGGCAAAGCCGTCTCGACACTGATCTGGACCACCACGCCCTGGACGATTCCTTCGAATCTCGCCGTCGCGTTTCATCCAGAAACCATCTACGGCGCGTACGCCGTTGGCGACACGCACGTCATCGTCGCCCAGGCTCTGGCAGAGCGCGTGAGCACCGTGACCGGTCGAGCTTTTGGTGAACCGATTGCGACATTCCCCGGCGCGACGATGGATCGCCTTGCGTTCCGGCATCCGCTCTACGACCGCGATTCATTGGGCGTGCTTGGCGACTACGTCACACTCGAGCAGGGAACGGGCGTCGTGCACACCGCGCCCGGGCATGGCGCTGATGACTTTCTGACCGGCGTGAAGTACGGGCTCGAGGTCTATGCGCCTGTGGACGCTGGCGGCCGGTTCCTCGATACCGTTGAGCTCTTTGGCGGACAACGGGTGTTCGATGCCAATCCGCTCATCGAGGCCGCCCTGCGTGATCGGGGCCGGCTCTGGCATCGGCAGGACTTCGAGCACTCGTACCCGCACTGCTGGCGCTGCCAGAACCCGGTGATCTTCGTCGCAACCTCTCAATGGTTCATCTCGATGGACTCGGGAAACCTGCGTCAGGACGCACTCGAGGCCATCGACCGGGTCCGGTGGATCCCCTCGTGGGGACGCGAGCGTATCCACAACATGGTGGCGTTCAGGCCCGACTGGTGTATCTCGCGGCAGCGATCCTGGGGCGTTCCAATCCCCGCGCTGAACTGCACCAGCTGCCTGACACCCCTGCTGACGGCTGAGCTGACCGAGCGGGCCGCAGCGATCTTTGACGTACACGGTGCTGATGCCTGGTACGAACGGCCCCTCGAGGAGTTCGTGCCCGCCGGTCTTGCCTGCCCCAGCTGCGGCGGCAAGACATTCGAGCGCGACACCAACATCCTCGACGTCTGGTTCGACTCCGGTTCGAGTCACGAAGCGGTGATACCCGCCGACCCCAACCTGAGCTGGCCGGCTGACATGTACCTGGAAGGCAGCGATCAGCATCGCGGGTGGTTCCACAGCTCGCTGCTCATCGGCATTGGCACGCGTGGGGCCGCGCCGTTCAGACAGGTTCTGACCCACGGCTTCGTGGTCGATGAGCACGGACGCAAGATGTCCAAGTCGCTCGGCAACACGGTCGTCCCGCAGGACGTCATCAAGCAGAGCGGCGCCGAGATCCTGCGGTTGTGGGTGTCGATGGTGGACTACGGCGAGGAAGTAAGGCTCGGGCCCGAGATCCTCGCGCGTGTCGTCGAAGCCTACCGAAAGTTCCGCAACGTCCTGCGCGTACTGCTCGGGAACCTTTCCGAGTTCGATCCGGAAGCCCACGCCGTGCCTCGACAGAAGATGCTCGAGATCGATCGATGGGCGATGGCTCGCTTCGCCGTCGTCGTGGAAAAGATTGTCGCGGCGTACGAGCGATACGACTACCAGGCGATCTTCCAAGAAGCCAACACCTTCATCACGGTTGACCTGAGCGCTTTCTACGTGGACGTCACCAAAGACCGCATGTACACCTTCGGCGCCCAGTCCGAAGCACGGCGTTCAGGCCAGACCGCGATGTTCCTCATCGTCGATGGGCTCGCGCGCCTGCTCGCACCCATCCTTCCGTTCACGACGGAGGAGGTCTGGCGCAACCTTCCCGGAAAGCCGCAGGAGCCGTCCGTTCACCTGGCCCTCTTCCCGTCGGCCCTGGCGTCGTGGAAGGACGAGGGGTTGCTGGCCCAGTGGAAAGAGCTCCGATCGGTCCGGGACGAGGTCAACGCGAAGCTCGAGACCGAGCGACAGGCGAAGACGATCAGCTCGAACCTGTCCGCACGCGTCGAGCTGGCCTTCGACCCGCGCGCGTTCGAGTGTCTCGCCGCGCATCAGGAGTACCTGCCGACGCTCTTTGGCGTGTCCGACGTGACCGTTGGGCCTTCTGGAGCCGGTGCAGGAAATGCGTCAGACGCCGGGGTGGCACTGAACATCCGTGTCCGCAAGGCCGAGGGAGTCAAGTGCGAACGCTGCTGGCGATATGTGTCAGCAGTGCGGACCGAGCCAGATTGGGCCGGCATCTGCGATCGCTGCGTCGAAGCACTGGCTGAGCCCGTGAGCCGTTGATGTCTTCGTCCGGGTGGAAGCAGCTGGAGTTGCTGGTCGCTGCGGTCATCGTGGTGCTCGACCAGGTAGCCAAGGCGCTCGTGAGAGGGGCGTTCGATTTACACGAAAGCCTGGAAGTAATTCCTGGCTTTTTCAATCTGACGAGGGTGCACAATTACGGAGCTGCCTTCGGCTTGATGAACACGGTGGATTTTCCCTTCAAAACCGCTGTGCTCTCGACCGTGGCCGCGGTTGCGCTTTCGATGCTTGCTCTGTATGCCACGAGGCTTCCCCCGGACCAGCGGTTCGCGCGGTTCGGTCTCGCGCTCATCGTTGGTGGAGCCGCCGGCAACCTGATCGATCGCATCAGCGCCGGCTACGTCGTGGACTTCGTGGACGTGTACTGGGGAGACTGGCACTTCTGGGCGTTCAACGTGGCGGATGCCGCAATTACCGTCGGGGTGGCCTTCATGATTCTCGACCTTTTGAACATCAGGATGAACGGTGTATCCAGAGCTGTTTAGTATCGGACCCGTCACGATCTACACCTACGGCGTTCTGCTCGCCGCCTCCTATCTGCTCGGCCTGTGGCTGGCTATGCAACGGGCGAGGCGCTGGGGACTCGATGCGAACCGCGTACTCGACCTTGGCATCTACATCATCATCGCCGCCCTGATCGGCGCCAAGCTGCTGCTTCTGGTCGTGGATTTCGATCAGTTCAGCACCTCGCCTGGAGACCTCTTGTCGTTGGCGCGATCGGGAGGGGTCTTCTATGGCGGCTTGATCCTGGCTGTCGTGGTGGCCTTCTGGTATATCGCGCGTCATCGCCTCCCGTTCTGGACCACTTGCGACGTCTTCGCTCCGGGCATCGCCCTCGGTCACGTCACGGGTCGACTCGGATGTCTGGCGGCCGGCTGCTGCTACGGGACGCCCACCGACGTTCCATGGGCGATCACCTTCACCAACCCTCTCGCGGCCGCCAACGTCGGGACGCCACTGGGAATCCCGCTGCATCCGACTCAGGTGTACGAGGCGGGGGCTGAACTCCTCATCCTGATACTTCTTCTAACAACGGAACGCCGCGGAAAACCGTTCGTCGGCCGTACGTTCTGGGCCTACATGTTTCTCTACGCAGTCTCCCGATTCGTCGTCGAGATCTATCGCGGCGATCCACGGGGAGAGATGTTCGGATTCTCGACGTCACAGGTCATCTCGCTGGTGCTTGCGCCTTTGAGTCTCGTCATGTTGATCTGGCTGGCGAAGACGGCACCGACGACCCCTCAGCAGACACGGCGCGAGCGGAAGATCGCCGCGTAGGCCGTGCCCGCAGTCGAGTTCAACGTCCCGTCGGACTTCAGCGGGCAGCGGCTGGACCGCTTCCTTGTCTCGGTACTCGAGGGACGATCGCGGTCCTTCGTCCAGAAGCTCATCGAAGACGGACGCATCAGCATCGCCGGCCGCGAGGCCCGACCGAATCTGTCCATGCGCGAGGGAGACCACGTCTCCGTTGATGTGCCTGACGTGGCGCCCTCAACGGTGTCGGGTGAAGCCCTCCCCCTGGACGTCCTCTATCAGGACACCGACCTCGCGGTCGTCAATAAACCGGCCGGTCTCGTCGTCCATCCAGGTGCCGGCCACGCGTCAGGGACGCTCGTCAACGCGCTCCTCCACCACATGACGGATCTCAGCGGCATCGGGGGCGAGGCCCGCCCCGGGATCGTGCATCGCCTGGACCGCGGCACGTCAGGTGTCATGGTGATCGCCAAGAACGACGCGGCCCATCAGGAGCTGTCGCGGCAATTTCAGGATCGCGAAGTCGAGAAGGAGTACGTCGCCCTCGTCTGGGGTGTCGTGCAGGCAGGACGACGAATCGATGCGGCCATAGGGCGCGATCCGGTGAACCGCCAGAAAATGTCGGCTCGCGCCAAGCACGCTCGAAGCGCGGTCACGCGAATTACCCGAGCCCATCACCTGTCGGGCGTCACGCTCTGTCAGGTGGCAATTCATACGGGCCGGACGCACCAGATCCGCGTACACCTCAGCGCCATCGGACATCCCATCGTGGGTGATGCGGTGTATGGCGGCGTCCGGCGTCGCATCCCAGGGGATCTGCGCGCCCTTCAGCGCCTCGAGCGGCCGTTCCTTCATGCCGAACGGCTTGCGTTCACGCACCCGCGAGATCAGCGTCGCATGGAGTTCACCTCGCCGCTGCCAGACGATCTGATGCAGGTACTCGAGGGCCTGCCAGGATGGAAAACCGATGAGTAGCAGGCCTGTTGTTCCGAGCCAGATCCGAAAGGTCTTCGAGGGACGGATCTTCACCGTCAACGTGGAATCGATCACCCTGCCCAAGGGTGAACGGCTGGAGGCCGAGATCGTGAGACATCCGGGCTCGGCTGTCCTGATTCCAGTGATGGCCAGCGGTACCGTCGTGCTCGTTCGTCAGTATCGGCCTGCCATCGGACGTTTTGCGTGGGAACTACCGGCTGGAAGCCTCAAGCCAGGCGAGGATCCAGAAGCGGCTGCTTCCCGGGAGTGTCAGGAGGAGATCGGACTCATTCCCGCCACGATTCGGCATCTTGGCGGGTTTTTCCCGACGCCGGGCTACTGTGACGAGGAAATGCACTTCTACCTCGCCACCGGGTTGCGTGAGCCCACAAAGGACGATCCGGCTGCCCGTCAGGACGAGGACGAAGACATCGAATCGAAGGCGTTCTCGGTGGAAGAGATCCGCAGAATGATCGCCGCGGGGACGATCATCGATCTCAAGACGATCGCCGGCCTCGCGTTGTTACCGCTCGCCGAGCCAGCGCGCTAGCGCGAACGCGACTATTGAACGCCCGGCTGCGGCCGACGGCCTGCCTTGCGATCGACCGCGGCTTTTGGCGCCTGAAGCGCCAGGAGCAGCACTTCATCCACGCTCTGGACGAAGTGGATGGTCATATCCCGCCGAACCTCTTCGGTGAGATCTTCATTGATGTTCTTCTCGTTCTGCCTCGGCAGGATGACCTCGCGAATGCCTGCTCGTCGGGCCGCGAGAACCTTTTCCTTCACGCCACCAACAGGAAGCACGCGACCAGAGAGCGTGATCTCGCCTGTCATCGCGATGTCGCCCCTCACGGGGCGACGCGTCAGTTCCGACGCCAGCGCCGTCGCGATGGTGACTCCGGCAGAAGGTCCGTCTTTCGGAATCGCGCCCGAAGGAATGTGCAGGTGAATCTCGGCCTTCTTGAAGAAGTCCGGGTCCGCTCCGTAGTTTGCGGCATGCGCGCGGAACCAGGCCAGTGCGGCTCGGGCGGATTCCTTCATGACATCGCCGAGCTGACCGGTCAGCGTCAGCGTGCCTGCACCGGCCATGCGTGAGGCCTCGATGAACAGCACGTCGCCGCCGGCAGGTGTCCAGGCAAGACCGATCGCCACCCCTGGCTGCCGGGTTCGCTCGGCCATCTCTTCGTCGATGAACACCGGTGCGCCAAGCAGTTCAGTCACAAGGTCTGGTGTCACGATCATGGGCTCCAGATGGCCCTCCGCACGACGCCGTGCGGCTTTTCGACAGAGCGCACCGATCTGACGCTCGAGGTTCCGGACCCCCGCTTCTCGGGTGTAACCGCGTATCAGGGTGCTCAGCGCGGCGTCGGTGACCGCGAACTGTTCCGGGGTGAGCCCATGGTTCTTCACCTGCTTGGCGAGGAGGTGGTCCCGCGCGATGGCCAGCTTCTCCTCTTCCGTGTAGCCCGCGACCTCGAGCACTTCCATGCGGTCGCGCAGCGCAGGTGGAATCGGGTCGAGCACGTTCGCTGTGGTGATGAACAGCACTTCGGAGAGATCGAACGGCACGTCCAGGTAGTGATCCCTGAACAGCGTGTTCTGTTCGGGGTCCAGGACCTCGAGAAGCGCCGAGGCCGGATCGCCGCGGAAGTCGGAGCCGAGCTTATCGATCTCATCGAGGATGAAGACCGGGTTCTTTGATTCGGCCCGACGAAGGCCTTGAATGATCTGTCCTGGCAAGGCGCCGATGTACGTCCGGCGGTGGCCACGAATTTCCGCCTCATCTCGCATCCCGCCCAGCGAGACCCTGACGAACTTCCGACCCAGCGACTGCGCAATCGACCGGGCGAGCGACGTCTTCCCGACTCCCGGCGGCCCGACGAAGCAGAGAATCGGGCCCTTCATTTGTGGATTCAACTTGCGCACCGCCAGGTACTCGATGATCCGATCCTTGGCCTTTTCCAGTCCGCTGTGATCAGCGTCGAGCACATCCTTGGTCTTGTGCAGATCGATGACTTCCTCCGTGCGCAGCTGCCAGGGGAGTGCAACCAGCCAGTCGAGGTACGTCCGCGCGACCGTAGACTCGGCAGCCGCGCTCGGCATCTTGGAGAGACGGTCGAGCTCACGAAGGGCCTCCTTTTTCACCGCCTCTGGCATGCCTGCCGCCTGGATCTTCTGCTGCAGCTCGTCAACGTCCTTGGACTGGTCGTCGCCTTCGCCAAGCTCCTTCTGAATCGCCTTCAGCTGCTCTCGAAGGAAGTACTCACGCTGGTTCTTGCCGACTTCCGACTGCACCTGAGACTGAATCTTGGAACCGAGCTCCAGAACCTCGAGCTCCTTGATCAAGATGCGATTGAGATCGTCCATACGCGCGCGCACGTCAAGCGCCTCGAGTACGGCCTGCTTCACGGGCGTTGCAATCGTCGTCAGACTCGACGCGACAAAGTCGGCCAGACGCCCGGGCTCCGACACGTCGGCTGCCAGAGTCTGGAGATCCTCGGACAGGAGCGGCGACAGCGACACGACCTGCTGGAAGTTTGTTCTGATGTTGCGCATCAGCGCGTCTATCTCGAGGTTGTCGTCGTCGCCGACGACTTCGAGCGCCGGGCTGACACGCGCGCGCAGATACGGCCGGGTTTCGGTAATCTCGTCAAGCTGCACGCGACTGAGGCCCTGCACGATGAGTCGCAGGCTGCCGTCCGGCAGCTTGAACATCTTGTGGACCTGGCTGACGATGCCGACGGTGTAGAGGTCGTCTTGCTGAGGCTCTTCCACGGCTGCGTCGCGTTGGGTGAAGACGCCTATCAGCTTGCTGACCGAGATGGCCTCGTCGATGAGGCGGACGGAACTCTCCCGCGCCACCGCGAGCGGCATAAATGAGTTCGGGAAGAGCACGGTGTCGCGCAGCGGAAGAATCGGAAGCTCGCGGGGCACCGACTGGTCGTCGCTGGGGGTCTCTTCAACTTCCGGCGGCTGTTCGTAATCGCTCATTGGTCAGTCGAAGAAAAAAAAGGCGGCCGTGACCGGCCGCCCTCTGGGTAATCGGGACAGGTGTGACCTGTCGGTTAGTTGGACATGTCGAAGAAGAGATTGGACGATCCGCTGCGCCTCGCGAGCATCCTCTCACGCTGTTCCGCCGTCTCCCGGGCCTCTTCGCAATCCTTGCAGCGAACGGCGAACGGTAGCGCTCGCAGCCTCGCTTCGGCGATTTCATCACCGCACTCGAAGCAGTTGCCGTAGGTCGCTTCGTCCAGCCGCCGGAGCGCTTCGTTGATCTTGTGCAGAGTTTCGGACTTCATCTGGATCAAGGCAAACTCGATGTCGTCCTGGATATCGACCTCGGAACTCTCGCCCTGATCGAGCACCTCGCGGTCCTTGAGACCTTCGCCGCGAACGTCTCGCATCCGGCCCTGCACGTCGCTCATTAGCTGGCGCCGGCGGTCCTCGAGCATCTTCTTAAGTTCGTTATAACGGCTTGTCTTGGCCGAAGCCTTTGTGCTCTTTGTCGTCGCCATGGTGCCTGCCGCTCCTTCCAACGCCACTCCACCGGGAGTGGCTAACTCCGTCTTTCGCTTGTGCGCTTTAAATGCAACTGCGATGCCTGATTAGACGCGTCGCTCTCGGGAAAAGCTTTGCGCGGATGAACTACAGGGTGTTACGACGGGAGAGGGATGACCGTTTCGACCTTTAACATGATGATGGTGAACCTGTTATCGTCTCGAAGCGCAAGACCGATACGATCTGAATAATCTTTCGAATATCCGCAATCGACCGCCTGAACCACTCGTGAGCAGGCTAAATGTGTCCTCTCAAGGTGAGTGTAAATAATTCTTGCTGTGGTTAATTCGCCTCTTCGAGTTCAGCGGTGAAGGCATCAACCGACCGAATCTTACGTCGAAAACCCAACCGAAACATATCTTATAAGTTGCTGTTTAGAAATCACTTATGTCGCGTTATCGAACTGGAACCTGCGTGAACGCCTCCAAGTGGTCGGTCCCACAAGTCCATGACACGTCGTGGGCTATTTCTCGTGTTGTCTGTAAATCTTCAGTATGAATTAATTCAGACACTTCACGTAGCTGCCCGTTTTCACCGACTGCGGTTTCCACCTGGCCTCGGGTCTGTAACCAGGCTGACACTCAAGTTGTTGCCGGGTCAGGGCTCGTATGCCAAGCTTTGGCATGCTCTGCCCCTCTTGTGGACAACGGAAGGGACGCCGCGACTGCCCGGCGCTGCGCGGGACCATATGCACGGTGTGTTGCGGCACCAAGCGGCAGCTCGAGATCGCGTGTCCCCCGGATTGCGTCTACCTAGCGTCAGCACGAGAGCATCCGGCAGCTGTTGTTCGACGGAGGCAAGAGCAGGATGTCGCCGAACTCATCCCGACTATCCGGCACCTCACGGAGCGGCAGTACCAGTTGTTCTTCGTGTTTCAAACATCGATCACCCGCTTCAAGCCAACGGGCCTCAGCCGGCTCGTCGATAGCGATGTCGCCGAAGCGGCACATGCCTTAGCGGCCACGCTGGAAACGTCGGCTAAAGGCGTTATTTACGAGCACACACCCGCCAGCCCTGTGGCGCAGGGCCTGGCGGCGGAGCTGAAAAACACGCTCGAGCAGATCCGGGAACACGGAGCGAGGGTGTTCGACCACGAGTGCGTGGTGGTCCTGAGGGCCATGGAGAATGGCGCGCGCTCAGCGGCAACAGCTGATTCCGCCAGCACGAAGTATTTGGACCTGCTGGGCCGGCTCCTCCAGGCCAGCGGGACAGGGGCGGCCCCCGCCGCGCCAGCGCCGGAGGCGGAGAGTCCGCTGATTCTGCCTTGAAGCTGCTATGCTAGAAGGCTCGTTTGGACAGAGATTCTCGAGGAAAGGCTAGTCAGTCATGGCAAAGCGGTGCGAAGTATGCGGTAAGGGTCCGGTGGTGGGCCGAACGGTGTCTCACGCGCACAACGTTGGGCCGCGTCGGTTCGAGCCGAACCTTCAGACGGTCCGGGCGATGATTAACGGAGCCACGAAGCGCCTTCGCGTGTGCACTCGCTGCCTGCGCGACGGCAAGGTCATCAAGGCTGCCTGACGTGCACCAGGTGTTCTCGGCCGCGGGAGCACCGAAAGCGATTGGTCCCTATTCGCCTGCGATCCGAGCGGGCAACCTCCTGTTTCTCTCCGGACAGATTCCCATCGATCCTGCCACCGGAACCGTCATCGACGGCGGCATCGAGGCCCAGACAGATCAGGTGATGCGCAACATCCGCGCGCTGCTCGAGGCCGCTGGTGCGGGGTTCCAGCATGTCGTCCGGACGACGGTGTATCTGATTGACATGGATGAATTCGCATCAATGAACGCCTGCTACGCGCGGTTCGTGAGCGATCCGCCGCCCGCGCGCGCCACAGTGCAGGTTGCGCGGCTTCCGCGCGACGTCCGCGTCGAAATCGACGCAATCGCGGTTGTGTCGTAGACCCGAACGATCCGCACCTACCAACAGGCCATCTAATAGATGATCTCTGCGCAGGAAGCTCTGGAGCGACTTCGAGAAGGGAACCTGGCTTTTGCCTCCGGCAGTCCCCGACACGACACCGTCGCAGACCGCACCCGGCGCTGCGCCGACCAGGAACCAATCGCGATCGTGCTGGGATGTTCGGATGCGCGCGTTCCGGCGGAGATCATCTTCGATCAAGGCCTCGGCGATCTCTTCGTGATCCGCGTCGCCGGAAACATCGTCGCCGCGTCGCAGGTTGGCAGTGTGGAGTTTGCGGCGGCGCGATTCGGCACGCCACTCGTGGTGGTACTCGGCCACTCCAACTGTGGAGCAGTGCTGGCGACGCTCGAGGAGCTCAGGCGACCACACGCGAACCAGTCACGGAATCTTCAGTCGATCGTCGAGCGTATTCGGCCGTCGGTCGAAGTCCTCCTCGCCACCGACCTGCGGAACGATGCCGATACACTCGTCCGCCAGGCGGTTCGCAACAACGTGCGGGTTTCAGTCAACCACCTGCGGCACGGATCCCAGGTACTCGAAGAGCTCGTGCAGAAGAACGGCCTCGTGGTCGTAGGGGCTGAGTATTCGCTGGAGACGGGACTCGTGGAATTTTTCGAGGGAGTGCCGAGCTCGTCGTAGACGATTGCCGCGACCGGCTACCCGCGCGCGGTCCGCTCGACGCCGAAGACACCTTCGACGCGCTTGATCGACTTGATGACCTTCTCGAGATGTTTCATGTCTTGAATCTCGACGGTCATATCGATACGCGCCCTGCGGTCGTCCCCCGTTTTGGCTTCCATGTTCGTGATGTTGGTGTTGATGCCTGACACCTTCGCACTGATCTCTGCCAGCATCCCCTTTCGATCCTCCACCTGCATCGTGAGGCGAACCACGTAGGGGGCCAGGTCAGCCCTTGTGCTGTCCCATTCCACGTCGATTCGGCGATCGGGATCAAACATCAGGTTGAGCACATTCGAACATCCGGCCGAGTGCACGGAAACACCTTTCCCTCGCGTGATGTAGCCGATGATCCGCTCGCCCCGAATAGGGTTGCAGCACTTGGCGCGAAAGACCATGACGTCGTCGGTGCCTCGAACCTTGATGTGATCATCAGTGAGGCCAGGACGCAGGACACGCTTGACTGCCGAGAGCACAGCTGAGTCCGGCGGTTTCTCCTTCGGGAGACCGCCTGGCACCGCCTTCTGCAGCAGCACGCGTGCTGACAGCTTGCCGTACGCGACGTGCGCGAGCAGATCATCAACCTTCGGCGCGCCGTACTCCGACGCGAACGCCGCGAGTTCGGCGCTTTCGAGAACCGTCTTGGGATTGAGGCCGAAGCGTCGGGCCTCTCGATCGAAGAGCCGGCGTCCGAGCTCAAAGCTTCGAGCCCGCTCTTCGCCCTGCAGGACGTGCCTGATCTTGCTGCGTGCTCGCGACGTGGTGACGAACGTCAGCCAGTCACGGCTCGGCCTGTGGCCGGGCTGCGTGATGATGGCGACGATATCGCCATTCTGGAGCGGTGTGCGCAGCGGGACCATCTTGCCGTTGACTCTGGCGCCGACGCATTGATTGCCGACGTCGGTGTGCACGCTGTAGGCAAAGTCCACCGGTGTCGCGCCGCGGGGCAGTGATTTCACCTCTCCCTTCGGGGTGAAGATGTAGACCTCTTCCGGATAGAGATCGATCTTCAGGTTGCGGAGAAACTCCTGCGGATCGCGAACCTCCTGGTGCACCTCGAGGAGTTGACGCATCCACTGGAAGTACCGCTCGTCGCGGTTGTCGCCAACACGTCCTTCCTTGTACTTCCAGTGCGCAGCGATCCCTTCTTCCGCGCGGCGGTGCATCTCTTCAGTACGGATCTGCACTTCGAACGGAAATCCGTGCTCGCTGATCACGGAGGTGTGCAGTGATTGGTATCCATTCGGCCGTGGCATCGCGATGAAGTCTTTGATTCGACCCGGAACCGGAGACCACGTCTGGTGAATGATGCCGAGCGCTGCGTAGCAGTCTTTGACCGACTTCGTGGTGACGCGAAGCGCGACGAAGTCGTAGACGCGCTCGAGATCGATGTTCTGCCGCCGGAGCTTGAGATAGATGCTGTAGAGGCGCTTGATCCGTCCGTCGAGGGTGATCAACGGAATCTGCGCTTCGTCCAGCTTGGATCGGATCCGCCTCGTCAGATCCTCGATGACGTTTTCCGCAAATTTTCGCCGCCCCTCCACCTTCGCGCGCAGCGATTCGTACGCCTGCGGGTCGGTGCACCGGAAGGCCAGCTCCTCCAGTTCGTTCTTGACCTTGCTCATGCCGAGCCGGTTGGCAATCGGCGCGTAGATATCGAGGGTTTCCTGCGCGATCTTGATCCGACGCTCCTCCGGAAGATGGTGGAGCGTCCGCATGTTGTGGAGGCGATCGGCGAGCTTCACCAGGATGACCCTGATGTCGTCCACCATCGCGAGCAGCATCTTCCGGAAGTTCTCAGCCTGCCGTTCCTCGGTAGACGAGAAAGGAATCGCACCGATCTTGGTGACGCCTTCCACGACGTGAGCGATCTCGCTGCCGAAGAGCTCGGCGATTCGCTCCGGCGTGGTCAGCGTGTCTTCGACGACGTCGTGCAGGAGGCCCGCTGCCACGGCAACGACATCAAGCTTCATCTCGGCGAGGGTGTCTGCAACCTCCAGTGGATGAACGAGATAAGGCTCCCCTGAGTGGCGGGTCTGCCCCTTGTGCTCCAGCGCCGAGAAGACGTACGCCCGTCGAAGGAGCTCGAGGTCCGCTTCGGGACTGTAGCTCCGCACCTTTTCGAGGAGCGTTTCGAACCTGATCATCTGCGGGCCGTGGCCGTATCTACTGTATCTGTTGGGGTAACGCGCCGTCTTCATGATAGGAGTGGGTCCGAGGGGGGTCAAGGCGACCGCCCGTGACAGCTTGACTCTCCTGAAAACGGATCACTATACTGGCGCGTTTACTACGCCTTTGCCCACGAAGATCGTGGGGGTTCGCCAAACAGGATTTGGGTCGCGGCTCGGCCCGCGTACGTTGCCGACAAGGTTCGCAAGGGGGAGAGGATGCGGAAGTTTTCGTCGCAGGCGGTGGTGCTGGCGCTCGTGTCAGGTCTTGGCGTGGTGACCGTCGGGTGCGGCCAGATAGCAATGGTTCAGGCCAGGATGGCGCTGAAGGACGGTCACACGGCCTACCAGCAGCAGGACTATCGCGGCGCGGTCGAGGACTATGAAAAGGCGATCGCCGCCGACCCGAACCAGACAGAAGCGTACTTCTATCTCGGGAACAGTTACGACAATCAGTACCGCCCGACGCGCCGAGGTGAGCCGGCCAATGACCTGCTCCTCGAGCGTGCCGTGGAGAATTACAAGAAGGCGGCGGAACTGGAACAGAATCCACAGCTCAAGCGGCTTGCGCTGCAGTATCTGGCAAACGCGTTCGGCGCGGACAAGCTGAATGACCCGGCGCAGTCAGAACCTGTCGTGCAGCAGCTGATTCAGATGGATCCCACTGAACCTGTGAACTATTTCGCGCTTTCCAAGATCTACGAGGACAGCGGCGACTACGACAACGCTGAAACGACGCTCGTGAAGGCTCGCGAGATGAAGCCGACCGATCCGGCGGTGTACACGACGCTGGCGGCCTACTACAACCGGCAGGGCGAGTTCGACAAGAGCATGGAAGCGCTCGTCGCACGAGCGGAACGCGAGCCGATGAACCCCGAAGCGTTCTACACCATCGCGACCTACCAGTGGGAAAAGGCCTATCGCGACTTCAGCCTGAGCGACGCTGACAAGCTGAGACACGTCCAGCTCGGCATCGAGGCGGTCGATAAGGCGATCAGCCTGAACGACCAATACATGGAAGCGCTGGTTTACAAGAACCTGCTCCTCCGCGTTCAGGCCAATCTCGAGCGGAACCCGGCCCGTCAGCAGGCGCTCCTGAAGGAAGCGACGGACCTCAGCAATCGTGCTGAGGAAATTCGCAAGAAGAACGCCGCAGGCGCGGCGGCGGCCGCTCCCGCCCCCGCCGCGGGCCGCACCGACTAGTCGTTACGTCGATTCCGGTCCGCGGTTGAACGCTCGACGGCCAGACCGCAGGTCTCACCCCGTTCGGAAAGAGCCGCCCTGTCGGGCGGCTCTTTTCATGTACAATTCCATCCCGTGATGCACGTCGCTGGTTCGCCAGTCAGACGATCGTCACACCACGCAGGTACGCTCCAATCGACTCGTTCCCCCAATCTACCGACAGACTCGCGGAGAGAATCATGACGTTTATCCGAGGATCCCTGGCCTTTTTGGCGGTGTTCGCGCTGCTCTTTTCAGTCGAGCCCGCCTCCGCACAGGGCGTGACCACGGGTGCGATCACCGGGCTCGTCCTCAACACACAGCGGGCGCCAGTTGCAGGCGCCAACGTGATTGCCATCCACGAACCATCCGGCACCACCTATGAAAGCGTAACGAGGGCGGACGGCCGCTTCTCCATACCCGGCATGAGGGTTGGCGGACCCTATAGCGTCACGGTCGCCTACGTGGGAGGTGGAGGCCCTGCCTTCGCGCCGGAGACCAAGGCGGACGTCATGGTCAACCTGGGTGTCGGCACTGACCTCGAGTTCGCGGTTGAACCGATCGCCGTCCAGGAGGAGATCACGGTGACAGCGCAGGCTGATCCGATCTTCAGCTCGACGCGCACTGGCGCCTCAACCTCGGTCAGCCGGAACGACATCGCAAATCTGCCGACGGTCTCCGGGCAAATCGCCGATCTCACGCGACTGACGCCGCAGGCGACCGGCCGATCGTTTTCCGGCCAGGACAACCGTCAAAACAACATGACGGTGGACGGCTCCTATTTCAACAGCCCGTTTGGTCTCGGTCAGGGCCAGCCTGGCGGCCGAACGCTCGTCGCGCCCATCTCACTCGAATCGATCGAGCAGGTGCAGGTCAGCGTGGCCCCGTTTGACGTGCGTCAGGGCAACTTCATCGGCGGTGCCGTGAACACGGTCACCAGAAGCGGAACAAACCAGCTCTCCGCCTCCGTGTATCACCGGATGCGGAACGAGGACTTTGTCGGAACCGAAGCGCTCGGACTTCCGGTCAACCCTGGAACGTTCACCTTCAGAAACACTGGTGTCTGGGCAGGCGCTCCGATCGTCAGGAACAGACTGTTCGTGTTCGGCAACTACGAAGACGAAAAGAAGTCACAGCCGCTTCACACCTTCACCGCCAACACCGGCGGCCAGCCTGTGAGCGGGAATGTCAGTCGAGTCCTCGCCTCGGATCTCACCACGCTCAGCGCGTACCTGAAGCAGAATTTCAGCTACGACACCGGTGGATTCGAGAACCTGCCGGCCGAGACACCGGCGAAGCGCTATCTGCTCCGGACCGACTACAACCTGAACAACAGCAACAAGATCAGCTTCCGCTACAGCCAGCTCGATTCCAGTGACGGAAAGCTCATGTCCGGCTCGTCATCAGCCGGCCTCGGACGGACGCTCGGCATCGGTTTCCTGCCCTTCGAAGCGTCGAACTACTCGCAGCTCGAGAACATCAAGTCGGGCGTCGGTGAGTGGAACGCAGTGCTCGGCAACAGCATCTCGAATAGCATCATTGCGGGCTACACGACCAACAACGAGAACAGGAACAACCCCGAGCTGTTTCCGTTCGTGGACATCCTCGGTTCTGACGGTACCACCTACGCGTCGTTTGGTACTGAACCGTTCACGCCAAACAACGAGCTGCTGTATCACACGTACCAATTTCAGGACAACCTGACGAAGTTCAGCAACCGTCATTCGCTGACATTCGGTGTCACCATGCAGCGGTATGAAGCTCAGAATTCGTTCTTCAACTGCTGCAAGCAGGGCGCCTGGGTTTACAACTCGTTCGCCGACTTCTACGCCGACGCCAACGGCTACCTGGCGAACCCGAACCGGACGACGTCGCCCATTGTTCCGCGGCGATATCAGGTGAGGTGGATGAACATCCCCGGGCTGGACAAGCCTCTCCAGGAGATCAACGTCTGGAATGTCGGCGGCTACGCCCAGGATGAGTGGCGGCCGCGAGCGAACCTGACGCTCACTGCCGGAATCAGACTCGACGTCCCTTCATTCGACGACACCGCGTATCCCAACCCAGCCGCCGACGCGCTGATCTTCCGCGATGAGACCGGATCGCCGGTGCAGTACTCGAGTGGAAGCTTGCCGTCGGCGAAGATCCTCTGGTCGCCCCGCGTCGGGTTCAACTGGGATGTGGCGGGCAATCAGCAGACACAGGTACGCGGCGGCACGGGCGTCTTCACTGGCCCCCCTCTGTATGTCTGGATCTCGAACCAGCTCGGTAACACCGGCGTGCTGCAGGGCTCGCTCCTCGAGGACAACCCGACGACGCGTCCGTTCACTCCAGACGTGAACAGATACAAACCCGCGACCGTTACAGGTGCCCCGGCGGCGAGCTACGAGTTCGACGTCACCGACAACGACTTCAAGTTCCCCCAGGTCTTGAGGAGCAACATCGCGGTCGATCGCAGGTTGCCCTGGGGTATCGTCGGCACCGCGGAGTTCGTCTACAACAAGGACGTCAACGGCGTGTACTACATCAACGCCAACCTGCCCGCAGCGCAGTCCGCCTTCACGGGCGTCGATACCCGCCCGCGCTGGGTCGGCCCGGCATGCACAGCACCGACGTCGGGTCCGTGTGTGAACCGAATCAATAACGCGGCCGGAAATCAGGTGACGGCGACGATCGTCATGAAGAACCAGAGCGTCGGGAACTCATGGAACATGTCCGGTACCCTGTCGAAGGCTCTCTACCACGGCCTCACGCTCAAGGGTTCATACAGCTACGGCGATGGGCACAACACCATCGACCCCAGCACGACTGCAGCGTCGTCGTTCAACCTGAACCAGCACGCATCCGACCCCAACAATCCTGGCCTTGGACGCTCGCAGTCCGCACAGGGACACCGTGTGTTCGTCAACGCTTCATATAACCGGTCGTACTTCGGCTTCGGGGCCACGACAATCGCGGCATTCTGGGAGGCCAGCCCATCCCTGAACGGCGCCGGCGCCGGCATCGGGACCACGGCGAGCTACGTCTTCGCGGGTGACATGAACGGCGACGGCGGTTCCGGTAACGACCTGATCTACATTCCCAAGAACACCTCGGAGATGAACTTCGTCCCCTTTGCCGTCGGAGCCACGACGTTCACGGCCGAACAGCAGGCGCAGGCATTCGAGGCGTACATCAATCAGGACAAGTACCTGAGGGAGCACCGCGGAGAATACGCCGAGCGTGGTGGCATCTGGAACCCGCTCGTCAAGCGGATGGACCTGAGCATCACCCAGGACGTGTTCCACAACATCGGTGGGAAGCGGAACGGCGGCCAGTTCCGTATCGACTTCACGAACTTCGGGAACTTGCTGAACCACAATTGGGGCGTCAGCCAGCGCCTCGTCGTTCCCATCACGCAGCAGTACGGCGCGCAGATCCTGACGAACCCCGGGGTGGATGCACAGGGGCGTCCGACGTATAGACTCGCCACGGCTTCAGGTCAGCTGGTCTCCAAGACCTTCCAGTCCCAGACGGGTCTCAGCGACGTCTACCAGTTCCTGCTCAGCTTCCGCTACAGCTTCAACTAAAGCATTCGTCGTCGGCGCGCGCGTCTCGAAGACGTGCGCGCTGCCGATAGCGCAACGACACGGCCGGGCGCCCGAACGCGGACCGGCCGTTTTCTTGTACGAGTCGGACGCCTGCTCGACGTTGAAACCGCCGGGCGGCGGCTCCCGTATCATGATCGCCCGTGCCAACCAGCGACGCCGAGCTCGCCCGCCAGGCGCTTGCCGGATCGCAGGCTGCCTACCATGCGCTGGTTGAGAGATACGCCTCCTCAGCGGTGAATATCGCCGTCCGGCTGGTCAGCGACCGGGCAGTCGCCGAAGAGCTCGCGCAGGAGGCATTCGTCCGCGCCTTCTCGCGCCTGAACACCTACGATCAGGAACGCAAGTTCTCGTCGTGGTTCTTTCAGATCCTGCGCAACGTCACCATCGATCATCTGAGACGCCGGCGGGTTGACACGGTTTCGCTCGACGGTCTCCTCTCCGCAGGCTATGCCGGACCGGCCGACGAAGGCCGCGGAACCTCGCCGGATGACGAGGCGGAGCGACGGGCACTGGCAGCGGCGCTCACAACCGCAATCAGTCAATTGCGCCACGAGTTTCGCGAGGTCGTCGTCCTGAAGTACGTGGAAGGCCTCTCCGTGGACGACATCGCCGGCATCCTCGATCTGCCGGAAGGCACGGTCAAGACCCATCTGTATCGTGCCCGTAAAGAGCTGGCGGCAGCGCTCACGACAGCGGGATGGGGACCCGCCTGAAACCAGCGAGTTCAGAACCGCGTATAGAAAGGAAGAGACCAATGGGACACTGGCGCAGACAAACGGAACACTGGCTCGCAAGCGAGGAGCTCGGCGAAGGCGCATCAGACGACATGCTCGGTCGGGTCTTCGCTGCACTCCCGCCAGTCCAGCCTTCACAGGATTTCGCTCGCCACGCCGTCCAGGCGGTCTGGCAAAGGAGAGCACGTCAGCGCCGTGTCACGGCGGTGATGACGATCGCCGCGTCCGTGCTGGCGGCTGCGTCTGGCGTTCTTGCCTATGTCCTGCTCGGCGGCGCATCGGGCTGGCTGATCGGGTCGATCGCCTCCGTTGCGACGCGTCCTGCTGGTCCGCTGCTCGTGGCGACAGCCACGGCCGTCGAATGGTGGGCCGACCTGACCCGTATCAGCAGCGTCATCGCGGGCGTTGTGGCCATGCCTCAAAACACCCTCACACTCGTCGGGATCGAATTGGCGGCCGGAGGAGCGCTGTACGCGCTGCATCGTCTCCTGCGGGGAGACGGCTTTCGTGACCCTGGACCACTGTGTTTGTAACTGAGTCCCCGATGTCTGGGAGACAAAGATAATGACAAGTAGATGGATAGTCCTTTCAATGCTCATTCTGGTCGGTCTCGTCGGAGCCCCATCGATGGGACACGGCCAGTCAACAACCGGAACAGCACCTGACCTCAGAACCCGCCTCCACGAGCGGTTCGACGTCGTCGCACTGCAGCAAGGCGTGGCGCTTGTCCCTCTCCAGTCAACGAGCACCGTCAGGATGATTCAGATCGTGAGTGGCATCGTGACTGTTGACGGAGAGAGCCTCACAGGGCAGCAGCTTCGCGATCGGCTGGGCGCCGATTCAGACCTGGTCCTCCAGGCGAGCTACCTCGATGTCCAACGACAACGCGAACTGGCTGACGGAACGGCGGCGGCACCGCCGGCTCCCGCCATACAGACGCCAGAAGACACGGCAAGAGCGCAGGTGACCACAGGCGACATGGTCCGTTTCGGTGGTGACGTTTCCGTGGGCCAGAACGAGCGCATTCAGGGAGACGTCGTCGCTCTGGGTGGTGCCGTGGACGTGCAGGGAGAGGTCACCGGGGATCTCGTGGCGATCGGAGGCGCCGTGACCCTCGGACCACAGTCCGTCGTGCGGGGCGACCTGAACGTCGTCGGCGGTGGACTGACGCGCGCCCCTGGCGCGAGGGTCATGGGCAGCGTGCACGAGGTTGGAGGGGGCGCCGCCGGATTCGGCCGCGGGCGCCGCTGGTCGAACGGCCTGGGTTCGTTCTGGCCTCGATTCGGCAGCCTTGCCGCAACGATATTCAGGATGACGCTGCTCGTGTTGCTGGGTCTGATCGCGGTGGCCTTTGCCAAGCGGCCGCTCGAGCGGATCGCCACACGCACAGCGGCGACGCCGGTCCGGGCTGGCCTCGTAGGTTTGCTCGCGGAGATTCTGTTCCTGCCGGTACTGATTCTCATGATCGTGGTCCTTGCGGTGTCGATCGTGGGCATCCCCTTGCTCGCGCTCGTGCCCTTTGCAGTTCTGCTCATGATGCTGGTCATGCTCGTCGGCTTCATCGCGCTCGGGTACCAGATCGGGCAGCGTCTCACGGCGAGACTTGGGTGGACGGAACGAGGCGACTATCTGGCTGTGGCGATCGGGATTCTGGCGATTGGATGCTTGACGGTGCTTGCGAAGCTCGCGGCGCTGGCAGGGGGATCGCTCATCGGCGTGCCGCTGACCGCGTTCGGCTACGTTGTTGAGTACGTCGCGTGGACGGTCGGCTTTGGAGCCACGATCATGGTCATCCACGAAACGCAGAAACGAGGCGGCTCGCATACGCCCGGGGGTTCTCCCGCGGCAACTGATATCTCGCCTGCGTGAACGGCGAATATAGCCGTACAACACAAAGGCCGGCCCCTGGGGAGCCGGCCTTCTTACTTTCTGATGAGCTGGGACCTGAATTAGAGACCGCTGCCGCCTGCCGCCTGGCGCATTCCGTCGGTCACGATTCCAACCTTCTCAACGCCCGCGCCCTTGGCCGCATCGATCACGGTGATGATGTCGCCGTACCGAAGCGAGCCGGCGCCCATGATGAACATCGTCTTCTCACGGCGCTCTTCGAAGATATCCCTGAGTCTATCTTCCAGCTCACCCAGAGGCACGTCCGTGTTGTTGATCGACACGCGCTTGTCAGCCGTGTAGTTCAACACAATCTGACCAACCGGAGGCGGAGTGTTCTCGTTGCTCTGACTGTCAGCCGGCAGGTTGATGTCGAGACCTCGCTGAGACAGCGGCAAGGCGGCCATGAAGATGACGAGCAGCACGAGCAGCACGTCGATCATCGGCGTGACGTTCATCTCGCACGACGCGTCGAGCTTCTTGCCCTTGTAGACCTTGTCGGCGCCGTGGTGCTGATGCGCAGCCACTATTCGCCTCCGCCCTGAGTCCTACGCTCGGTGATCAGACCGATGTCTTCGAGGCCGACGGCGCGCAGTTGATCCATGGCAGTCATAACAGAGCTGTAGGCCGTATCTTCATCTGCCTTGATCAGCAGAATCCGCTGGTTCTTCGCCTCCAGCGCTTCCTCGACGGCACGTCGCAGGTCCTGTTCGGACACGGCTTTGCCGTTGACGTGGTACTGACCGTCCGCCGTGATCTGCACGAGCGTGTCTTCCTGCGTCTCTGGCTTTTCCGCACTATTCGTGGCGACCGGCAGACTGAGCGCGACTCCCTGCTGCAGCAGCGGCGCGACGATCATCATGATGATGAGCAACACCAACATGACGTCTACGAGTGGCGTAACGTTGATGTCCGACTTCGGACCTTCTCCGCTGCCACCAACTGACATTGACATGGCAAATACTCCCGTAACGGCGCGGAGGCCCGAAGGCCTCCGACTGCCAAAATCAACTACGCGGTCTTCTTGATGAAGTAGTCCACGAGCTCAGATGAGGAGTTGTCCATCTCGACGTTGAAGTATTCGAGACGGTTGCTCAGGTAGTTGTAGAACCACACCGCGGGGATGGCCACGAACAAGCCCAGCGCGGTCTCGACGAGCGCTTCAGCGATACCGGCCGAGACGGCGCCGATGCTGCCCGTGCCCGTGGAGCCGATGCCGACGAACGCGTTGATAACGCCGATAACCGTGCCGAGCAGTCCGACGAACGGTGCCGTCGAGCCGATCGTGGCGAGGGCCGTAACGCCCTTCTTCAGGTCCGAACCAGTGAGCGCCGTCGCGCGCTGAATCGAACGGCGAACGGTGTCGAGCACGTCCTCACGCTGGAGCGCGCCGCCGCTCTCCTGCTGGAACTGATACTCCTGGAGACCCGCCATTACAACCTTGGCGAGGTGGCTGTATCGGAAGTCCTTGGACCCAGACAGCGCGATCGCCTCCTTCAGGCGGCCGTCCTTCAGGTGCTTGGCCACCTGCGGCGCATACAGCTTCGACTGCTTCCGAGCCTGGCCAAAGGTGTAGAAGCGTTCGATCGCCACGCCGATCGACCAAAACGACATGATGAAGAGGACGATCGCGACGGCCCACGCAGCCGCCGTCATCTGGCGGAACATTTCGACAAGATCCATTACAGCCTCCGGAAAGTAGGAAACGAAGTCCTTAGTAAAACTCGGTTAACTCAGCGTGAACTGCACGGTGACCGTCATGATGACGGGAACCGGGACGCCGTTGAGCAATGTCGGCGTGAACTCCCACTGCTTCACCGCTTCGAGCGCGGCGTTGTCGAGCAGCGGAATCGAACGAAGCACCCGAGCGTCCTGGACTGCTCCACTCGGACCAATCGTGGCTTCGATGATGACGACGCCCTGGACACGCGCCGACTGTGCGATCGGCGGATACTGCGGGCGAACGTCCTTGGTTTTGACGGGCGGCTTGATGGCCCCACCGACTCGCACTGGTGCTGCGGGTGGA
>JABFSA010000172.1 GCA_013140775.1 Acidobacteriota bacterium | reverse complement strand
GGTGGGTCATTGGCGCCCAGCAGGTGCCGGCCGGACCTGCGGCGGCGCCTGTCGCCAGCGCCGCGGCGCCGGCCGCACAGGCCGCGGCAACCCCGCCTCCGCTGGACGAAGCCCGTGTGCAATCCCTTATGACGGTCATCAAGAACGACCCGAAGAACGCCGAGGCCGCCATCCAGCTCGCCAACACCTACTTCGACGCGGAAAAGTATCCGGACGCCATCAAGTGGTACGAGGCGAGCCTCCAGATCGAGCCTTCGAACCCGGATGCCAGCACCGACCTGGGTGTGAGCTACTACTACCTTGGACAGATCGATCGCGCGCTCCAGCAATTTGACGTGTCCCTGAAGCTCGATCCCAAGCACACCAAGACCATGCTGAACCAGGGCATCGTGCTGGCGTTCGGCAAACAGGATCTGAAAGGGGCCCAGACGGCGTGGGAACAGGTCGTGTCGCTTGCGCCGAACAGCCCCGAGGGACAGGCGGCCAAACGGGCACTCGAAGGTGTCGCCGCGGCCGGGCATCAAGGGACGGCGACGACTCCAGGCAGTTGAGGTCTTCGCATTCGTGCTGAGGTTCCTCCTCCTCACGCTCCTTTTCGTGTTTATCGCCCGTGCTTTCTGGCAGGTCGTGGGTGGAGTGATCGAGGCGGCGAGCGGGACCCCTTCGCGAGGCGGAGGCAAGGCTCAGGCCGTGAAGCTCGTGAAGGATCCGGTGTGCGGTACGTTCGTGTCGCCGCGCTCGGCGCCTTCAGTGACAGCGTCCGGCAGCACGCATTACTTCTGCTCCGAGGAATGCCGGTCGAAGTTCAATCGGAGATAGTCCAGCACCCGCTGCCCGCCGTTCTCGACGGGGTGGCCGGGTCTCTCCTATGACCAAGGTCGAAGAACAGATTCGCGCGGACATCGTCGAGGCCGGTCGCCGGCTCTACGCGCGCTCGTACGTCGCGTCGAACGACGGCAACATCAGCGCTCGCCTCGATGAGAAGCGCCTGATCACCACTCCCAAGAGCGTCTGCAAGGGCTTCATGACGCCCGACATGATGGTGATCGTGGACTACGACGGCCGAAAGCTGTCGGGGGCACGCGATGCATCAACCGAGTTGCCCATGCATCTCGAGATCTACCGGAACCGGCCCGACATCAGCGCCGTGGTCCACGCGCATCCTCCGCTCGCCACCGGGTTTGCCGTAGCCGGTATTCCGCTGACACGAGCCGTCCTGGCCGAGGTCATCACCACGTTGGGGAGCATTCCGATTGCCGAGTACGGCACGCCTTCGACGAAGGAGCTGCCCGATGCCGTTCGGAAGTACATCAAGGCACATGACGGCATGCTCCTCGCCAACCACGGTGCCGTCACGTGCGGCACCGACGTGTTTTCCGCGTATTACAAGATGGAGACGATCGAGCACTTTGCCAAGATCAGCCTCGTTGCGCGGATGCTCGGTGGCGAAAACCTGATTTCGCGTGACGAGGTCGAGCGGCTCCAGGGGCTTCGGGGGTTCTACGGCATTCCGTCCCCGGCTCCGTTGTGCGCGGATCCCGCGGCAGGCACAGGCGATCAGGTGGTCTGCCAGGTGCTCGAGGCGCCGGATTCTCCTGACGAGCGCCTGGTTCCCGATACGGCGCTGTCCGGCAGACCAGAGCGGGGTGGCACAGGTGATGCGCGCGGGAGTATGAGCGCGAGCAGGGACGGAGAAATTCGGCTAACATACGGCGAACTTACGGCACTGATTGCAGACGCCGTCAGGACTCTCAAAGATTAGTGAGGCATTGAATGGGAGAGGCGTTGGGAATGATCGAGACCAAGGGCCTGGTCGCCATGATTGAGGCGGCTGACGCCATGGTCAAAGCAGCGAAGGTCACGTTGGTCGGCTGGGAAAAGATCGGCGCCGGATACGTGACGGCAATCGTGCGTGGTGACGTTGCGGCGGTCAAGGCAGCGACAGACGCGGGTGCCGCGGCTGCTCGGCGAGTTGGTGAGCTCGTGTCCGTGCACGTGATCCCCCGGCCACACGCGAACCTCGAGGACGCGCTCCCGATCGGCAGAGCCACGGCCTCCAAGGCCTAGCCACTCCGTGAAAGCGAGGCACCTGGTCCCATGATCCTCGCGCGTATCGTCGGGACCGTTGTCGCCACCCGGAAGGATCCCAAGCTCGTCAGCACCAAGCTTCTCGTCGCTCGTCCGATGGATCCGCACGGCAAGGCCGAAGGCAGTTATCTGGTGGCTGTGGACACCGTCGATGCGGGAGTCGGCGAAACCGTCCTGATCGTCAGCGGGAGCTCAGCCCGTATGGCGGCCGGCATGAAGGATTGCCCGGTGGACGCGGCGATTGTCGGCATCATCGACGCGGTGGACGTGGCCGCGGGCTGATCCCGCATATCCGGAATCTTCGACATGCAGCTCGCCAGAGTCATCGGCGATGTCGTCGCCACATACAAGGATCCGAATCTGTCGTCGCTGAAGCTGCTCGTGCTGCAGCCGCTGGCTGCTGACGGATCGGATGCCGGCCGGACGCTTGTCGCGGTCGATAGCGTCGGCGCCGGCGTCGGCGAGACGGTCTTTTTCGTCCGCGGGAAGGAAGCAAGCTTCCCGTTTTATCCGACAGAAGTCCCCACCGACGCGGGTATCGTCGGCATCGTCGATCACTGGGATCTCGGCTGATGCAGATTGCCCGCGTGGTCGGAACAGTCGTCGCGACGCAGAAGCACAAAGCCTTCGAGGGAGCCAAACTCCTGCTCGTGCAGCCGTTGACGCTCGATGGTGAGCCGCGCGGGGCGGCGCTACTCGCCGTGGATTCACTGGGGGCGGGCGTTCACGAGAAGGTACTGATCGTCATGGAGGGTCGTGCCGCGGGACAGATCCTCGGCCGTACGCTGGCGCCGGTTGACGCCGCCATCGTTGGCATCATCGACACAGTGGATCTCGCGTCATGAACGAGCAGGAGCTGCGCAGCCTCGTCCGATCGGTGATCGCCCGTCACAGTGAGGACTCGATCCGTCAACCTCTCGAGGCTGACGTTGCGGCGCACAAGCACCATGCGAGTCACCTCATGTTCCGACTCGAGGCGGATCCCGGCGCCGAAGGCCGCTGCCTGATCGAGTCCGCAGTCATGTGTAACCACTGCGGCTACTGCGAGTCCTGGGGACATTGACGAAGCCCCCAATCCTCGTCACTCGCGCTTTGCCTGCCTCCGTGATGGCGCGTCTCGATGCCGCGTGCACCGTGGACCGTTACGCGGGCGAAGGCTCGATGCCTCGCGACGAGATGATTGCGCGGCTGCCAGGAAAGCTTGCGATGGTGTCGATGGTGACAGACACGGTCGATGCCGGTGTGGTCTCCGCGGGCACAGATTTACGGCTCATTGCGAACGTTGCAGTCGGCTACAACAACGTCGATGTCGCTGCAGCGAAAGCCCGCGGCATCGTGGTTACCAACACCCCCGATGTGCTCACTGATGCCACGGCCGATCTGACGCTCGCGCTCATCCTCGCGGTGACACGTCGTCTGGGTGAGGGCGAGCGGATGGTGCGCCGCGGTGCGTGGAAGGGGTGGGCCTTCGATCAGCTCCTCGGCATGCAGCTCCGGGGCCGTCAGCTCGGCATCGTGGGCTACGGACGGATTGGCAAAGCGGTCGGCGTCAGGGCCGAGGCGTTCGGTATGACCGTCGCGCACGTGTCGCGGCCGGGATCCGGGGCTCGGGATTCGGGACTCGACCGGTTGTTGTCCACATCTGACATCGTGTCGTTGCACGTACCGTTGACGCCGGACACGCGACATCTCATCGGACAGACCGAGCTGGCCCGCATGAAGCGCTCGGCCTATCTGGTCAACACAACCCGAGGGCCAGTGGTGGACGAGGCCGCGCTGGCCTGGGCGCTCAGGCAACGTCTCATCGCGGGCGCAGCACTCGATGTCTACGAGAAGGAGCCCGAGGTCCATCCCGACCTGATGTCACTCGAGAATGTCGTGCTGGCTCCTCACCTTGGCAGCGCAACGACTGAGACGCGCACGGCGATGGCTGATCTGGCCGCGAGCAATGTCATTGCCGTGCTCAGTGGCCAGCCGCCGCTGACACCGGTGACATGACGAAGCGGGCTGCTCGCGCTGAACGAGCTGCGTTGAAAACCGCCCGGAACGTATTCACACCGGCCCCCCAGAAGGTTGCGCGTGTCATGCGGATGCTCGCGCGGGCGCTGCCCAGCCTCGAACTGCCGGCTGTCGAGAAGATCTCCAACGAACAAGCCGAAGATCCATTTCACATTCTGATCGCGACGCTGCTCTCGGCCCGCACGCAGGACGCGACGACGCTCGCCGCATCGACTCGCTTGTTCAAGGTGGCGCGAACGCCGCGGACGATGGTGAAGCTGTCGGTGAAAGAGATCGAACGCCTCATCTATCCCGTGAGCTTCTATCGGAACAAGGCTCAGCACGTGCACGACTGCTGCAGCATGCTGCTCACGCGATTCGGCGGAAAGGTTCCTGCCACGATGGAGGAACTCACATCGCTGCCGGGAGTGGGCCGCAAGACAGCGAATCTGACCCTCATCCTCGCGTTTCGCAGTCGCAGGAGTATCTGCGTTGACACGCATGTGCACCGGATCTCGAATCGACTCGGGTGGGTATCGACGAGGCTCCCGGACGAAACGGAACAGGCTCTCTACGCGGCGACGGAACGTCGATGGTGGCCGTCGATCAATCTGTATCTGGTGACGTGGGGGCAGAACGTCTGCCGCCCGGTGTATCCACGGTGCGGGGATTGCGTCATCGCGAGGGAATGTCCAAGAATTGGGGTCCAGGAACGGAGGACAGCATGAAGGGGCACAATGCGGGAGCGATCGCTCTGCTGCTCGTTGCCATGAGCGCAGGCCTGGCTCTGGCGCAGGGCCGAGGCGCTCAGAGTCCCGCGGGCCCGGCGGCGAAACCCGCCGCCGCGAAGCCGGCTGCTGCGCAGGGGCCGATCCTCGTTGTCGAGACGGCGAAGGGGACAATCGAGATCCAGACGTTTCCCAACGATGCGCCCAAGACCGTCGAGCACATCGTGGCGCTCGTGAACCGCCGCTTCTACAACGGTCTTCGAGTGCACCGCGTGTCACCGGGGTTCGTGGTCCAGTTCGGGGATCCGCAGACGCGTGACATGACCAAGCGCGATCGCTGGGGGTCCGGGGGAAGCGGCGACTATGTCGGTGTCTCTGAGGCGAAACGTCCTCACCGTGTCGGGTCCGTTGCTGCGGCGCACGCCGGGGACCCTCGGTACGCGGACAGCCAGATGTACATCTCGTTTGCCGCGCAGCCGAAGCTCGACAAGGACTTCACCGTGTTCGGTCAGGTGACGTCTGGTATGGACGTCGCGCGGAAGCTCGTCGTCACCGACATCATTCGCCGCGTAACCGTAAAGTAGGCACTTTCGGCGGTTCAGCGGTCACGTTCACGAGGCCCTGGATCTCGGGGTAGCGCTCCACGAGCTCGGGCGGGTACTCGCCTTCGATCGGTTCGCCCATCTGCGCCTTCAACATCACCGCGTTCACGACCGACTTCGCGGAGAAGTGGTTGTTGGTGTACAGGTAGGCCTTCTTCACGAGCGCCTTCGCCGCGGTTGCCGTCTCGCTGAACTCCTTCAGCTCATCGCCAGAATACAGATAGTTGTAGCGATCCTCGCTCTTGTCGTGCCGCCACCATTGCGCGGAGTTACGCCCGTGAAGCCGCATGTAGTAGAACCCGGTCACATTCGGGAGGGCGTTCTGGCGAATCGAGAACCTGAATTTCGGTTCGTCGATCTGGGCCCATGCGGCGCCGAATGCGTTGAGGATCTGGAGGGTTTCGCCGAACGCATCGCTCCAGCTGCTGTGTCGCAGTTCGACGGCTATCGGATACCCATCGAAGACCTTCAAGAGTCGAGACAGGTAGTCGCACGAGGCCGAGGAGCGCTTGAAGCTGGGTGGAAACTGGGCCAGTAGCGCACCGAGCTTGCCTGCCTGGGCTATTGGCTCGATCCCGCTCCGGAAATCGTCGATATCGCTCTGTGTCACCTGGGCGAGCAGGTCCAACAGGGAGCCTTCGGAGCCGGGCGCGGATTTCAGCGCGGCTTCCTTGAACATCTTCGGGTGCGTGAACTTCTGATACAGCTTGAGTGAAAACTGGAAGTCCGCAGGCGTGCGCGCGACCCATCCTTGCGTGATGTCGGCCCTCGGTTGCCCGTAGAACGTCGAGTTCACCTCGACCGTATCGAAATGGCTGGCGTAGAACCTGAGCTCGTCGAATCCCGCCGTCCCCGCTCGCTTCGAACGGGTAGCGGGGTAGAACAGACCGTTCCACGTGCCCTTGCCCGAAGGGTAGCTCCATCCAGATGTGCCGACGTGAACGCCCATCCCCTGCAGAACCATAATAGGAGGATTGCTGACGATCAACGAGATCTACCGTTCAATCCAGGGAGAGTCCACATACGCGGGGAGGCCGTGCGTGTTCGTGCGCCTCACGGCCTGTGACCTGCGTTGCTCCTGGTGCGACACGCCCTATGCATTCCACGAGGGGCGCAAGCGCTCACTTGAGGATATCGTTGCCGAGGTCGATCGGCTCGAGTGCCCACTCGTCGAACTGACGGGAGGCGAGCCGCTGTTGCAGGATGAGGTGTATCCACTGATGGAATCTCTGCTCAACCGCGGTTATCAGGTACTGCTCGAAACGGGCGGCCACCGGAGCACGGAGCGGGTCCCTCAGGCGGTCGTCACAATCCTCGACGTCAAATGTCCTGGCAGCGGCGAGAGTCACCGGAACGAGTGGAGCAACCTCGAGCGGGTGCGACCCCACGATGAAGTCAAGTTCGTCGTGAAGGACCGCGCCGACTACGACTTCGCGCGCGAGGTCCTGGCAAAGTTTCAGCTCGCGTCGCGTGTGTCGGCCATCCATTTCTCTCCCGTTCACGGCGTTCTCGATCCAAAACTGCTGTGTGAGTGGGTCCTGGAGGATCGGTTGCCCGTGCGCGTGCAGCTTCAATTGCACAAGTACATCTGGGAGCCCAGCGCGCGGGGAGTCTAGACAGGCTGTGAGTGACGCAGTAGTTCTCCTCAGCGGCGGGCTCGACTCCTATACGGCGGCGGCGATTGCCCGAGCTGAGGGCTTCCGTCTTTTTGCATTGACGATCCGGTATGGTCAGCGTCACGCACGGGAGCTCGAGTCAGCGAGAGCCGTCGCAGCGGCGCTTGGCGTGGCGCGTCATATCGAGCTGGACGTGGACCTTTCTGGGTTCGGTGGTTCGTCTCTGACGACCGATGCCCCGGTGCCGAAGGATCGGCCGATCGACACCGCCGAGATTCCGTCCACGTACGTGCCTGCGCGCAACACGGTCTTCCTGGCGCTCGCGTTGGGATGGGCTGAAACGCTGGGGGCCGAAGACCTGGTCATCGGCGTCAACGCCGTTGACTATTCCGGATATCCAGATTGCCGGCCCGAATTTCTCTCTGCCTTCGAGCGACTGGCATCGCTTGCCACGGCGAAGGGCGTCCAGGGTGGCAGGTGCCGGATCCATGCGCCGCTCATCTCCCTGACCAAGGCAGCGATCATTCAACAGGGTATGGCGCTCGGTCTCGACTACGGTCTCACGCACAGTTGCTACGATCCGGCTCCAGATGGACGGCCGTGCGGGCGCTGCGACAGTTGCGTGCTTCGAGCGGCGGGATTTGCCTCGGCTGGCGTACCGGATCCTTTAGTGCAGCGATGACAGAACGCATCTACTACCTCGACGCCTACTGCCGTACCTTTGATACCAGGGTGGCTCGTGCGTTACAGCACGAGGGTCGTCCGGCGGTTGTGCTCGACCGGACCGCCTTCTACCCGACGTCCGGAGGACAGCCATTCGACGTGGGCAGGCTCGGCGGCGCACGTGTGCTCGACACGGTCGATCTGGAGGACGAAATCGTTCATGTGATCTCCCAGCCACTCGAGGCAGGGGCAGAGATAGACGCTGAGATCGACTGGAACAGGCGATTCGATCACATGCAGCAGCACACCGGTCAGCACGTGCTCTCGGCCGCCTTCGATCGTCTCTTTGACAATCGCACTGTCGGGTTTCACATGGGTGCCGACGTCTCCACTATCGACCTTGCACGCGAGGCGACGCCGGAAGACGTTGAACGCGCCGTGGACGAGGCCAACCGCATCGTATGGGAAGACCGGCCAGTCACGATCCGATTTGCCTCCCAGGAGGAAGTGAGCACCCTGGCGCTGAGAAAGGAGTCCCAGCGCGAGGGCACCCTTCGGCTCGTGGAAGTTGCTGACTTCGATCTCTCCGCGTGTGGAGGGACCCATGTGACGAGGACCGGCGCGATTGGAATGATCGCGGTGCTGTCTGGTGAACGTGTGCGAGGAGGATTGCGGGTCACGTTCGCCTGCGGCGGCCGGGCGTTGACAACGCTGCGGCTCTATCGGGACGCCGTGACAGGCAGTGTCCGCTCGTTGTCCGTCCTGCCGGCCGAGCTTCCTGCCGCGGTCGAACGAGTGCAGAAGGAAGCGCGCGACGTCAGAAAGCAGCTTAAGGGCGTGCAGGATCAATTGGCCGTGCACGAGGCGGAACGGCTGGGGGCTCTGGCGGTACCGGTTGGAACCGCGAGCCTTCTCGTCGAGATCGTCAGTGGCTGGGAGCCAGCTGCGTTGAAAGGTCTCACGTCCGCGGTGACGACGAATCGACAGGTGTGCGCGGCGTTGTTGTCGCCAGGCCCTCCGGTATCGATTGTCTTGTCCTGTTCGGCTGGTGTGGCAGTTGATGTGAACGCCTGCCTGCAGGAACTGCTTCGCCAGTTCGGCGGAAAAGGAGGCGGCAAACGTGATCTCGCGCAGGGCGGAGGCCTGACGGCTCCGGTGGAGACCGTCGCTGCCGCAGCGCGAGCAATTCTCGAATCGAAATTGAGGTCCGGCTAGCCGGACCTGACTCAAGGCCGCCGGCTGAATGACGCGAGCCGTACGGCGATGCGATCCAGCGCGGCGATGGCTGCGGCGCCAGTCCCTTCGAAACCATTCGCCAGCATCGCGAAAGCCAGCGTCTCGCCGTCGCGTGTCTGCACGTAGCCAGCGAGCGTTCTGATATTCGACATCGTGCCGGTCTTGGCGCGGACGTTGTTCTCGGCCGGAGTGCCTTTCATCCGGTTTGCGAGAGTTCCGTCAACGCCTGCGATGGGCAGACTGGTCATCCAGGGGTCCGTTTTCGACGGGTCGTACATCTTCTTCAGTACTGCCACCAGTACTTCCGGCGCCACAGCGTTCCTGCGAGACAGACCCGAGCCGTCCACGATCTGCCACGCGTCTGACGGCACTCCCCAGGCAGTCAGCCGGTCACGCAGGCCGGCGAGCGCCGCATCGTTCGTGGCAAGCGCGCCACGCGCGGCATTCAACCGCAGGACGGCCTCTCCGTAGAGATTGATGCTGTCCTTGAGAAGCGGGCGAGCGACCTCCGTCAACGCGGGCGACTGGCGCGTATAGAGGGCTTCCGCTGTCTGCCACTCCGGCATCCGCAGCACATCGTCCACATCGTAGGCCTCACCGACGACCTCAATGCCGCCCGCGATGAGCGCTTGCCGGAAGCTGTTCGCGAACCATGACGTCGGGTTCCCAACGGAAACGCGCATCTGTGCAGGGCTTTCACCCGCGGGTATCGATCCGGCGATTGTGAGGAACGGCTCGCCTGGCCTCTGCTCGGGCCAGAGCAGTCGTATCGATCCAGGCGGCCCCGTTACCACCCGATTGCGAAGCGCCCGGGACGAACTCTCTGGTCCGCCGTCAACGACGGGTTGAACTGCCGTCGAGAGGCCTGGAATGACCGTGACAGTCATCCTGTTCTCGTTGAGGTTCAACGCACCGAAAAGCGCACCGGTCTGATAGCCCAGGTCGTCCCACGCCCACGCCAGCTGGGGCCGCGGTTCTTCAACTGAGTCGTCGTCGCCAATCACTCGACCTTCAAGACGTGTGAGCCCGCGTTGTTTGAGCGCGTCGATCCAGGCGGCCAATCCTTGTCCGCCCCGGCCCCCTATCGAAGGATCGCCGGACCCGACAACGATCAAATCGCCGCGAAGAACGCCATCAACGATGGGCGCCGTGGCGCGCACGGTGGTCTCAAAGTGATAGTCCCACCCGACCGCGTCCACCGCCGACGCCAGGCTGATGAGTTTTGCGGTTGAGGCGGGCACGAGCAGCGTGTGTGGATTCAGCTCGAAGACGCGCTCGTCGCGGTCGAGCGAGTGGACGACGATTCCCCAGGCTGCACGCTGGACGCCGGGCCCCAGCGTCGCCTCGGTGATGTCTCGTGAAAGCTGCTGAACGGGATCGAGAGGAGGCGTGGGAGCGCTGGCGACGACCGGCTTGGCGCACCCTGACGCCAAGACGAAATTTAGAATGCAAAATGCAAAATGCAGACAGAGCGAAAAGCTGCTCCTGCCTTTTGACTTTTGCATTTTGAATCTTGAATTACTTCAATCCATCTAACGCCTTGAGTGATTCGTCGAGTGCCATCGCGTCGATTTTCGCGCTTCCTGGTTCGTCGGCCCGGCTCGCGAAGGCGTCCGTCGCTGCGCGTCCGAACGTCACGGTTTCCATCTTCTTGCTGTCGTCGAACCGGATCGTCGCCGTCAGGACAGGCATCTTGAGGGATGGATGCGCGGTCGGTTCGAATGCCGTGGCTCGAACGCTCGAGAGCAGCCCGATCAGCTGTTCGACTTTCATCAGATCCACGTTCTGACCGGCGGCATTCTTCCACGTTTCCTTGCCGTCAACCGTTGTCTTGTCGAGCGCGACCGTTTCGTCACCGCGTTTGAGCTCCACACGGTTTGCGGTGAACGAGCGGCCATCGAACAAGTCTTTGCGCCGAAATTCGGCTGCATCCTTGCTGAGCTCGGTGAAGAGCATTTCGTCCACCGTGAAGATCTCGTTGCGCGATACGTCTTTGGCGAAACGGCTCGTGCCCTCTTCGGTCCGCCCGATGATGAGCGTTGATTTCGCGCTTCCAGCGGTCACAGTTGCCGTCAGTGCCGGCTGGTCAAGGCCGTACTGCTTCAGATCGGACGTCTCGCTGACGACGATCTTCTGCATGAAGGTTGAGGACAGGCGCGACAGGAAGCCCTCGACGCCCGCGTAGTCCGCTCGTGCGGAAATCGGCTTCTCAATTCGCCAGTCGTTTCCATTACCAGTGAACTGTTTCGAGTTGTTACCGGCAATGATTTCTATCGACTTTGCTTCGTTGCGGTCGAACTTCAGAACCGCCTTGTCGCGCAGATCGAACGCTGTCTTGTTGAAGATGGAGTCGAGAAACGACGAGATGAGGAAGACGCGGTTATCGCCCGGCCTCTTCGCGAAGAAGTCACCGCCAGTTGGAGTCTTCTCGCCAACGAGCAGCCGCTGAAAGTCCTTCTGATCTTTCACGCGGAAGGCCACATCGATCCGCGGCGGATTCAAACCGAACTGTGCCAGATCGCTTGGGTTCTCATCGACGACCCGCTGCACTTCCAGCGACGACAGGTTGCTCGTGACAGTCCCCACGATGCCATCGTCTGCGTCTGCCTTGTCTGGCGCGACGAGCTGCCAGTCGGTGCCCACGCGCTGCACGTGCGCGGTCTCCCCGCTGGCGTTCTTGATCTCGATCTCCTCGATATTGTCTGCAACCAGGTCCGTGAACGCCTTCGCGTTGGCGCTCTCAGCAGCCGGGTCCCGCTTCGAATCGACGAAGTAGATGTATCCACCGAGCCCGCCGAGCACGACGAGCAGGAGGACCATGGACTTCAGCCCGTGCACTACCGTCTCCTCCACCAGTTGTAGATGCCGGCAAGGAATACGAGTGCCGGCATGACGACGATGGAGGCCCAGAAGACACTCGTCTGCTGACGGGCGGTCATCGTGACGCGTCGATCCTGTGCTTCCGTCGGGCGGATCGCGATCAGGTTCTCCTGCTGCGCCAGCCAGCTGATCGCATTGGCGAAGAAGTTCATGTTCCCAGGAACACCGGCGTAGGCATTGCTCGGGAAGTCGGAGTCACCGAACACCACAACACGAGTTTCGGGCTTCAGCGTCTCACCAGTCGCCTGCGTTGCTGGAGCACCCTCTGGAGTCGCGCCGGCCGACGAGACGACGACGCCGAGGGATATGGGTCCTACTTTGTCGCCGCTGGCCTCGTCCATCGAGACTCCGCCCTCGCCGGAAAGCGACGCGAGGTTCGATTCCGCCCAGCTCTGACGACTCGTTTCGACAATCGTCTGGGCGGTGTGGCCATCCACGCCACCTTCGACGGGAGTGATCGATCGTGCGAGCGGGTAGATCGTCAGTGTGGCGAAGCGTTCCGTGATCGCGTGCATCGGGTAGGTCGCAGCCACCGCGATACTCGGGTCGTTGGTTGCGCCGCTGAGATCAACGACGACGTTGTTGCCGAGCGTCACGCCCCACTCTTTGACGATCCCCTCGAGATTCGGCAGCGGAGCGGCCTGTGGTCCGAGCAGGGGATCGAGCATCACCATCAACTTGCCCGACTTCGCCAGGTAGCGCCGGATGGCCTCCGCTTCGGTGTCGAGCAGGTCCGTTGTTGGACCGGCAATCAGCACCACCGTTGCATCAGCGGGCACTTCTTTCTGCTGTGCGAGGACGAGTCGTTCAACGGCGTAGTTGTCTCGACGGAGTGAACCGCTCACGGCGCTGTACCCGTCGCGCTCGGTGCGGTTGGGCTCCTTCTCACCGTGGCCCTGAAGGAAGTAGACCTTGCGCTCCATCGTGGACATCGCTTTGATGAGCCCGTTGGTCAGTTCCTGTTCAGTGTCGGACGTCACGCGTTCGCGCTTGCCCATGTAGTCGATGACCACGGTGCCATACGCCTGGATGTCGAACTCACGCGCGACGACCGGACGCGTGTCAGGGTCGATGTAGTCCACCGAGACCTGCGGGGAGTTGTACGTGTACTCCGTGAGCCGGCCACGGAATCGCTCGAACTCGGTGTTCTTGTCGAAGACCGTGAACTTCACGGGGGCTGTCAGGCTCTGCAGTACCTTGACGGTTTGCTCAGACAGGCTGTTCTGTCGGCTCGCTGTCAGATCCCAGCGCTTGTTCTGGCGCGCTCCCAGATAGTTGACGGCCACGACGATGGCAAGGGCGACGAGGACTCCAACCGTTGCGACGGCCCCGTAGCGTGCCTGCCTGCGCTGGAAGTATCCGACGATCTCCCGCCACTGGCTGAGCGTGTAGAGCAGCACGAGGCCGAGGCCAACCCACGCCGCCTGCGTCCCGTACTGATCCCACTCCGGCCGGACAAAACGGATGCCGACGGCTGCAAATACGATGGCCGTCCCGATCCACCCGATGATGCTGAAGATGCGCTGCATGGTTCCTATCCCCGCCACCGTTCGCTGTCCACTGCCCGGACGGTCAGGAACAGACTGAACCCGATGAAGGACACGTAATAAACGAGATGCTTGGTATCGATCACGCCACGGGCGAAATCATTCAGGTGTTCGGTGATGGACAAGTAGTTCAGCACGGCCTGCGTCGTAGGACCTGCGAAGCTGGCGAACCAGTTGATCACCCAGAACAGCAGGAAGACCGCAAACGTCACCATGCCCGCGACGATTTGGTTCTTCGTGAGGCTCGACACGAAAAGCCCCAGAGACAGGAAGCATCCGCCCATCAGCAGGAGTCCCAGATACCCCGTCAGCACCGGGCGCCACTCTGGATTGCCGAAGATGAACAGGAAGGCGAGATGGACCACCGTGACCGAGAGCATCGCGGCGTAGAGCACCAGGCCTCCGAGAAACTTCCCGATCACGATCTGCACGTCGGTCAGCGGAGACGTCAGAAGAAGTTCGATTGTTCCCGAGCGCTTTTCTTCCGAGTAGGTCCTCATCGTGACGAGGGGCAGCGTGAAGAGCAGAATTACCGCGACGTTCAGAAACAGCGGCGAGATCAGCATCTCGTTCACGTTGACGGCCTGGGGGCCCTGGAATCCGCTGCCAGCCTGCATCGACGCCTGCTCGAAGTAGTAGAGCAGGTTGACGAAGAACCAGCCGAACAGAATCGCCGCGAACCCGATGACGATGTAGGCCACGGGAGACGCGAAGTATCCCTTTATCTCCTTGTTGGCGATGGCCAGGATGTTACCCATGGACTGTTTCCT
The DNA here is from genome assembly GCA_013140775.1 of Acidobacteriota bacterium. Classification (GTDB taxonomy): domain Bacteria; phylum Acidobacteriota; class Vicinamibacteria; order Vicinamibacterales; family UBA2999; genus JABFSA01. Next base: position 22,423 of record JABFSA010000172.1, on the reverse strand, counting down.
CCTCGCCGCCTGTCCCCGCGCTCTGCGGTTCGCCGTCGGGCGTCTCGGGGACACCTTCTTTTTCTGTCAGCTCGAGGAAGATCTGCTCCAGGCTCATCCTGAGCGGTCTCATCTCGAGCAGCCCCCAGCCGTGGTTCACGACTGTTGAAGCGAGCTCGCGTCGAATGTCTCTTCCGGGATCACTTCCGATCTCGTAGCTGACCAGGTCGCCTTTCACGTCGGATGGCGAAATGTGCCTGACGCCGGTGATGGCTTCGAGCACCGGCCGTGCGTCGGCGCCTCTCGTGTCCACCTGCAGGAAGAGTGTTTCCTCACCGCGCAGCCGGGATGTCAGGTTGTCGGGTGTGTCAACGGCGACCACGCGTCCGCGGTTGATGATGACGACGCGCTGGCAGGTCTGGCTGACTTCGGAAAGGATGTGCGAGCTGAGGATGACCGTGTGGTCGCCGCCGAGATCCTTGATGAGCTGCCGGGTTTCGCTCCGCTGCTTGACGTCGAGGCCGGAGGTTGGCTCGTCGAGGATCAGGACGTCCGGGTTGTGGATGATCGCCTGGGCAAGGCCCACGCGCTGCTTGTAGCCCTTCGACAGCTTCGAGCAATGGCGGTTGCTCATGTCCGCAACCGCGGTCCGCTTCATGACCTCCTGAACGCGTGACTTGCGCTCGCGACGAGGCACCCCCTTGATGGCCGCGACGAAGGCGAGATAGTCGCCCACAGTCATGTCGGGGTACAGCGGTGGTGTTTCTGGGAGATAGCCGGTGCGGCGCTTGGCTTCGATCGGGTGGGTCGCGACGTCGTAACCGGCGACGAGCGCGGTGCCTTCCGTGGGCGGCATGTAGCCAGTGATGACGCGCATCGTGGTGGTCTTTCCCGCGCCGTTCGGCCCAAGAAACCCGAGAATCTCGCCCGGCTCCACCCGGAAACTGATGTCGTCCACCGCCGTTGTGGGTCCGTATCGCTTAGTGAGGTGCTGAACCTCGATCACGCCGTTCTCCTCCTCGTAACTTCTAGACCTGCTGTCGGTTATGTCGCCAGACCCGCAATCCTAGCTGATGGATGCCGGCATCGGCAACTTCTCCGACGACTTACGACGTCCGGCCACTTGAAACGGCCGGTCCGCCTGAAGGCGGACACTACGGTACGCGATCGCCGACATCGACCCGTTGTAGTGTCCGGCTTCAGCAAGGACCGAGCGCGGCCGAAGTCTGCGCTGGTACACTCGAATTGCCGTGGCAGCCTCCGTTTCCACTCCGATTCAGACCTGCACCATTTGCACCCTGCACGCCGAAGCGGTGTTCAGGGTCGAGGGAATGGACTGTCAGGAAGAAGTGGTCATCCTCGAGCGCCGGCTCTCACCGCTGGGCGGGATCGAAGCTGTCTCAGCCGATCTCATGGGCCAGCGGCTGCACGTCAAGTATGACGCGGCCCGACTCACGGTGGCCGCTATCGTCGATGCCGTGGGCCAGACCGGCATGCGCATGTGGCTGGAACACGACGAGCCAGCTGCAGCCGGCGCAGGAACCGAGTGGCGATGGCGTCTGATGGTTGGGAGCGCGGTCGGGATTGGTCTCGGCCTGGCGCTGACGGGGCTCGGCAACACATCTGGGGCCGCGGTCGCGTTCACGATTGCAGCCGTCGTCGGAGGGGTCTACCCGGCGAGGCGGGCGGTGACTGCCGTCCGTTCGGGCGCCCTCGACATCAACACCCTCATGGTCGTGGCTGTCGCGGGAGCCCTGCTTCTGGGACAGTGGTTCGAAGCCGCCTCGGTCGTCTTTCTCTTTGCCGTTGCCCAATGGCTGGAGGTGCGAACGCTGGAGCGGGCGCGACAGGCCATTCGGGCCCTCGTCGATCTCGCACCCCGCGAGGCCGTCGTGAGGCGCGCCGGTGTCGAACACCGCATACCGGTGGAACAGGTCCACGTCGGTGACGAAGTTCTCATCAAGCCAGGCGAGAAGCTGCCGCTCGACGGGGTCGTCGTGGCAGGCCACAGTGAGGTAAACGAAGCGCCGCTCACGGGTGAATCGGTTCCAGTAGACCGATCGCAGGGTGACGAGGTCTTCGCGGGAACGATCAACGGTCACGGCGCGCTGGACGTTCGGGTGACCCGATTGGTTCGTGATACGCGGGTCGCGCGCATTCTGCATCTCGTTGAGGCCGCACAAGCCACGCGGGCGCCCGTGCAGTCGTTCGTGGATCGATTCGCTCGCATCTATACGCCGGCGGTGCTGGTGTTGGCGCTCGCTGTGGGAGCCATTCCCCCATTGGTAGCGGACGCCGACCCGGCTGTCTGGGTGTATCGAGCGCTGGTGCTGCTGGTGATTGCCTGCCCGTGCGCGCTCGTCATTTCGACGCCGGTCTCGATCGTATCTGCGCTGTCGGCTGCCGCAAGAAATGGCGTGCTGGTCAAGGGAGGCGCGCACCTCGAGCGTCTGGCTGCTGTCCGTGTCGTCGCGTTCGACAAGACGGGGACGCTGACAACTGGCGCGTTCCGTGTGGCCTCGGTCCAGCCCGTACCGAACGTCGCTCCGGAGCAGCTCCTGGCCTATGCGGCCGCGGTGGAGTCCCGTGCCGAGCATCCAGTGGCTGCGGCAGTAACGGCTCACGCACGCACCGCACAGATCGCTATTCCAACAGTCACCGGATTCGTGTCGCTGCCGGGTCTTGGTGGTGAAGGTGAGGTCGCCGGCGCCCACGTTCTCGTCGGAAACCTGAGGCTGATGAACGAGCGAGCCATACCAGTGCCGCCGGAGCCTGGCGTCGCGTCCCCTGTGGATGCCGGCAAGGCACTCACGGTATTCGTCGCGGTGGATGGCGTTTGTCAGGGTGCAATCCTGCTCGAAGACCGGCTTCGATCCAACGCAAGCGAGGCAATTGGACTGCTCCGCGAGCACGGCGTCAGGCGCGTTGCGATGTTGACTGGTGATCACGTCGGCACGGCAGCACGCGTCGCGACAGAGCTCGGCCTCGACGAGCATCATGCCCAGTTGCTGCCGGAGGAGAAGCACGCGCTGATCGGCGCTCTGCGTAGCCGCTACGGACCTGTGTTGATGGTCGGAGACGGGATCAACGACGCTCCTGCGCTCGCGGCAGCGGACGTGGGGATTGCGATGGGCGCAGCCGCATCCGACGCCGCGCTCGAAACGGCTGACGTTGCGCTCATGTCCAACGAGCTCCTGCGGCTGCCCTATGCCATCCGGTTGGCACAGGCAACGCTCCGCAACGTCCGGATGAACGTCGCGATCTCTCTTGCGTTGAAATCAGCCTTTCTGGTGATGGCCGTCGCCGGCATGGCGACCTTGTGGATGGCCGTACTCGCAGACACGGGCGCTTCCGTAATCGTCGTCGGAAACGCCCTGAGGCTCCTTCGTACGCGCTGAGCTCAGGCTTTGCGATTCGAGAAGAAGTGGGCGCGGACGAAATCGGCGAGCGCTGCCTGATCGGTGGCGTCGATCTTCGTGAACCGCCAGCCCATGCCCGATCGTCGATCGGTCCAGACGACGGTGCACTCAGCGTCGATCTCCTTGCCGCCGGGCAGCCGGAATTTCACCTTCAGCGCCGTGCCTTTATCGAGCGGGCTCGTGGTCCGCACGGCGAGTCCTCCCGTGCTCACGTTCAAGGTCACTGCGGCGGCGATCATGTTTCCGACGCGGTAGGACACCGACACGCCCATCGCCACACGGGGACTCAGTCGCCGGTTTTCAGCGTCTGGAAAGAGATGCGATGCCAGTGCGGGCACGATGTGCTGCATCGCTGTGTACTCGTTGATATAGCCGGATACGCCGAGCGTGCCGAGTTCGCGCACCTCGTCGGCGTTTGCGATGGTCCCGCTGAACACGACGATGGGGGCCTGAAAGCCGTCGATGCGGCGGAGCGCACGGACGATCGAGACACCCTGGGCCTGGGGGAGTCGCAGGTCGAGCACGACCAGATCGATGGGTTCTTTCTGGCGCACACGTCGAAGGAGCTCGGAACCGGTGCTGATGGCGCTGACCACGTGGCCCGACGACTGAAGTGCGGCACGGAAGCGATCGCGTACGAAGGCCGTGTCGTCGGCGACGAGCACGGTCTTCGAAGCAATCGCGACCCGATGTGGCACCACGTGGGCGGACATGACACGTTACATATCGGTTCATGCCTTTTCATTCCGTAGGGCTCGTTGCGGATACTGTCGCGTTCCCGATATAATCCGAGCTTCTGCCGGGAAGTGCTGAATCCGCTTGAGGATGCGGCGTTTCTACGGGCCGTAGAGCGCGGCCGAACCGCTCCATGGAGCCAGCATGGCGACCTGCCCCGAGTGTGAATTCGACGAAGTAGACACCTCCGACTTCGAGGAGGGCGATGCGGTGAACTGCCCAGAGTGCGGCAAGAGTCTCGTGGTCGCGGCAAACGGTGATCTGGATTACGCCGACGACGAAGACGACGACCTCGATGACGATGATGACGACGAGGACGAGGAAGAAGAGGAAGTTGAAGACGAAGACGTCATCGATGATGACGAGGACGCAGTCGACGACGAAGAGGACGAGTGACCGGTGACACGCCGGATCTGGCGCTGAGCTCGAGGGAGCAGCGCCTGCGCGGTCTTCTGGCCGCGTGTGATTCGGCGATTATCGCGTTCAGTGGCGGGGTGGACAGTGCGTACCTTGCCTGGGCGGCCACGCAGGTCCTCGGCCCCTCCGCGTTGTGCGTCACCGCCGACAGCCCCAGTTATCCCGACCACCATCGCCAGCTTGCCCTGAGAATTGCCCGGGAATTCGGACTGCGTCACGAGTTCGTGCAAACCTCTGAGCTGGCGCAACCCGAGTACCGAGCCAATCCGGTCGATCGCTGCTACCACTGCAAGCACGAGCTGTACGACGTGCTGTCCACGCTGGCTGCTGATCGCGGAATCACGACGATCATGGACGGCAGCAACGCGGACGATCGCAGCGACTACCGGCCGGGCCGCAAGGCGGCGCGTGAGCACGGCGTGCAGAGTCCTCTCGATGTCGCGGACTTGAGCAAGACGGATATCCGGGAGCTGTCTCGCCTGGCAGGATTGCCCACCTGGAACGAGCCAGCATCCGCGTGCCTCTCCTCGCGGATTCCGTACCACAACGAAGTCACGGACGAAAAGCTCCGGATGATCGAGCGCGCGGAGAACGTGCTGCGCTCGATGGGGTTTCGCGTATGCCGGGTGAGGCATCACGAGACGCTGGCGCGTCTGGAGTTCGGGAAGGACGAGATCGCGCGGGCGAGCGAGCCGGATGTGCTCGCGCAGATCACGAAAGAGTTGCGCGCGGTTGGCTATCAGGAGATCGAGGTGGACCCACGCGGGTATAGGATGGGCAGCCTGAATGAAGGTGTCCGTCTCAGGCCCGCGTAGAATCGCCTACGTCCTCGCGGCCCTGTCCTTTGCGGCGCACGCAGCCTACGTCGCGCCGTCGCTCGAGGACATCGATTCGATCAATTTCGCTCTTGGCCTTCGCGACTTCGATCCCGCGAAGCATCAGCCACACCCCCCAGGCTCACCGGTATATATAGCGCTCGGCCGCTTGCTGCTCGCGGGCGTCACAGCCGTGAGACCCGGACTCGAACAGGTCACCGCCGAAGCTCTGACGCTCGGCCTATGGTCGCTTCTCGCTGGTGTGGTCGCAATCGTCGCCGCAGCGGAACTCTTCACGCTGGTGGCGCCTGAGCGTCGTACTGCCAACCTGTGGGCTACCGCCCTGCTGGCGGCATCTCCGCTGTTCTGGTTGTCCGGTCTTCGGCCAATGAGCGACCTGCCTGGTCTGGCGATGGCGCTCGTCGCCCAGGTGCTTCTTCTGCAAGGGCGCACCGATCGTCGTCGTTTCATCTACGGCGCTGTCGTCAGTGGTCTCGCGGTGGGGATTCGAGTTCAGACCGCCTGGCTGACGGCTCCGCTCTTCCTTCTCGCGATCGTTCATCAACGTGGAGCCGGTGTGGGATGGCTGCTCACACGTCCCATTGCCGCGGTTGTGGCCAGTGGGCTTGCGTGGGCTGTGCCGATGGTGCTCGACAGCGGGGGCCTCTCGGGGTACCTCGCGGCCCTGGGTACTCAGGCGGGGGAGGACTTCGCGTGGGTGAACATGCTGTGGCTCGACCCCACACCGAGGCGGCTGGCATTCACGCTCTATGAAACGTTCGCTCTGCCCTGGGGTTCGGATGCGCTCGCGGCAGTGGTCACGATCGTGGCGGCGATCGGTTCCGGCGTGGCGCTCTTGCGAGACCGCCGCGCCGCTGCGCTTCTGCTGATCGCATTCGGTCCGTACACCGCGTTTCACTTGCTGTTTCAGGAGACGCTCACCGTCCGTTATGCGCTCCCGACACTGGTGCCCGTGGCGTGGCTCGCGGCGTTCGCGATCGCATCCACCGGACGATTCGCGAACATTGCCGGGGTCCCCCTGCTCGCGGCTGTGCTCTTCGTGTCGATCCCTTTGGGCATCGACTACGGCAAGCAGGCGCATCCGGCGTTTCGTGCGATCGATGCCATGGCGCACGCGCAAACGGCGAAGCCGGCTGGAATCTATTCCCATTACAGTCTGTGGCGCGCGCTGCAGGCGAGACCACTGCCGTCAGCGGTCGAACCACGTCGGCAGTACGAGTGGCTTGGCCCGGCCACGTACTGGAAGGAGGGTGGAACTCTTCCGGTGTGGTTTCTCGCGGACCCACGGCGATCGGATATGGCGTTGATCGATCCACAGGCCATGCTCGACGTCGATCGATACTCCTGGGCTGTTGCCGATCGTCGTGAGCTGGGCGGATCGCGTCCGTTGGGCGCAAACTGGTACCGCATCAACCCGCCCGGGTGGTTCGTCGGAGAGGGTTGGTCGTTGACGCCGGAGGCGGGTGGTCTCGCGTTCGCGACGGGCACCGGTCCGGATTCCCGGCCCATCGAGGCCTGGGTGCGCCGGCGTCCTGGGCCATTGCACCTGGCCGTGGGTGGCCGCCATCTGGGTAATCCCGGGGATCCAGACGCGGAGTTCGAGCTGGCTCTTGACGGGCAGATAGCCGACTCGTGGACGCTGACCGTCGTGCAGCGTAACTTTTTGAGGTTCTTGAACTTACCGCTTGGCGTCGCCGACGGGCCTGGGGCGTATGCGAGGCTGACCATCACCTCCCGGCCACGGGGTGGAGACGGTCGTCGGGCCGCGGTGGCGGTGCGGCAGTTTGATATCCAGCCTGCGAATCAGTTCCTGTACGCCTTCGAGGAGGGATGGCACGAGGCCGAATACGACGCCCCGTCGGGCAGGCAGTGGCGGTGGAGCAGCGAGCGGTCGATATTACGGGTCAGCGGGGCTGCGAGCGCGCTTCGTTTGAGCATGCGTGGAGAGTCACCACTGCGGTATCTCGACGCTCCTCCAACGGTGCGTGTGTCGGTCGGCGGACATGTCATCGGACAGTTTCAACCAGATGCAGATTTCGAGTGGACGATGACCGTGCCCGCCGAGGATCTTTCACGCGCCGACGGTGCGATCGTGATCGAAACAGATCCTGTGTACCTGCCAGGACCAGCGGAAGGTACCTCGGACGAACGACATCTTGGGCTGCGACTGTTCGAAACGCGTCTCGATCAAATTCGCGTTGATTGACACGAGATCGATCAGGACGTAAGCTCCCACTCGGAATCTAACGCAAGGAAACGCAGGAGAATTCGCTGATGAAACTGCGCCGTTCGGTATGGCTCTCCACCGCCGCGCTGCTGTTGCTCGTGGTCATCGCGGGTTGCAACAGAAGGATTCCGCCTCCGGCACCGGCTCCTGCACCACCGCCGAAGCCGCTGACCGAAGACGAGATCTTCCAGCGTAAGACGCTGGCAGAACTGAACGCGGAGATGCCGCTGGCCGACGTCTTCTTCGACTACGACATGTCAACGATCAGAGAAGACCAGCGGCCGGTCCTTCAGCGGAACGCGGACTACCTGCGTCGCTGGACGACAACGCGCGTGTCGATTGAAGGACATGCGGACGCGCGTGGCACTGCTGAATACAACCTGTCACTCGGTGGCCGCCGCGCGGGCGCCATCAGGGACTATCTCGTGAGCCTCGGCATCGCACCGGATCGTCTGCTCGCTGTCAGCAAAGGCGAAGAGACGCCGCTCTGCAGCGAGGAGACCGAGGCCTGTTTCCAGAGAAACCGGCGCGGACATTTCGTCTTCACCGCCAAGTAGCACTATCGAAGGGGGCGGGTCCGCTCGGGTCCACCCGGGTCCGCCCCTTTTTCGCAAGACCTTCCAAAGGGCGTCACGCACCTGGCGAAGTCCCCGAAGCCCTCCGACATCCAGTCAATCGAGCAACTCTACGCGCTGCCAGACGAACAGCTCGTCGCCTTGTCGCGGCGCGTGCGGTTCTACCACACCATCGACATCCGCGAAGGCCTGACACTCCCAGGTCGTTACGATCACCGACCCTTCGTGAATGCGTATGGTTTTCCAGACGTGCGTGGAAAATCCGTACTGGACGTCGGTCGCGCGAGCGGGTTCTTCAGTTTCCATTTCGAGAGGGCTGGCGCCCAATCGGTGGTCGCAATCGATTTACCACCCGATCGTCAAAAGAACGTCGTGGGCCTGGACCAGGGTGACGCTGGTGCGGATGTCGGCCGTCTCGACTTCTTCCTACCTCACGCGCTCCTGAAGTCCGCGGTGAAGCCGTTGTGGCTGGACGTTGCGGATATCTCGCCGGAAACCGTTGGAACGGGATACGACCTCGCGTTCGTGGGGTCGCTCTTGATTCATCTGGCCGATCCCATGGGCGTCCTGAGCAAGGTCAGGAAGGTCATGGCGCCGGACGGAGTCTGTGTCATCGCCAATCCGATTGGACGAGCCGAGCACATCCTGAGCTACGTCATTCGAAAGCCACTGGCCACGCTCGTGGGCACCGACTCAAAAACCGCGTGGTGGCTGCCGAATATCGCGTGCCTGAAACTGATGTGTCTGCGGGCTGGATTCAGCCGCGTCGAGCTGAAGACGCGCAATCTTCCGCTGAGGCGGCGCAACGGACGATCGCTCGTCCGCCATGCGGTGGTCCACGCATGGCCGTGACGGGATCAGGTGGTGAGAAGTCCTTCGCTGAGCTCTTTCACGATCGCTTCGGCTGCGCGCCGCGGATCTGATGCGGCAATGATGGGCCGCCCGACCACGATGTAGCTGGCGCCCGCCCGCACGGCCTCAGCCGGTCCCATCGTCCGCATCTGATCGTTCTTGTCTGCACCCGCCGACGCACCACGGATTCCTGGCGTCACGATGAGGAAGTCTTTCCCGCACGCCTTCCTGATCGCCGCGGTTTCCTGAGGGGACGCCACAACACCATCAAGTCCAGCTGTGCGAGCCAGGATGGCCAGATCGACGACGTGATCGGCGAGCGGGCGTTCGACGCCGGTCTGCTGAAGCGTTACGGCATCCATGCTGGTGAGGACGGTGACGCCGATGAGGAGCGGAGCCGGAGCGCCGATGCGCTGAGCCGTCTCCCGGCCAGCCTTGGCCGCCGCCTGCATCATTGGCACCCCGCCGGACGCGTGGACGTTGATCATCCAGGCTCCAGTCTGCACGGCCGATTCCACGGCCTGCGCCACCGTGTTGGGAATGTCGTGAAACTTCAGGTCGAGAAACACGCGAGCCCCGCGCGCGGACAGCGTGCGGACGAGCTGGGGACCCTCGAGCGTGAAGAGCCGGCTGCCGATCTTGAACCCGCCTGCGATGCCGTCGAGCGCGGTGGCAAGTTCCAGCGCCTGAGTCCCGGTGTTCACATCCAAAGCGACGAGCAGTTCATCAATGCGCTGCATGTACACCCGTGTCCACTGTGCCTGTCAGGTCCGAGACGCGTGGAATGTGATGGCGATTCAGATACTCGGTGATGCCGTCGAGCAGTTTGGACCAGATGAACGGATCCGCGAAGTTGGCCGTGCCTACCTGTACGGCTGAGGCTCCGGCGATCATGAACTCCAGCACGTCCTTCGCCGACGCGATCCCGCCCATGCCGATGACGGGAATCTTCACCGCTCGATGGCAGTCGTACACCATCCTCACCGCGATGGGTCTGATTGCAGGACCGCTCAACCCGCCGACGATGTTGGACAGTTTCGGCCGGCGTGTTTCAACGTCGATGGCCATTGCCAGGAACGTGTTCACGAGTGAGACCGCGTCGGCTCCCGCGTCCTCCGACGCCTTGGCAAACGACGCGACGTCAGTCACGTTCGGTGTCAGTTTCGGGATGATCGGCAGCCGTGTGACCTTTCTCACGGCGCTGACGACGTCGAACGTCCCGTGGAGGCTGCATCCGAACGTGATGCCACCTTCCTTGATGTTGGGACACGAAATGTTCAGCTCGATCGCCGCCACGCCTTCGGCGTCAGACAGGATTCGCGACAGCTCGACATACTCGTCGAGCGTCGATCCGCAGATGTTCACGATGACCGTCGCGCGCCGTTCGCGAAGCTCGGGAAGCTTCTCCTTGATGAAGCGATGCACCCCGATGCCCTGAAGCCCGATGGCATTGAGCATTCCCGCCGGGGTTTCGACGATGCGTTCTGGAGGATGGCCCTGTCGTTCGGTCAGGAAGAGACCCTTGACCGCTACGCCGCCCAGGTGTGACAAGTCCACGACGCCGGCATATTCGACGCCATACCCGAAGCAGCCGCTGGCCGCGATGAGCGGGTTGGCCAGGGTGAGTGAGCCGATCTTGACGGAGAGATCTGTCAGTCCCACACAATCTCCTCGCCCGAGAACACCGGTCCGGCAATGCAGGACCTGACGTAGTGCTGACCGCCGTTGTCATTGCGAACCGGGATCACGCAGCTGTAGCAGCCGCCGAGGCCGCAGCCCATCACACGCTCGACCGACACCTGCGATGGCCTGCCGTACCGGCTGGCAAGATGGGCGACGGCTTCCAGCATCGGCTCCGGGCCACATGCGTAGACCATGACGTTTCGATCCGAAGCAGCCTGCAGTTCGCGCTCGAGTGGAACGGTGACGCGTCCACGGTCGCCCGAGCTCCCGTCCTCGGTGGCGAGAAGTACACGCACGCCTCGCGTTCGAAACCAGTCGAGGTAGAACAGCTCTCGGCTGGTTCTGGCACCGTAGATGAGGGTGACGTTGATCCCGCGCGATTGAAGCGCTTCCGCGAGCGTCGCAAAAGGGGCAAGACCCACGCCGCCGGCGACCATCCATGCTTCTGCCGGGGGATCGATGAGGTCGAAGGGCCGGCCCAGCGGGCCGAGGCAGGAAATCACGTCCCCGACCGCTGCGTTGAACAGGAGGTTCGTGGTGGTGCCGATGCGCTTGCTGAGAAGCGTCAGGCCTTCGATGCGGCCGTTCGTTCGGAGGACTTCAAAAACCGAGAACGGGCGTCGCAGAAGGGGCGCCGATGCCTGCGCCGGCTTGACCATGACGAACTGTCCGGGAGCCGCCGCACGCGCGATTTCAGGTGCGGCAAGGGCGATGACGTTGTAATCAGGGGAGAGGCGCGTGTTGGAGATGACCCGTGCCTCGACATCGACGGGCATTCATCGGAGTATATCAGCCGCTTCGCACGCGGCGGGTCCGTCAGTGCGTCAGCGCAGCTGCTCGATCGCTCGCGATCTCCGCCGGACCTGTGAGCCAGCGGCCAAGGACCTCGGCCAGCTGCGCGGGTTTCGCCGGCTTCGCGATGTAGTCGTCCATGCCCGCGGCCAGGCAGCGCTCACGGTCGCCCTCAATCGCGGCAGCCGTCAAGGCCACGATGGGTATCCGGCGTCCGCGAGTGCCAAGGCGACGGATCGCGATGGATGCTTCGTAGCCGTCCATCACTGGCATCTGGCAGTCCATCAGCACCATGTCTTACGGCAGGCGCTCAACTGCGCGAAGCGCTTCCTCTCCATTGGCGACAACATCGACCCGGCATCCGAGCTTCTCGAGGATCTTCCTCGCCACCATCTGATTGATGGCGTTGTCGTCGGCGACGAGTGTCGAGGGACACGCGCGGTGGAGCCCTGCGAATGGGAATCGGCAACAGTAAACGGTTCTTAAGGGTGCGATGCCGAACCGGGCAGCCCGACGGTCCGTCCATCAGGACACCGGAAGGCACAGTAGATTGGCGGGCCTGCCACGCCGATAACAGTTCAGACATCGACGTATGGCCCAGTCACCGCCTGACACCTGCCGCGACAAGGACGCGCTTGCGACTTCCGCTGCTCTGACGCGGTTGAACGCGGAGTTGGAAATACAGATCCGCGAGCGGCAGCAGGTCGAGGCCGCGCTCCGGCTGAGCGAGGCCAAAGCCCGGGCGGTGTTCGATCAGACGTTCGAGTTCATCGCTCTGCTCGATACCGAAGGGCTCGTGCTCGAGGTCAACCAGGCCGCCATGGCCTTCGTTGGTGTCGCTGCCTACCAGGTTCTTGGCAAGCGGTATTGGGACACGCCCTGGTGGACACACTCACCGATCGAGCAGGAGCGTCTGCAGGACGCGATTCGACGGGCGGCTGCCGGTGAGTTCGTGCGCTTCGAAACCACGCACATGAACCGTGGTGGCGATCTGCGCGTGATCGATGTCTCCCTCAAGCCCGTACTTGGCGAACACGGACACGTGACCTGGCTGGTGAAGGAAGGACGAGATATTACGGAGCGGAGGCAGGCAGATCAGGCATGGCGCGCGAGCGAAGAGCGTTTCCGCGTCATGATCGACGCGTCTCCCGTCCCCTGTGCGCTGAACGACGCCGATCAACGGATCACGTATCTCAATCCGGCGTTCACGCGGACGTTCGGGTACACCGTCGATGACATTCCAACCCTCACAGACTGGTGGCCCAAGGCCTATCCTGACCCCGCGTACCGCCAATCGGTGGCCGATGCATGGCTCGCCGGCCTCGACAAGGCCCGACAGAACGACGCGCCTTTCGAGCCGGTCGAGGTCAACATTCACTGCAAGGACGGGCTTCAGCGAACGGTCATCGTGGGAGCGACGGCGCTCACCGGGTCGTACTCGGACCTTCTCCTCGTCACGCTGTTCGACATCACAAGACGCAAGAAGGGAGAGGCGGAGCGGCAGGCGCTCGAACTCCGTCTCAGCCAGGCGCAGAAGATGGAGGCCATTGGAACTCTCGCCGGTGGCATCGCACACGACTTCAACAACATCCTGGCGGTCATCCTGGGGAACCTGACTCTCGCGCAGAAGGACGTGGGTTCCGATCATCCCGCCATGGAGAGCCTCGAACAGATCCACAGAGGTGTGGATCGCGCCACGGCGCTGGTTCAGCAGATTCTCGCGTTCAGCCGTCCGCAGTCGATCGAAAAGCGCGTGATGAAACTGCGCTCGGCGATCGAAGAAGACATTCTGCTGCTTCGCGCCACTCTACCCGCGGGTGTCGAACTCGTCACCACGTTTATGGGGACCGAACCAGACGTTCTCTGTCATCCGAATGCCGTACACCAGGTGCTCGTCAATCTCTGCACCAACGCCTGGCATGCCATGGACGGGCGGGGCGGTCGCATCGATCTCGTCCTCGATGGACTGACGATCGAGGAAAACGCGGTACCACGCAACACCGGCCTGGCACCGGGCCGCTATGCCCGGCTCTTCGTGACCGACACGGGAAAGGGCATGGACGCCGAGACGCTCCACCGTGTATTCGAGCCGTTCTTTACGACCAAGGGGGTCGGGCAGGGAACCGGGCTGGGGCTTGCCGTCGTTCACGGCATCATGGCGGACCTGGGAGGCGCCATTACAGCGGCCAGTGCACAGGGCCGGGGAACGGTCTTTGAGTTGTACTTTCCAGCCGCCACCTCAGCTCCCCCCAGTCCGGATGCCGCGGCGAAACCGGCGAGTCTCCCGCGCGGAAGCGGTCAGCACATCCTGTTCATCGATGACGAGCTCGCGCTCGTGAACCTTGGTACCAGGATCCTGGAGCGCCATGGATTTCGAGTGACCGGGCTCACGGGAGCCGCCGATGCGGTTGCCGCCGTTCAGGCAAATCCGGAGGCGTTCGACCTCGTTGTGACCGACTACAACATGCCACGCGCTTCGGGGGTGGACCTGGCGCGAGAGATCGTCCGCCTGCGGCCGGATCTACCCGTCATGCTCGCGTCTGGTCTGATTACTGATCAGCTCCAAACGGAAGCGGCTGCCGCGGGCGTCCGGCACCTCCTGGGCAAGCCGTACTCCGCGACCGACCTCTGCGCCGTCATCCACCGCATCCTGCAGGCCGGTCCTTCGACAGACTGACACGCGTTACGCGCTGCGTGCGGCGTTGTAGCTGGCCAGCCGGGCCGCGATCGTCCGCTGACCCATGTCGATGTGCCCATTGAAACGGGCGCCGTCGGCCACGACGACCTGTGTCGCGCTCAGATTGCCGGCCACGGAGCACGTCGGACCGAGCTCCACGCGCGCCGTGGCGGTCGCGGCTCCGTTCAGTTCACCATGCACGCTCACTCGTGCGCCGCGCACATCGGCATCCACGCGAGCGCCGCGCTCTATCACCAGCGCATGTTCCCGCAGCACGAGACTTCCCACGAGACGACCCTGGATGATGACGTCCTCGTCGCCAGAAATGTCGCCTGTGATGTGAATCGACGGCCCGATCAGTGTCATCAACGTCGCTCGCTGAAAGACGCGAGTATAGCTGAGCTATAATCCTCACCGACTCTTTAACCGCGGCCCTGAGAGACCGCGAAGAGGTGCCACATGCCTGTTGTCATGGATGCGGACCGGATTGGCCGCACCCTCACCCGTATCGCCCACGAAATCGTCGAACGCAACCGCGGCGTGAAAGATCTCGCCCTGGTCGGCGTGCGTACGCGTGGCGATCACCTGGCGCGGCGGCTCGCCCGCACCCTTCACGAGATTACCGGCGACGAGGTTCCCACCGGCGCGCTCGACATCACGCTCTATCGCGACGATCTGATGCGTCACGCGGTGGGTCCGCAGCCGCTCGTGCGTCGCACCGAGATTCCATTTTCCATCGACGACCGCAAGATTTTGCTCGTGGATGACGTTCTCTACACGGGTCGGACGACCAGAGCGGCGCTGGATGCGCTGATCGACTTCGGGCGACCACGCAGCATCCAGCTGATCGTGCTGGTCGATCGCGGGCACCGGGAACTTCCGATCAAGGCGGACTATGTGGGCAAGAACCTGCCGACGTCGTTCGAAGAGAGCGTGCAGGTGTACCTGCAGGAGAGCGACGATCGGGATGAGGTTGTCCTGCAAGGGGGTGCGGCATGAGCAGTTCCGTGAGTGCGGCTGCCAGCGAGCGCGTGGCGGCGACGTTGCTTCGCAGCCGGCATCTTCTCGGCATCGAAGACCTGTCACCGGAGGAGATCATCCTGATCCTCGACACCGCTGAGGCGATGAAGGAGATCGGCTCCCGGTCGATCAAGAAGGTGCCCGCGTTGCGCGGCAAGACGGTCGTCAACCTCTTCTTCGAACCGAGCACCCGCACCCGCACGTCGTTCGAGATCGCAGAGAAGCGTCTCAGCGCAGACACCCTCAGCATCGCGATCGCATCGTCGAGCGTCGTCAAGGGGGAGACCCTTGCGGATACGGTGCTCAACCTTGAAGCCATGCACCCGGACATGATCGTGCTGCGCCACGCGTCTTCCGGAGCGTGCCACCTGCTGTCGCGCATCTGCCGCTCCGCGATCATCAACGCGGGTGACGGCATGCACGAGCATCCGACGCAGGCACTGCTCGATGCGTTCACGATCCGCGAACACAAGTCGCGGCTGGCAGGGCTGAAGGTGGCGATCGTCGGGGACCTTCTCCACAGCCGCGTGCTGCGATCGAACGTGCAGCTGCTCACGAAGATGGGCGCTGAGGTGTGGGTCTGCGGTCCCCCGACCTTGATCCCTACCGAGATCACGCGCTTTGGCGTGCGCGCGACGAGCGACGTCAATCAGGCGGTGGCCGACGCGGACGTGGTGATGCTGCTGCGGATTCAGCTCGAGCGAATGGAAGGCGCGTTCTTTCCGTCGCTTCGCGAGTACTTCAATGTCTTCGGTATGACGGACGCTCGGCTCAAGCACGCCAAGCCGGATGTCCTGATCATGCACCCTGGTCCGATGAATCGCGGCGTCGAGATTGCCTCCGAGGTTGCCGATGGTCCCTTCTCGGTGATCCTCGAGCAGGTATCCAACGGAGTGGCGGTGCGGATGGCTGTCTTGTACCTGCTGGCTGGAGGAGTGGAACATGAAACGGCTGCTTAAGGGCGGCCGCGTGATCGATCCCGTGAACGGGATCGATGGGATGCACGATGTGCTTCTCGACGGAGACCGGATTGCCGCCGTCGGCAAGGATCTTCCTGTTGACGGCGCCACGGTGGTGGCCGTGCCGGCGGGAATGATCGTCTGTCCGGGCTTCATCGACATGCACGTGCACTTGCGCGAGCCAGGGCAGGAACACAAAGAGACGGTGGCCACGGGAACAGCCTCGGCGGTTGCCGGTGGCTTCACGGCCGTGGCCTGCATGCCGAATACGAGCCCGGTCAACGACAACGCCAACGTCACCGGCTACATCCTTGCGAAAGCTGCCGAGGCAGGGCTCGCGCGGGTGTACCCGATTGGCGCAGTCTCACGCGGTTCGAAAGGTGATCTCCTTGCCGATATCGCGGAGTTGCGACAGGCAGGCTGTGTCGCGATTACCGACGACGGCCATCCTGTCGCGACGGCGATGTTGCTGAGACGGGCGATGGAGTACGCCGGTATGTTCGGCATGCTCGTCATCGAGCATTGTGAGGATCCCTCGCTCAAAGCCGATGGTGTCGCGCACGAAGGCTTTCACGCCGCGCGGCTCGGGCTTCGCGGCATGCCCGGAGCCTGCGAGGCTCTGGGCGTCGAACGCGGCGTGCTGCTGTCGGAGTTGACCGGGTCGGCGTTTCACGTGGCCCACATGAGTGCGCGCACCTCGCTTCGCGCGGTGCGCAAGGGCAAAGACGCCGGGATTCGCGTGACGTGCGAAGTCGCACCGCATCACTTCACCTTGACGGACGAGTCGCTCGGGTCGCCGATCCCGTACGACACGAACACAAAGATGAACCCGCCGCTCCGCGAAGCCGCGGATCGCGATGCCATGATCGCCGGCATCGTGGACGGAAGCGTGGACGTCATCGCCACCGACCACGCTCCACATCATGCGGATGAGAAGCATGTGGAGTTCGACCGTGCACCCTTCGGCATCGTTGGTCTCGAAACGGCGGTGTCGTTGACGCTCGATCGACTGGTCCATAGCGGGCTGATCACGTTGCCTCGCATGGTGCAGCTGCTGTCGGCGAATCCGGCGCGTCTGCTCGGAGTGCCGGGTGGCTCACTGTCGGTGGGGCAGCCTGCGGACATCACCGTGATTGCGCCTGACCTGCGGGTGCGAGTGGCAGCACGTGAACTGCGATCCAAGTCGAAGAACACGCCATTCGACGGGTGGGAGCTGCGTGGCGGTGTCGCCGCGACGATTGTCGGCGGGCGCCCGGTGTTCGAGAACCCCGATGCCGCAATTGCCTTTGGATAGCGTGCGCGAACTGTTGCTGGCCGAGATCTTATGAACCGACGAGACGAGATTCGTGAGAAAGCGCTGAAGGACCTGCAGCAGTACGAAGTGCTGATGCTCAACGGGCATTTCGATTTCGGGAACGGGTTCCATGGCCCCGTGTATCTGAATCCGCATCAGCTCTTTCGGTATCCCTCGACGATCTGGCGTTTCGCCCAGGACCTGCTCGATGTTCTTCCGCCCACGATCGTGGAGGCGGCCGAAGTCGTGGTCGGACCGGCGACGGGGGGAGCATTGCTCGCGCACACGATTGCCGGCCTTCTCGACAGCCGGAGGTCGATCACGCGTCCGCCCACGCTCTTCGCACCCATCACGCATCAGGGCGGTGACCACGTGCTCTCGAGCTTCTACGCACGGCAAGTGACGGGCAAGAAGGCGCTCGTCGTGGACGACGTGCGAAATACGGGTCAGACGCAGGTGCGCTGCGTAGAGCTTGTGCGCCGCGCCGGGGGCACGGTGATCGCGACAGCGGAGATCTACGACAGGATGGAGGCGATGTTCGACGCAGGTGTGCCGAACGTGTCGCTGGCCGAATACAAGGCCCCGGAGAACTATCCCACCGATGCGTGCCCTCTCTGCAGGGCCGGAGTGCCCGTCACGGCATTTTGACCGTGTCCGCCGAAATCCGAGTCGAGGCGGCGACGAGCGAGGACGTACCCCTTCTCCTCGAATTGATCCGGGCTCTTGCCGACTACGAACGCATGTCCGCTGATGTCGTGGCCACTGAGGCGCGCCTCCGCGACACGCTCTTCGGATCGACGCCTGGCGCTGAAGCGGTGATCGCGCGCGTTGCGAACGAAGCCGTGGGCTTCGCCTTGTGGTTTCATAATTACTCGACGTTCCTGGGCCAGCCGGGCTTGTACCTCGAAGACCTGTTCGTTCTGCCTGAGTGGCGGGGCCGTGGTGTCGGTTCTGTCTTGCTGCGGTATCTGGCGGGGGTTGCGGTCGAGCGTGGCTGCGGGCGGATGGAGTGGTCGGTGCTGAACTGGAACGAGCCGGCCATCGGGTTCTATAAGAAACTCGGCGCGCAGCCCATGGATGAGTGGACGGTGTACCGTTTGACGGGGAGTGAACTGGCGCGACTCGCGAGTGGGGAGTGATGAAGGGGATTGCTCTTCGCGAGCCCTTCGACAGGCTCTATCGTTCGTTCGATCACGTGCACTCCGCCAGCGACCCCGTGCACATTGTCCGAAGGTACTCCTCACCCGAGGATCGGGAAGTCGTCGGGTTCTGCGCGGCGGGGCTTGCGTTTGGTCGCGTGGCGAGCGTACTGCACTCGATTGAGTCCCTGCTTGCCGTGATGGGTCCGAGACCCGCGGCCTTCGTTCGGAAGTTTGACGTTGGCAGGCACGGCCCGAAGCTCGAACCGCTGGTTCATCGTTGGGTACGGGGACGTGATCTCGCAGCGCTGATGCTGATCCTGCAGCGCATGCTGCGAGAGTCCGGCTCGATCGAACAGTTTTTCCTGGAAGGAGACGATCCAGCCGCGGCGGATGTTGGCCCTGCCCTGGAGGCGTTTTCTACGCGCGCGCTCTCGACCGACGTGCGGCCAGCCTATGGCCGAGTTCCCAAACGTCCAGGCGTGTCCTGCTTCTTTCCACGTCCATCCGGTGGCAGCGCGTGCAAGCGTCTGAATCTTTTTCTGCGCTGGATGGCGCGCACGGACGAGATCGATCTTGGCGTGTGGAAGAAGGTCTCACCGTCACGCTTGATCGTTCCGCTCGACACTCACGTGATTCGACTGGGACAGTGTCTGCGGCTGACGCGCTACAAGAGTCCTGGATGGAAGATGGCGGCGGAGATCACCGCGTCGCTGCGCGCGATCGATTCTGCCGATCCCGTGCGGTTTGATTTCTCTCTATGCCACCTCGGCATGATGAACGCCTGTGGTTTCGAGAAACCTCAACGGGACACGCGATGCCCCCTTCGCGGAGTCTGCAGGCCCGGCAGGACATTGAAGAGTCAGACCGCAAGTCGCCTGTAGACATCCAGCGTTTCCTCGACCATTCGATCGACCGTGAATGTCGTCCGCGCCCGTGCAAGTGCCGCGGCACCCATTCGAGCTCTCAATGCCTGGTCCTTCAGCAACTTCACCAGCTTTTCGGCCAACGCGTGCGGGTCATGCGGGGCAACCAGGAATCCGGTCTCGCCGTCCACGAGCACTTCTGGCACCCCGTCCACAGCGGTGGCCACGGCCGGCTTCGACGCGGCCATTGCGTCGATGAGGGATGTGCAGAGTCCTTCATGAGTTGAGCTGAGAGCAAAGATGTCGAAGCCCTTGATCATGGCCAGGGCGTCTGTTCTGAACCCGCCGAGCATCACGTGACGTTCGAGATGTTTCCGATGAATCTGCTGCTCCAACGCTTCACGCAGCTCTCCCTCACCCAGGATGACGAATCGGGCATCGGGCACGTCGCGCACGACGAGCGCGGCTGCCTCGATGAGGTCGTGGTGATTTTTCTGAGGAGTCAGAGCACCCACGTTGCCGACGATCGGCGAGTGCGTGGGAAGGTAGAACGCGGCATGGACGTGTCCAGGCTCGAGCCGCTCGATACGCTCTACGTCCACACCCTCGTGTACCACCGAGATGCGAGAAGCGGAGATGCCGTCGGTTTCGAGACGATGGCGGATGGCGGCGCTAATCGCGATGAAGTGATCCACTTGTGAGTACTTCCATCGCGAAAAGGAATTGCGCGCGAGGGGATTCCCGAGGCGCCAAGTGGAGACGAGACTTGGACGGGGCATCGGCGACAGGATCGAAAGGGCCAGCGCCCCCATGGCGACGGCATTGCTGTCGTGCGCCTGGATGACGGTGGGTGAGTACTGCTTCAGCACGCGTGTGAGTCGCCACGCGGCGTTGAGGTCGATCTCAGTGTTGGGTGCGAGGGGAATGAGGTCGGGACCTTCAGACATCCGGCGAAACAGTTCGCCTTCGGGATGCGTGACGAGGAGTGCGCGGTGATCCAGCCTTCGCAAGCCGAGCACCGTCTGCATCGCCTGGTTCTGCCCGCCGCGCCACGTCTTGGCCGTGTCGATGTGAAGGGAGAACATGGGCTCTCTCGTTCACATGGAGATCGAGGTCTTGTCGTTGGACTGTTGCTGACGGGTTTTGTACCGCGCGAACGCGACCGCCAGCGGGTGGGGGCCGCCGTGCTGCAGCTCCCAGAGCTTGGCGAATTTCAGGAACACTGAATACGCGTTCACCAGAGAGATCGTCAGGCCCACACCTCCGTCGATGACGCCACGCCGCAGAATGTAGTTTCGAAGGAATGCGGCTGGTGGGTGCACCAGCAGATGAAGAGACGACGAGCGCCGGCCAGCCTCGTGCATCTGACGGGCCGCGAGCGTGGTGTAGTGATTGATGCGATCGATCTGATCCTGCAGATCCTTGAACGAGTAATGCTCAATTGGCGATACGAGCTGACCGACCGGTCCATCCGCGGCGACTGACTCGTGCACGTACTTTCCCTGCCATCGTGCGTGTCGCCGGTCGTAGAGGCGGGTCTGGTAGTCCGGGTAGAAGTCGGTCGTTCGAATCCAGCGTCCGAGGTGAAACGCGACACGCGGTATCCGGTAAGCGTGGGCTGCAGGCTGACCCGCCAGAATCGCGCGGATCTCGGCAGTGAGCGCCGGTGGAACGCGTTCATCCGCATCGAGAGAGAAGATCCAGTCGTACGACGCCTGTTGCGCCGCGAAGTTCTTCTGGTCAATGTAGCCGGACCACGCTCGATGAAGAACGATGACGCCCTTCGTGCGGGCGATGTCCACGGTGCCGTCGGTGCTGCCCGAGTCCACGACGATGATCTCGTCTGCCCACATCACGCTGTCGATGGCGGCACCGATGTGCTGGGCCTCGTCGAGCGTGATGATGGTCGCCGTTACGCGTGGCACGGCATGATTCTCACTTGAGCGTCACGAAATGCAAAATTCAAAATGCAAAATTCAAGATTGCGGATTCCCTTCGGGGAATGACCATCGAGGCCCGTCGGCCCTGGCAGATTGTGACTGGAGCCTACTGGCAACGGGTGCTCTTGGACATCGTTTCTGCATTTTGCATTTTGAATTTTGCATTTCGTCACTGTCCGAGCGGCGCGTCCTGTACGGTTTCGAAGTCCACGATCGATCGCTGCAAGTCCAGGATCGAGCGCAACTCGTTGTTGCGTGCCTGGGCCAGGTCTCGCTGTGCCTGAAACACGAGGAAGCCTGTGGATGTTCCCGCGGCGAGCTTGCGTTCCTCGGCCTCCAGGCGTCTTTCGGCCAGCTCTCGTGACACGCGTGTCGTGTCGATGCGTTTCTGATTCGTCTGCACCTGCCGGCTGGCTTCACGGACCTGTGAGGCCACTTGCAGCGCCGCGTTGCGCAACTGTGTCTGCTGCTGCGTGTACTGGAGACGCGCGCGGGAGAGGGCAGCTTTCTGCTGCGTGGCGCCAAGCGGGTACGTCATGTTGACCGACGCGGTCCAGCTCGGAAAGTCTCGGGTGAACAGATCCCCGAGCACACTCCCGAAGCCGCGTTCAGTCTGGTCGATGATCGGTCCCGGAAAACCCGGACCTCGAATGAACTGTGTGCCGCCGAGTCCCGTGAGCCCGTAATCCACGCTGGCGGTCACATCGGGAAGCGTCTGGTTGCGAGAGAACTGCACATTGACGTCGGACGTTTCCAGGCGCTTGCGCAGTTCCTGCAGGTCGCTCCGTCGTTCGAGCGCGTTTCGTACGCCGGAATCAGTGTCGATGACGAGGGGCGCCGGCGCAGATACAGGTGATGTCTCGATGTTCAGGGTCCAGAAGTTGGGCTCGTCGGGGTTGTAGATGAGGATACGCAGAGCATCCATCGCGGTGGCAATCTGGGCCTCTGCGAGGATGACCGCCTCTTCGCGGAGTGAGACTTCGGCCTCTGCTTCAACCCCGTCGATCGGGGGA
>JABFSA010000139.1 GCA_013140775.1 Acidobacteriota bacterium | reverse complement strand
CCCTTGCACCGCGCACACGGCTCGGCCCATGTTTCACCCCGGCCGCCGCACGCGTGGCAGGTGCCTGTGCGCTGCACCTGCCACGCGTGCGGCGCACAGGCACCTGAAGCGGCAGCACGGCGCCAAGGCTCGCTTCTCTGCGGGACACCTTCACGGCCGCGCTCAATGCAGAAGCCCGCTCGTCGGCCACGAATGCGTTCCGCATGCGATCGACAGCCGGAGCCACAGACGGAAAGTCGATGACGACCTCGTCCGCGAAACAGCCCCAGTCCTGCTGTCGAGAGCCGCGAAGCGCAAGGCCTCCAACTCGACGAGACGTGTGTCCACGCATGAGCAGTGAGTACCTTAGGAGCCGGCCCTGGAGAAGTCAATGCCTCGACCGATGACGACCGGCTGGCAGAAGATCAACATGACGCGCCGAAGGCGGAAAGACGCGGCGTAGCGCGCCGCTGGCGGGATGCTACCGGGCGCCGAGCGTCAGCAGCAGTTCCTTCCGGATACTGTCGTCCATGTCTTCGAGGCTCAGGGCGTTCTCGCACTCGTCGCACAGAACTTCAAGTACCGCCGGTCGCCCTTCTTCGGAGACCTCGACTCGCGAATCATCCAGATGCACGACGTGCATCTGCAGCGTCTTCACCAGAAAGTTCTGGTCGTTGCCGCAGCTCGGGCAGGTGAGCGCCACTCGCGTCTCCTCTTTGGTGGTCAATGCTTACTCCAGATGGACGCGGTCGGTGCGTCCCGATGCTTCCGATTGTAGGGGATGGCTTCCGGGCGGCGCAATGAAGAAGTCATGAAAATGTGAGCTCTTTTGCACCCACTGGGCAACAAAAGACTAGGAAAGGGTGTTTTGGGAGGCGTACACGAGGCGCACATCGATGGGCGACCCCGGGAAGAGACGCTCGGCTGCCAACTTGTAGAGATCAAGTTGTGCCCGATGCTCGTCACGCGGCGACCCGGTCTTGAACTCCAGAACCGTGACCCGACCCTCCGGGTCCCGAATCACACAGT
Organism: Acidobacteriota bacterium; assembly: GCA_013140775.1. Taxonomy (GTDB): domain Bacteria; phylum Acidobacteriota; class Vicinamibacteria; order Vicinamibacterales; family UBA2999; genus JABFSA01. The sequence continues at coordinate 35,557 of JABFSA010000139.1, read as the reverse complement.
CAATGGTCCCGCGCATGACTGAGCCGTCCTCAGCCCGCGTACTGAACGGGACTTCGTGCCATCGTTCACCCGCAAAATACACGGCGCGAACGTCCGGCCGGCAGGAGATGGCCTGATGGGCCGCGACCACCTCATTCGCAAGTTCCGCAACCGTCCGGTCCTCCGCAACGGCGGAGAATTCCTCAGATCTGAGCAAACGAACGACCGTGTCTGGCGTGACATCGGCTTCCGCCATGCCAGCGAGACCGATGCGGTGGAGCAGGCGATGGACAAGCGTCCCTACCAGCCGGCTGGAGGCGCTTGACTCGACCAAATCGCTTCGAAATCCGGTCGCCATTCGTTGATCGAGGACCCCGGCCACCGACCGTGTTGGAACGGCGTCGTCGATAAGGAGGGCGAAATCGTGGGGTTGACCCTCCGAAGACTCTCCCGGCACTGAGGCGTTCTCGAGGACCTGCGTCAGCCCACCCGCTTCCCCAACCCGACACACGCGAAAGCAATGGACCCGCTGCGACGACGTCGCTGTCCATTCGATTTCGTCACCTGCGGGAATCATCCGGTCGAGCAGCGACTGGGGAATGACTTCGGCCAGACTCCCCCGCCCGGGCTGAACCCGGCCATCCTTGAGCACCGTTCCCAGATACAGCCGATCGCGGGCACGAGTGAGGGCTACATACAGAAGTCGCTTCGTTTCCTCTCGTTCCCTTGCCGGGCGATCCTCGTCTGCCTCCGACTGAAAGTCCCCGACGGAAACACCCCCGCTCACGCCCGGCGCATCGGCAACCACGCGGACCGGATCGCGCCGGTTGCCGCTGCCGCGCGCCAGGTTGACCACGAAGACGACGGGAAACTCGAGACCTTTGGCTGCATGGACGGTCATCAGATTGACGGCGTCGAGCGCATCGACCGTGGCATTCGACTCGTCACCAACCGCCAGCCGGTCGAGGTGGGCTGCCAGCCGGGAGAGGGTCGCGTAGCCGCGATTCTGCATTCGCCGCAGAAGCGACCGGATCTTCTTCAGGTTTTCCCGGGCCTGCGGCAGACGTGCGCCTCGTAGTTCGTAGGCGTACGCCGTCTCGGTCAACGCCAGGTCAACCAGCTCGGCGGGTGGAATCCGGTCCACGAGATCCAGCCATCGACGCGTGGACTCGCGCGCTTCAACGAGGGCTCGCGAGTCGTCCGCCGTGAGGTGTGCGGCAGCAGGGGGAATCGACGGTGCCCGCAGCGCGCCGGAAAGACCCGGCGACAACAGGCGTAGCGCCTCATCCGAGACGCCGAAGATCCGCGACCGCATGAGGGCCGCCGCCCGCAGGTCTGAAGCCGGGTCGGCGAGATACCAGACGAGCGCGAGCACGTCCTTGATCTCGTCGGCGTCGAAGAATCCGAGGCCTTTGTACACGTACGAGCGGATGTGGTGTCGTTCCAGCGCCGCCTCGAACTCGCGATGGCTCTCGCGTGTTCGAAAGAGGATTCCCACGTCGCCCTGGCGGATGGCCCTGGGCACGCCCGTATCGCGATCGCGGACCGTTGCCCCTGACGCAAGGAGCCGGGCGATCTCAGCGGCGGTGATTTCCGCGCACGACTCCGGCGAGTCAGCCAGAACGAGACCGAGCGTTTCCTGGCCCTTCGACGCCCAGTCATCGACTGGGAAGCGATCGGTCTCGTCGTATCCGAAGGCATCGGCACGGGCAGGCGCCTTCCCCAGATCGGTGCAGAGGTCGTTGACGAACGCGAGAAGCGGAGCGGTTGCACGAAAGCTGCGCGTGATCGTCCGCCGCACATCGCCTCCGGGCCGAAGTCCGTCGAGGTACCCGGCGGCCTCGCGAAGCACCGAGACGTCTGCGTCACGAAAACCGTAGATGGACTGCTTCCGATCGCCAACGATGAAGACCGAGGGCTGAAGCGGACCGGAATCCGCGAGGCCCGCGCCTTCTCCCCAGGACTGCACGAGCAGCGACACCAGCTGCCACTGTGCGCGGCTCGTATCCTGAAACTCGTCCACGAGCACGTGGTGATACCTCGACTCGAGGCGGTAGCGGCTTCGTGCGAAGTCCTCCATTCGCCTGAGCAGGTCGAGGGTCTTGAGCAGAAGGTCAGAGAAGTCGAGCACGGCATGGGCATCCAGCGTGCGGCGATACTCGGTCTCTGCGATACGAAACATCCGCCATATGCCGCGAGACACGAGCACGTTGAGCTCGCGTCGAAACTCGTCCGAGACGCGGAGGATCGCCGCGGCGTGACCGACGACGAGATCACGATGGGTGCGCCAATCCGCCTCTGACGCGAACGTGTTCCTGGCGTACGGCGATCGGCTGCGCGCATCCCCGTCCTGAGTGAGGAAGTGATCGCGCACGCGCGAGAACACCGTCTGCACCGTAGAGGGTTGGAGCGGCTGCTTTTCGTCAACGGAATGACGCAGCCTGCGCAATCCACGCGCGAGAAGATCGAATCGTGGTTCGAGCGGTCCGGTCTCGAGAAGACGATCGAGCCCGCCTCGCATGGCTTCGCACGCATCGAGGAGCGCGTGGGAGGCGCGGGTACAGACGGTTGCGGCGTCCAGCTCGACAGCACGAGCGGTGTCGAGGTACCTGGCGAGAATCTCCGGCGCCACAAGACGCCGACTCAAAAGGCTGGTCAGGGCCGCACGAGCGCGACGCTCACCCAGTTGCGAGAACGCCAGCGCCACGGTTTCGTCTTCCTGGGCTGCCGCGCGGCAGATTCGGAGGGCCCCGTCCAGCGCCTCATCGATCAACCTGGGGAGTTCGGTTTCATCCGCAATCGAAAACGCCGGGTCGAGATCGGCCTCGAGCGGAAACTCTCGCAGAAGCGAAAGACAGAACGCGTCAATCGTGCTGATGGCAATGTCCGCCGTGCGATCGCGCAGCTCACGCCAGCGTGCCGCCGGGATCTCGCCGCGCTCTCCAGCGGCGCGGAGGGTCGTCATGATGCGCTCCCGCATCTCCGTCGCGGCCTTTCGCGTGAACGTGATCGCGAGAATGTTCGACGGATCGACCCCTGCACGAAGCAGGTTGACGTAGCGATCGACGAGCACACGAGTCTTGCCGGTGCCCGCAGAGGCCTCGAGCGCGACGTTGAAACGCGGGTCGACTGCGCGGACACGTGCGTCAGCGTCGGCACTGGCGACGGGCGACGGCTCGTCAAACGGCAATCGTGCGTCACTCATCGCCGACATAGTCCTTCCGGCACACTGACGGAAACGCGCAGTAACCACAGATCCTGAGTTCGAACGGACGAGGCGGAAACTCGCCTTTCGCAATCGCGCCTGCCAGCTCAATCACACGCTCGCGCGCGCTGGCGAGGGCGCCAGGGTCACCGCCCGGACGAACAACGGGCACAAGCGGCTTCTTCCCGGCAAAGGCGACGTACGCCGCCTCGTCCACCGTCCAGGGTTCCCCGTCACGCCCCTCCAGCAACTCCTGCGCGCACAGTCCGTAGATGGACACCTGCAGCGCACGCTTCGGATTCGGTGGATACCCGGACTTGTAGTCGATGACCCGGAGACGATTGCCGTCCATCAGGTCAACCCGGTCGGCGACACCCTTCAGTGACACCCGCGGACCATCCGGGACACCGAGTGAGAAGCTCCCCTCGAACCGTCGCTCGAGCCAGCGTTCACGCACGGCTGTGGGCCTGGACGCTTCCAGGCCGAGCACGACGTCAACCACTCCGACGGCGATCGCCGAACCAAACAGCCGGGCGCGCTCCAGAGCGGCCTCTGCATCGGAGAACTGCGCAAGCAGCGAATCCGCGACCTCTTCGAACAGCTCGCGTGCCTCGTCGAGATGGTCCACGTCGATCGTTCCCTGTCCCCGCGCGTCCCACGCTTCGAAAAACTTCTGGAATACCTCATGGACGAACCGTCCGCGCGCCTTCGGAGACATCGTCGGCTGATCTTCAGGCGGCTCTTCGAGCTTCATGACGTCTGCTGCGAAAAACTTGAACGGGCAGTCCTGGTACCGCTCGAGCGCGCTCAAGGAGTGAGCGTCCTGAACGTGACCGGCCGTGGAACCGGTCTGATGCGTACGAGTCATTTCGGTCCGTCGTACCGCCGCGGCCCTGGCGGTTGGATCAAGCGCATCGAGATACACGGGCTCCACGGCCAGCGCTTCGTAGTCGAAGATGCTCACCGGGCTCATCACTGGATCGGCCATCGTCGTCAGATTGGCCGTCGGAATCGCGTCAACCAATGTCGATGCCGGCACAATGGCGTCATCCTCCAGCGTGAAAGCCGAGGCACGGACGCGCGTACGTGCGAGGCGAAGCAGATCACCAAATGCCGATCGAACCGCATCCAGACGCTCCGATTCGCCTGGCCACCCCAGCTCGCGAAGAAGCGACGGCGGGTAGAAGATGTTTCGACGGGGTGCAGCCGGCCATTCACCGTCGACGAGTCCCGCGAGCTGCACGGCGTCGAAGTCGCCATACGGAGCGCTTGCGGCATCAACGAGATGGACTCCCGCATCGCCCGATCGAGGGGCAAAGGTATGTGCCTCGATCCATCGACGGATGACTGCCGTGACGACCTCGAAGTCGAGAGGAGCGTCGTCGAACTGCGCGTAGGCGTTCCGCAGACCCACCAGCGTGTCTCGAATGGCGCTGCGTGCCCGGAGTAGACGCGGTCGCAATGGATCATCGACGTGAGGCAGGCGCTCATAACGAGAGAGGAACGTCAGCAACCGATCGAGATGCTCGCCACATGGCGCGGCAGCACGAAGCGGCTGCAGTTCCATCATCGCGCTCGCGATCGCGCGCGCCGCTCGAAGGCCTTTCGACTGGCGAGAGGAGTTACTCCACGTGTCGATGAGGCGATTCAGTGCCTCGATCTCGCCAAGGTATCCGGCCTCGCTCAACTCACGGTCGAGGGCGCTGACTTCTCGGGAAGCCAGCGGCGCATCGTCGGGACCAAATCGGAAGTGCGGCGACCTGAGCAGGGAGACGAGCTGCACGCGGCTGAAGTTCCCGGTCACGCTGGTGATCAGGAGATCCAATGCGGCCGCGTACGGTTCAGAGGCAAGCGGCAGGGCATCGAACATCTGACAGGGAATCCGTGCGGAGTGCAGCACCTCACGTGCGAGGTAGACGTAAGGCAGCGGCTGGTGCACAACCAGGGCGATCCGATCCAGGGAGGAGACCTCCGGCACGCCCTCACGCATCATCCTACGCACCCATCGCGCAAACCCGGCGACTTCCTCTTCGCGATCTCTCGCCGTCCACGTCATCCCCGGCCCGTCCCCGACAACAAGCGCTGGCGACGTGGACCCATCGGCGCCTGGAACGCGTACCTCCTCGATTCCAGGCAGCAGCTGATGAATCTTTTCGTGGAAGGCGCCGGCAATGTTGGCGTCGGTCGCGACCACATCCAGTCGCGCCAGTCCAGGCAGTCTCGAGAGCAGGTCCCAATCCGCCGCACACAGACCATGACGATCGAACGCGTCGTCACCGACGGTAAGCACGACGTGTTCGCATGGACTCGATGCGACTGTCGCCATCAACTGGCGACGAAGCATGTGCTCATCGACACGACCGGTAGACTCCACCAGCCGTTCAAAGTGACGAAACGCACTGACCAGGAATCTCGTCTGGCGCACGAGACGTTCGGCGCCGCGATCGTCGAGTGCACCCGGCTCGAGCATGCCGAGTGAGAGGCGTTCGAAGGCATCGATCGTCTTGAGATGTCGCCGCAGCGAGTCGTAGAACCGGACGATCTCAGCGATGAGACCGGGCCGCAGATGGAACGGAGGCTCGCAGCCCTCCGCAATTGCGGTTCCGCAGGCTCTGCCCGCGAGCACTTCACGCTCGGTGTCGAGCAGCACCCCGGGCACGCCGGGAAGACGCTCACCCAGTCGAGGGATCAGCTCCCTGGGGGTGACGAAGTCAGGCAGTCCAACCGCGGCCCCCGCCACGAGGACGCGACGTTCGATCGATCGAAGCACGTGCTCCGCCGCTGCCCGTGTTGGCACGACGACAAGCCGGCGACGCGCCTCGAGCGGTGCGCCCGCGGTGGCGAGGTCAACGATTGTGGAGCGGAAGGTCGAAAGGTCCGGCACCCGGACGAGGCGGGTGACGCGAGGCGTGATCACTGCAGCTTCGGCGGCTCGAGTGACTCCCGGATCTCCTGCTGGACGCGCGAGAGCAGCAGGAGCGCGCCTCCCGCGGCCGATGAAGCCTGCCAGGCGGATCTGACATCACCGGCTCGCGCGGCAGCGTAGCGTTCGTTGACGGCGTTCTCCGCAAATCGCCATGCTCCGACCAGCAGGTCGTGCGTGGTCTTCAGATCTTCAGGAGGACGCATGCGCTCGAGATACGCGGCACCGCCCCGCAACCTGGCGCGAAGTTTCACCAGGGTTTCTGGAGTCGGCCCATCGAGCCCGCGGATAGCCTCGAGGTCTGGCTGCGACTTCACGAGCTGCGTCAAATGCGTGGACACGGAGCGCTGATAGTCGCGGTAGAGCGAACGGCGGATCGTCCAGCGGTCCTGCAGGAGCCGGAATCGTCTGGCCGCGTCGAGCTGTGCCTCAATCGACGCCCGCAGCGCCTGCACCGTTTCTGGCCGCCTGCCTCCAAGCTTCGCATCCTCGCGTGGAACCTTGTTCAGCACGCGCTGCACATCGTCCACCCGCGCGCGCGACGCGCCTTTCGTGGCTTCGTCCACGAGACGATGGGAGAGATCCGCGTATTTGACGTCAGTATCGCGCTCCACTTCGAGCTGCCTTTCGGCCGCCTTTCTGAGAGGGAGTGCGTCTCTGCGAGGAATGATAGTGGCGGCAGAGTCGAGCAGGTCGAGGGCCGAGCGCAGAAGGACGACGCGCTCTGATGCACGTTCGGTGAGCGAGGCCAGCCGAAGAACCTGATCCACCTGGTCGCGAGGGGAGGGCATGACGGCCAGGGGTTGGATCTCGATGGGCGGTGGAGATGCGACGAGGGCCAGGTCAAACGAACTGACGCCCGTGGCTGCGCGCAGGTCGGCGATGATGCCGTCCAGGAACGAGAGGATCTCCCTCACGTCCTCCTGGCGATAGCCGAAGTGTTCGCGCGGCCACTCAGCGAGTGTGGCTCGTGCCTCCTGCGCGACGCCGAGTGCCTTGGTGCGATCGGTATTCTGCACCACCTGGTTCAGGACATCGGCGACGTTGTCACTGAGACGCAGAAAGTCTTCTTCGCCTCGCGTGGAGGCGTACCACTGGTAGCGCGTGGACGCTGCGTGCCGGTTGGTGCGCGGCCAATCGATCTTGCTGGCCGGAAGCGTCGCTACCTGAAGCCTCGGCTCCGCGCTGCTTCCGCCGGCGAGCGAAAACACCACACGATCGTCAACGCGGGCGAACTCGCCGAAGCTGACGAGGCTCGTGCCATCCGTGAGGAACAGCGTGAACAACATCGGGTCGGCTGCGGCTGCGCGAGCGACCGCCGGAACGGCGAGGCACAGGACGATGAGACGAACGAGCCTGAGCTTCATGGATGCAGTGAGGAGGTCAAATTGTACTCGGCGAGCGCGACGATGACCCTCAAATCACGATCTGTGGAAAACCTGTGGACACCCCGCGGAAAAGCTGTTGAGAACCCGCCACAAGAAAAAATTGTTGAAGCCGTGCGGCCAAGCGCGAGACGCACAAATCCCGTGTGCATCCGCCTTCGTGTCGGGCTTCGCTTGATCATCTGTGGATGCGGCGTAAGATCAACCCGACTCATCCGTAGAAATCAATACATTGTGACTATTCATCGATTCGAAGAAACCATTGGCGGGCGGGCGTACGCTATTGAGGTGACGGCCGTCAGCAACCGATGGCGGGCGCAGCTCGTGCGTCTGCCTGGGATCCCCACTGCCATGATGCCGTTCTACGGCATCACGCCGGACGAGGCCGCCAAGCACCTGACCGACTGGCTCACTCTTGCGCATCGACGTCAGGCTGCGACATCTGCTTAAAGCGTCGTCTTGGCTTTAGGCCCTGGACTCCAGGCTCTGGGACTCTCGGCCGAGCTCGTTCACTCGTAGTTTCCGGCTTAGCTGGACCCTGCGAACGCGGTACCACTCGCGGTACCACTCGTAGTGCTCGGCTTCAGCCGAGCTGCCCTGAACACCACAGTAGCTTCGACCAGTGACAGACCAGGTCATCGGCGCAATGGGACCTGAGGTGCCGCCAGGGCTTCCAGAGGGACCAGCGTGTTACGATGAGGGTTCAGTTCTCGCAGAAATGGGCCTGTAGCGCAGTTGGGAGCGCGCCTGAATGGCATTCAGGAGGTCACCGGTTCGATCCCGGTCAGGTCCACCAAACCTTCACTTTCGGCTCTGATTTCCCGCGAGTAGCTGAAGGCCGGTGCGGTTACGCGGGTTCCAACAAAGCCTTTTCCGTCGAACGCGATTCCCTCTGGAAAGAAGGCATATCGCCACCTGCGCCCCCGCGTCTGACCGCGGCTCGCAACCGGGCCTCCCGCTGTAGACACCGCGTGACACGGCGGCCTTGGCAACGCCGACAGCGACGGATTGTCGGGTACACCGGATAGGGGTAGCATCGCGCGCGGCGGTACATACGGAACACACACATGCAAAGCAGAGGCATCGTCTTCTTGGCCGCCCTCCTGGCCGCGGCCATCGCCGCAGCCGGCCCGCGCCCCGCCGCCGAACATGCCTCGCAGGGTGAGAAGAGCATGGTCCCCGGTGAGTTGCTCGTGTACATCGGCACATACACGAACAATGAGAGGAGCAAAGGCATCTACGTGTCGCGTCTCACCCTCGCGACCGGTCGTCTCACTGACCCCGAACTCGCGGCCGAGTCCACGAACCCAAGCTTTCTGGCGGTTCATCCGGACGGTCGTCACCTGTATGCCGCCAACGAGGTGTCGTCGTACGAGGGCCGGCAGACCGGCGCGGTCAGCGCCTTTGCCATCGACAGGGATTCTGGCCTGCTGACGCCGCTGAACCAGCAGTCGTCGGGCGGCGCCGGACCAGCACACCTGATAGTCGACCGCACGGGCCGCGTCGTGCTCGTGGCCAACTACGGCGGTGGGAGTGTGGCCGCGCTCCCCATCCGCAGCGATGGCCACCTCGCGGTTCCCGCGAGCGTGAACAGCCATACGGGGTCAAGCATCCACCCAACGCGACAGGCGAAGCCGCACGCGCACTCAATCAACGTCGACGAGTCGAACCGGTTCGCTTATGCGGCAGACCTCGGCATCGACAAGATGATCATCTACAAGCTCGACCCGGCCGCGGCCACGCTCACGCCGCACACGCCCGCTTCTGTTGCAGTGGCACCGGGTTCTGGTCCGCGACACTTCGCGTTCCACCCGACGCGACCGTACGCCTACCTCCTCAACGAGATGCTGCTGACGATCACGGCCTTCAACCACGACGCGACATCGGGCGCGTTGTCAGAGGTGCTCACCCTCTCCACGCTGCCCCCGGGCGTTGATGCACAGAGCGAGTTCAGTGGCGCCGAAGTGCAGGTGCATCCGTCGGGGCGCTTCCTCTACGCGTCGAACCGCGGGCACGACAGCATCACCGTGTTCGCCATCGATCAGTCAACGGGGCGCCTTACGTTCGTCGGGAGCGAGCCCACGCAGGGCAGCTTTCCGCGCGGCTTTGGCATCGACCCGACCGGCCGATTGCTGCTCGCGGGCAACCAGCGCTCACACACGGTCGTGGCGTTTCGCATCGATCAGGCGACCGGCCAGCTCACACCCACCGGTCAATCGCTCTCGATCGGTACACCCGTGTGCGTCAAGTTCGTGCAGTGACCGTGAAGTCGCTGCTCTATTGTCTTGACTTCCCCGGGGTCGGCGTCTACGCTGCGGGCCGCGTGACGACTTGCTCGTTCCCGCCTGCCTCACCCCGCCCATGAAGAGACGCCAATTCCTTCTGGGCGGTCTCGCTGCGCCATGGCTTTCCGCGTACGCTTCTCTTCAGAACGGAAAGCCCCTGGGCTGGTCCGACCTCCGGGCCGCCCTGGACGGCGACCTTCTGCTCCAGGACGACGCCGCGTTCGAAACGCATCGGAAGGTCTTCAACACACGTTTCGATGACATTCGTCCCAGCGCTCTGGCCCGCTGCGGGACAGTCGAGGACGTTCGTGCCTGCCTGGCGTTCGCGCGTCGCAACCGCATTCCCATTCACCCTCGGTCAGGCGGGCATAGCTATGCCGGCTGGTCTACCGGTCCGGGACTCGTGATCGACGTGAGTCAGATGAACGAGGTCCGTATGGACGCCGGTTCCACGGTGGCAACCGTTGGCGCAGGAGCACAACTGATCGACGTCTACGACCGACTCGCTGCTCATGGCCGGACCGTGCCGGGCGGGTCGTGTCCGACCGTTGGGATTGCCGGGTTCACCCTGGGCGGCGGCATCAGCATGCTCGGCCGCGCCTACGGGCTGGGGTGCGATAGCCTCACGCAGGTCGAATTGGTCACGGCGGCCGGCGACATCGTGACGTGCGATGCGGAGCGGCATCCCGATCTGTTCTGGGCATGCAGGGGCGGAGGTGGCGGGAATTTCGGCATCGCGACCGCTTTCAAGTTCCGCACCCAGCCTCAGAGAGACATCACCACAGTACGTTTGGAGTGGGACTGGGCCTTCGCGCCGCAGGTCATGAAGTCCTGGCAGAAGTGGGGTCCGAGTGCTCCGGACGAGGCATTTTCGATTTGCGGGCTCCGGGCAGATCCCACCGGCCCTGAGCCTGGTGTCAGGATCAACGTCATCTTCCTGGGCGACGCAGCCGGTCTCGAACGGTTGCTAGGTGACCTCATTCGGCCCGTCGGTGCCGAACCCAACAGGGCCGTGCGGACGATGGAGGGGCTCTACGCCATGCGCACACTGGCTGGATGCCCGACGGTGACGATTCAACAGTGTCACCTCACTCTGGTCTCGGAGGAAGGGACGGTAGCCCGACAGGCCCATGTGGGCAAGTCCGCCTTCTTCGACAAGCTGCTGTCCGACGACGCGATAAACGCGGCGATTCATCACATCGAACGTGCGCGAGCGACGCCTGGCTTGAGGCAGGGGAGTGTGCTGTTCGACTCCCTGGGCGGGGCGGTTGGGCGGGTTCGTCCTGACGAAACCGCCTTCGTGCACCGCCGTGCCCTGTTCAGTGGCCAGTTCCTCGCCTACTGGGAGGACAACGCGGACGGCCCCACGACGGAACGATGCAAGTCGTGGATTCGTGAGTTCCACTCCGCGATGCTCGCCGAGTCCACTGGCGGAGCCTACGTCAACTACACCGATCCGGAGCTTCTCGGCTGGCAGCGCGCCTACTACGGGTCGAACTATGAGCGGTTGGTTCGAGTCAAGGCAGCCTACGACCCGGATTGGTTCTTCAAGCTGCCGCAGGGCATCCCGGTCGGCTAGGCATCCCGGTCAGCGTGTGGGCCTGGGCCTGCCCCGCAGGTCATCGCACCTCTGAGGTCACGCTGCACGTCGCAGCCGTTCGAGACCCTTGAGCCAGCTCGTCAATCGGTTCCAACTGGCGCGGTTCTGGTCCACCATCCCCTTCCTTCCTTTCGCGGACTACGTGGCGGCTGAACATGCCGCTGGCGAGTTGATGGAACTCGCGGACGGGCGCGCACGTACCAGCGCAACCCCCAAATGGGACTAGCGCACGGCGTCTCCACGGCCGAAGATGCGCTCCAAGACAAATGGTGGAGCACTCATCGACCGCGCAAGAGGCGACCGCCGATTGGCTGAGGAATGACACCTCCAGCGCGGACAAATCCTCATCGCGCACCTCGTCCCGACGGTTACAGTCCAGCCCGTTTCAAAAAGTTTCTGCCGCGGAACGTGCCCAGCTGCAACAGTGGGCGCGACAGCGCACATCGCCCTATCGGCTGGTGATTCGCAGCCGCATCGTGCTTCTCGCGTCGAGGGGACTGACGGTGGCAGCGATCGTCGAGAGGATACGAGTGGCGCCGGCAACCGTACGCTTGTGGACACATCGTTTTCATCAGGGCGGAGCCGCGGCACTGCTGTCCGATGCGCCGCGCCCAGGGCGGCGACCCGGGTCCCGCATTCCTATTGCCGCAATGCTCGAAGCGACCCGTCAGTTGACGGGCGATCGGCGTACGGTTCGACAGGTCGCGAGGCAGGCGGGCACGAGTCCGAGCAGCGTCTGTCGCGTTTGGCAGCGATTTGGTCTCGGCCGGGATTCCTCGACCGCCTCGGTCGAGGCGGCGATCAGGAAGTTACTTTCTGAAACACAGAATAGCAGCCGATGAGGTTCGGTTCTTGCTCACCGTCGCGCGAGTGCCGTGTTCGGTATCGAGGCGTGCCATTCAATTACCTAGGCCGTACGCGGAGAAGACGCGCAACCTTTCACGGAGCTCCTTGCATGCTGACTCGACGAATCGCCTTGGTTGCATTTGCTGCCCTCCTTCCTGCGAGCGTGGACGCGACACCTATCCATTACTCGCAGCTCATCACCAGTGCTAACACATGCATAGGGGGAGGAGCGCAGTGCCTGCCCGACAACGACAACACCGGGCAGCAATTGTCAGTCGATACGCTGGGCCCCCAAACCAGCACATCTCAGGGTCTCCTCAATGGCGGAACGGGAACAGGCTTTGCCGAGATCGTCGATGGCGTGCTGCATGCCTCCGCAACGAGTGTCGGAGGAACGAACTTTTTCAACGGTGCTAGTGCGTCAGGCTCCGCGATTTTCTTGGATACCCTGACGTTCGTCTCGACATCCTTATCTATAGGGACACCCGTCCAACTGGCCTTTGCCATCGACCTTGACTACTCACTCTCGGGTGGATGCGCTGCTGACCTTCCTCAAGCGTCTGTATCGGCCCAGCTCCATAGCTTCACGTTCGTGGATGATACGTGCAACGCCAACGACGTCAATAACGCGAGTGGTGTGATCACCGTGAAGATTGGTGACGAACTTCCATTTCAAGCGATACTGACAACTTCCTCGTACGCGCCCGGAGGGTTCGTTGGCGTCGCAGATGCAGCGAATACATTCCAGTTCACCATCGATCCAATCGGCGGCAACTTTTCCTACATCGCCGCCAGTGGAAATTCATTTCTGACGGAGAGCGCGCCGCCGCCAGCCGCGCCGGAGCCCGCCTCCCTGTTCCTCCTCGGGACTGGAACGGCAGGTCTACTGGCACGCGCCCTCCGGCGTCGCACGCAGTCGCGCTCCGCGAAGTATCCAGGATGATCAGCCGAAGAAAGATGATCGAGCTGACTTCATCTTCCCTTGCGTACGGCTAAGGCTGTGGTGTACCAAGGAGAACGAGGCGGAGCAGATCAGCCTGACGGTGCGTATTCGTCTTTTCGAAGATCGTCTTCAGTCGCGTGCGAACGGTGTCGAGGCGCAGGCCGAGGCGCGCCGCCGCCTCGCCGAGCGTGATGCCCTGGGCGAACAGGCGTGTTAATGCGGCCTCGGCCGGGGTGAGCTCGAACAGCTCTCCGAGCGTCTCGGCGTCCGGGATCATCACCCGCTCTGGATCGCTGACGATGATTATGGCTGCTGGACGCTCGTCGATCGAGAAAAACATGGGCGTTCGCGTCAATGGCGCCACCAGCGCCATCAGGGGTCGTCGTCGGGAGGGCCGTCCCAACCGGAGAACCCGCCACTGCCCGTCCCGGCGCCGCTCGAAGTCGCGACTGCGTCGGCGAGCAGCGCGCGCAGTCGCATGGTGTCGTCGCCCCGTGCCGCGCGCAACGCTCCTTCGTCGATCGCCAGACCATCGCGTGTCGCGGTGAGCCGGTCCGCCGCCTGATTCATCCAGATCACTTTGCCAGCGGCGTCGACCAGGACGATCGCGCGCGCCGTACCATCCAGCACGCCGGCGAGGTCACCGGAGACCGCTTCAGCCGTCGCGATCCGACGGTGCAGTCGCAGCGCTCGCCGCAGATGCGGCATGACGGCTGCGAGAAGTGCGCTCTTCGGTCCCAAAGAGACGGCGGGATTCGGTTCTTCCGATGGTGATTACCGAGAGAATCTCTGGTGCCGCTTCGACCATCCCGGCGATGCATCGAACGAGATCGTACGGGCGCCCGAAGTCAGCGTAGAAGGCCGTCCGTCGAAACTGCGAGTGCGGGACCATTTCTTCGTCGAGGATGACCGAACCGGGTACCGTGGTTTTCAGTCTTGAGCTGTGTCCTCACGGATCGAACGCGCCCCAGTGTTGCTCATAGGCAGCCCTCGCAGCCGGATCGGCACGAACGCTGAGCGCCAGGCCGGCATGACCGTGCTGGTCGACGGAGAGAAGCTGGGCGCAGTAGCCACCAATTGATGTGCAGAGACGATCGAGGAATGGCGTCCAACCGTCCTGGGTCCCGGGCGCCGCGTAGAGCTGCTGAATCAGTTCGAGCAGCTGATCGCGGGAGCACGGGTTAGTAGCCATGATGTCAGCCTGTGGTGCACAAACGGTGAATAGAACCTCTGGTTCGCCAACCGAGCGTCGTCATGGACGGCCTGGTTCGTGCGCCCAGACGCTATGCCAGCGCGGCTGCGCTCGTCAACACAAGGCGGACGAGTTCGGCCTGTCGGTGAGTGTTCGTTTTCTGAAAGACAACCTTCAATCGTGTCCGCACGGTCTGCGATCGAAGACCCAGACGCGCCGAGGCCGCTTCCAGGCTGAGCCCGGCCACAAGGCAATGCACCAGCTCAGACTCGGCCCGCGTGAGGCCGAATAGAGCACGAATGGCATCGGCATCGGGAGTCTTTATGAGTTCCGGATCGTCAACGAAGACTGCTGCCGCTGCCTCGTCGGGAATCAGCGCCGCATGGATCGCAGACAACGGAGTGATGAGCACCGACAGGGCGCGCCGGCCCGAGGCGCGTGGCAACGACAATACGGTTTCACCCGCGTCGAGCGTCTGGCCTTTGCTCATCGCGATCGCGCCACTCAGCGCCACTCTGAACCGTGCCGTGACAGAAGGGGTGGCGCCTCTCAGTTCTCCGCGTTCCAGAGTCAGACCATCCCGCGCACGAAGTACCACATCGGCCGCACGGTTCGTCCAGATCACAGCACCGGTTGCAGACATCAGGATCACACCATGACTCAGCCGTGCAAGCATCTCCAACGCGTGCGCCGCCATCAGTTCCGCACCGGAGAGTCGCCTGTGCAGTTCGATCGCTCGCCTGAGCGATGGCATCAGCGCGTCGAGTAAATCAACGTCCGCCGTGTCAAACCTGGGGCTTCGGTCGTCCCGGTTCACCGAAATATTCGAGATCAGCCGCGGCGATATCTCCAGAATTCCGGCGAGGCATTGTGTCGTGTCGTACGGGTGACCGAAGTCGTTGTAGAACGCCGTACGCCGAATCCGGTCCGGGCTGATCAACTGATCGCCGACCAGCACGAGGCCCGCTTGAACATCAGGGGACATGGCGTTCCGCCAGGGATCGTGCTGATACCAGTGCTGCTGGTACTCCTCGATCGCGCGAGGATCCGTCCGCACCATGACTGAGACGTTTGCCGTAATCGCGTCACCGGATGCGAGGCTGTGCACGATGAACTTGGCAGACGAGCCGTGAAATGCGTCACAGAGCTGCCGAAGAAACAGCTCCCAACCCTCGGTGCTGCCAGGCGCCTCGAGCAGAGCCTGCAGAAGCGACCGCTGAACGTCCTGATGGCCCATGACTACGGGTCTATCGCCAAGTACTGTCTGGTAGCGGCGAGGGCGAGACGTGTCAAAGGGTCGGCCTGCCTAGAAGCACCAGGCGCACTAGATCGGATTGCCGGTGCGTGTCGGTCTTCTCGAAAATACCCTTGAGGCGCGTGCGTACGGTTTCAATGTGCAGGTCCAGCCGCGTCGCTGCATCAGCAAGTGTTGCGCCCTGCACGAGCAGGCGCGTCAATCTGGCCTCTGCGGGCGTGAGCCCGAACAGCTCGCGCAGCGTCGCTTCGTCTGGTACGGTCACGCTCTCCGGATCAGAAACGACGACCACCGCCACCGGGGCATGAGGGTTCGCGAAAAACGCGAGCCTTCTCGTCAGGGGCGCGACGAGCGCCATCAGCGGACGACGACCGCTCGGCCGCCCGAGTAATACCGCTCCTCCCGGCCCAATACCGTTCCCCGCCGACGTATCGATGCACTCAGCGAGAAGCGTACGCAGTCGGCCGGCATCGGCGCCCCGCACCGCCCTCAGGGCACCCTCGTCGACGACAAGCCCATCACGCGTGGCGATCAGTCGCTCGGCTACCCGATTCATCCAGGTGACGCGGCCTGCTTCGTCCACGAGGAATACGGCACGGGTCGCGCTGTCCAGCACACCGGTCAGGTCTTCCGAGATTGCTTCCGCTGTCGCAATGCGCCGGTGCAACTGCAGCGCCCGGCGCAGGTGCGGCATGAGGGCCTCGAGCAGGGCCACGTCCCCGCCGTCGAATGGACGGCACGTGTCACTCCGGTTTATTGAGAGACCCGACAGCGCTCCCGGTCCACTTTCGAGGATTGATACGATGCTTTGCCCGATACCGTACCGGCTACTGAAGTCGTTGAAGAACGCCGTTCGTCGCAGCTCTGAACGGCTGACGATCTCCTCGCCGACCACGACCCTGCCTTCGGTCAACGCACGAGCCTTCGGACTATGAGCCCAAGGATCCATGGCGATCCAGTGGTCAAGATACTCCCTGGTCGCAGACGGATCCGCCAGCGTCAGAGCGACGCTACCCCTCTGCGCGACCAGGTCATGCGAGATGAAACTGGCGGCCGTGCCGTCAAGGGAAACAGCCAAAGACTGCAAAAACATCTGCCATCGGTCGAGACTGCCTGGCGCCTCGTACAGCGAGGCAATGAGAGTGAGCAATCGATCGCGTGAACGCGCGCTAGGTCGCATGGCTCATGCCATCTCAGAGACGGCCGTCGCGCGGGTACCTCGCAGGTGTGCTGATCAAAGGCACCCCCATCGCACGCATCGGGCCAGACAGGGCGGAAATTAGCCGACGGGCTCACTCAAGACAAGTGGAATTTTCGAGACCATAGCGTAGCGCCCGATCCATCACCTCATATATCGTGATGGCTCCTCTTCCAATGACGCCTGTCGAGCTGACGATTGTCGCGCCAACCTACAACGAGCGTGACAATCTGGAACCGCTCGTGCGCGCCCTCTCTACACATCTCGATGGGCTCGCCTGGGAAGTGATTTTCGTCGATGACGATTCGCCAGACGGGACCGCCGCGCGAGCCAGAGAGCTTGCGCAGCGACTCCCCAGAGTCCGGTGTGTGCATCGTGTCGGGCGGCGTGGCTTGTCCAGCGCGGCAATAGAAGGGATCCTGGCGAGCACCGCACCCTACGTGGCCGTGATCGATGCCGACCTGCAGCACGACCCGTCACTCCTGCCCCGGATGCTCGCCGCGTTGCGCGGCGGAGAACTCGACATCGTCGTCGGCAGCCGCTACGCAGAGGACGGCAGGGTTGGCGAGTGGACAGAGACGAGAGCTCGAATGAGCACCGCAGCCACCCGCCTGGCCCGTCTCGTTGTCACGGCTGAGCTCGCGGACCCGATGAGCGGCTACTTCATGATGACGCGCGCAGCGTTCGATGGCGCGGTGCACCGTCTGTCGGGCCAGGGGTTCAAGATCCTGCTCGACCTGTTTGCCTCGTCGCCCGTGCCGCTCCGGTTCAAGGAGATCGGTTTCACATTTCGTCCGCGTGTATCCGGGGACAGCAAACTCGACAGCCTGGTGATCTGGGAGTACGTCCTCCTCCTGATCAACAAGGTCACCGGCCGGCAGATCCCGCCGCGGTTCATGCTGTTCTGCCTGGTAGGAGCCGTCGGGGTGGTCGTACACCTGGTGGCGTTGAGGCTTGCCCTCGAGCTCTGGAGCTTCTCGTCAGCCCAGGCGTTGGCCACCGGCATCGCCATGACCAGCAACTTCTTCATGAACAATGTCCTCACGTATCGCGATCGCCGGTTGCGCGGGTGGAGATTGCTCACCGGACTGCTGTCCTTCTGTCTTGTGTGCTCGCTCGGCGCCGTGGCCAACGTTGGTGTGGCATCGGCGATATTCGAACGTGACTACGACTGGTGGCTCGCCGGACTGGCGGGAGCCGCGCTTGGCGCAGTCTGGAACTACGGTGCGTCTTCTGTGCTCACATGGTCGCGCAGGTAGAAATCCAAGGGACGAACCGGCGGATCTACAATGACGGGTCATGCCGGACCTGGGCGAGGCTCGACAACAACTTGACCTGGCGGAACGGGCGGCCCTTTCCGGGGACTTCTCGTCTGCGCGCGAGTTCCTGACAAGCGCGCTCCGCATTCAGGAAATCGAGCTGGGCCCGCAGCATCCGGATCTCATCAGCACGCTCAGTAACCTCGCCGTCCTCGCTGAAAAGACAGGCCGGAACGATGAAGCCGAAGCGGGCTACCGGCGCGTTGTGGCGCTTGCCTCCTCGTCGCTTCCTTCCGACCACGAGATGGTGGTGGAGAGCCGGCGGAATCTCGAAGCGTTCTGCCGTGAGCATGGCCTCGAGGCGTTCCCGCCACTGCCAGCACCTCCGGCGCCGCGCGAGCCACGTGTCTCCACACCTGAAGCCGCAGCTCCGAGGATCGTGGAACAAGCACCTCCAGCCGGGGCGTCTCCTGCGCAATTCTCGACCAGCCAGTTGATCCTGATCGGCATCGCCGTTTTGATCGTCGCTGCCGTCGTCCTTCTCCAGATCAGCAACCCAGGACCGGCGACCGAAGAATCCGCCATCCCGCAAGGAACAGTTCAGACCGCAGCAGCAGAACCCGTGACGCCGCCACCACTCACGGTTGACACTCCGCAACCGACACCGGTTGTGCCGGAGCGTGACGAACAAGCGTCTTCTGCGGTCCCGCCTCCTGTCGCGCCCTCAACTGCGCCGTCGGGAGCTGCCTCGAGCATGGTCACGGCACAGCTCTGTCAGAAGTTTTCGACGAGCGGCGCCAGCTGGCAGTGCGATCCTGCAAGCGATCCTGCAGCCCAGGGATCGATGGTGCTGTACACGAGGATCAAATCCACGAGCGACGCCGTGGTGGTGCACCGCTGGTATCGAGGCGATGTGCTGCGACAGTCGGTGCGTCTGACGATTCGCGCGAATGCCTCTGACGGCTACAGGACCTACAGCCGGCAGACAGTGGATGCCGGCAACTGGCGCGTGGACGTGCAGAGCGCGGATGGCGCTCTGCTACACGAGCAGTCGTTCAGCGTGCGATAGATAGCTCACGAACGTCAGCGCTTGGCAGGAGCGGCAGTCGCCTGGCCGTTCAGGCGCTCAATCACGGCGTTCGTAAGATCCATACCTGGAACGCTCCAGACGACCGCCGCATCGCCATTCAGGACCACCTGAACGTTCTGTCCCTTCACCAGCTCGGCCAGTACATCTCGTACGCGACCCTGAAACTCAACCTGCACCTGGCGCTGCAGATTCTGTATGTCCGTCTGTGCCTGCACCGTTGCGCGCTCAAGGTCGGTACGCTGCTGCAGTTCCTGCTGTTGCAGCTGCACCCGTGCCGTGTTGTCAGTAGCCTGGGCGAGCTGCTTGCGAACACCCTCGAGCGTTTGCTGACGCGTGCGAAGGTCGTTCGCGCGTTGCTGCTGCTGGGTCTGAAGCTTGGCCCGCAGCGCTTTTCCTTCACCTGATTCCGCAAAAATGCGCTGGCCGCTGACGTAGGCCACCGGCAGGGTGGGACGTGGAGCGACAGCCTGCCCAGCCACTACCGCTGTAACGAGGCCGCCGACGACGAGTGACGTGAGGAGAATTTTCATGAGCTGGCTGCTCCGGGTGGGCACAAAACTGTTATCGCACGTGGCGCCTCAGCCGCGCAATCGACGAAAGCGCACCACTCTGTCATCGGCGGCGGGTGTAGAACGCTTGAGCGGGCCGAAGGGGACTGCCTGAGGGGCCAGTTCAAGAATCAAGATTTCCGGCCGATTGCCCCTACATGGTGCATTCCCAGACGCTACGGGTGCGTCTCGCCCGCCAGGTGGGTGCCGTCGCGGCCCTCTGCTGCCTCACGCTCCAGGTCCCGCTCGCCCAGGAGGCCGTCAGAACGGGCGGTCTGGCCAGGCTCAAGTCAGGCAACGAGCGATTTGTAAGGAACACGTCGGCGTCGGTGTCGCTCGGCACGCCCACGCGTGAAGCGCTCGCGAAACCTCAGAACCCGTTTGCGATGGTGCTGTCGTGCTCCGATTCGAGAGTGCCACCCGAGTACATCTTCAGTGTCGGTCTCGGCGACCTGCTGGTCATCCGGTCCGCGGGCGAAGTGTTGGACAAATCGGTGACAGCCAGCCTCGAGTACGGCGCCAGGCACCTGAACATCCCCCTGCTGGTGGTGATGGGTCACGAATCGTGCGACGCCGTGCAGACAGCGATCGATTCGACCACAGTCGAAGGACCCAATCTCCAATACCTCGTCAAAGCCATTCGCGCGGGGACCAACCGCTCGGCTTCAGAGAAGAAAGAACTGCGTGGCGCGATCCTGGCGAATGTCGAACAAGTCATCAACGACGCGATGACTGGCAGTCAGATCCTCCGTCGCGGTGTCAGTGAGGGGACGCTGCAAATCGTGGGCGCGTATTACGAGGTCGCCACCGGCAGGGTCATGTTCTCCGAACCGGTCCTCGCGCCGGCTACGACGGCCCGGAAGTAACTTATGCGTGTCTCGGCCCTGGTTCTTGTGTCGTTTGTCCTCGGAGTGGAGCCGGTGTCCGCCCAGACGCACGGGCAGGCATCTCCTCAGACCCACGACGAGGCGCCAGTAAAGGCACCGGCATTCACGACGCCCGCAGTGCCCCAGCCAGCCAAGACTTCGGTTGCAACCATCAGTTCCTCGCAAGGACAACCTTCAGCGTCTACACCGAAGCAGACCACACCAGACGCAAGAGTCCCACAGGCCGCAAACGGGAACGCAACAGCGGCCAGCACACCAGCGCCGCGCGAGACCGAAGCCACCAAGCCCACAATCAAGCGGCTCACACCGGACGAGATCGAGGCCAGGCTGCAGGCACTGCGCGACAAGGTCGCCTTGGCGCGTGCCAACGCCCCGAAGCCGCGTCCTCGTGCTGCCGCGGCCCCGAAGCCGATTCCCCGTCCACGTTTCGTCGTGCACTGGCCCGAGGAACGCGTCACGCTGTCGTGGCCACCGCCCGAGGAACACTTCTCCGTTTCGTGGCCCCGCTGATCTCCAGAAGCCGGCCAGACGCGTCTCTGGCACAATGAAGTCAGTGGATTGCCCACGCTGCGGTTCTCCGATGCCAGAGCAATCGCTCGACGGACGTAGGAATCGCCCCGTCGCGATCAATCTCTGTCACGCCTGCCAGGTCTTCTGGTTCGACACACACGAGAGCCTGAGCCTCACCCCGGGCTCCACGCTGACCCTCTTTCGCATCATTGGAGAAAACGCCGCTCGCAAGGGCGGTGTCGGAAATGAGACCCCGAAATGCCCGCGCTGTCGTGCCCGGCTCCAGCGTACCCACGACATGCAGCGGACGACGCGGTTCGAGTATCTCCGGTGCCCAAACGGCCATGGACGGCTCACGACCTTTTTTGACTTCCTCCGTGAGAAGGATTTCATTCGTCCTCTCACGGCGGCACAAATCGCCGAGCTTCGCCGAAACGTCCAGACGGTGAACTGCTCGAACTGCGGCGGCCCGGTGGACTTGAGCAAGGGCGGCACGTGCGCGCATTGCGGTTCGCCCCTCTCAATGCTCGACATGAAGCAGGCCGAAGCGATGGTGACGCAGCTTCGTGAGGCCGAGCAAGGGAAAGACCACGTGGATCCGGCGCTCCCGCTCGAACTTCTACGGGCCCGGCGCGAAGTCGATCTCGCGTTCAGCGATCTCGAGAAGAATGACCGATGGGTGCGCGACGCGTCGGTTGACGGCCTCGTCGGCGCAGGTCTCAAAATCGTCGCGCGGTGGCTGGAACGAAAAGCGTAACGAGGCTGTCGTCCGCCTCAGACCAAAGGAGTACTCGACCGATGGGCATCATGGACTTCATCAAGGGTGAACTGCTCGAGATCATCGAGTGGACTGACGATACGCGCGACACCCTCTGCTGGCGCTTCCCCGACGAGGACAAGGCGATCAAGAACGGGGCGCAGCTCATCGTCCGCGAGTCACAGGTCGCGCAGTTCGTCTACCTGGGTGAGTTCGGCGACACGTTCAGTCCCGGAAAGCATCGACTCACCACCGACAACATCCCGGTCCTGACGAAGATCAAGTCCTGGCCGTTCGGCTTCAATTCGCCCTTCAAGGCCGACGTGTACTTCGTCACGACGAGGCTCTTCACCGGCAACAAGTGGGGTACGTCGAATCCGGTGATGCTGCGCGATGCGGATTTCGGCATGGTGCGGCTGCGCGCGTTCGGGACGTACGACTTCAAGGTCGTCGATCCCAAGATGTTCCTTCGCGAGGTTGCCGGATCCGACCACAACTTCCATCTCGACGAGTTCACCGACACGATGCGCTCGCGAATCGTCAGCATCTTCACCGATGCAGTTGCGTCGGCGAAGATTCCCGTTCTTGATGTGGCGTCGCGCTACACGGAACTGGGCGACGCGCTGCTGCCGCTCATCAACCCGGCGGTCACCTCGAAATACGGCCTCGCGCTCACGAGCTTCATCGTCGAGAACGTATCGGTTCCGCCCGAGGTCGAGGAAGCGATCGACAAGCGGTCGAGTATGGCGGCGGTCGGCAACCTCAATGACTTCGTCAAGTACCAGATGGGCAAAGGCCTCGAGTCCGGCGGCGGCGCTGGTGCAGCCGGGACCGCCGCGGAACTCGCCGTCGGCTTCGGCCTCGCGCAGGAAATGATGAAGCAGGGCTTTGCGGGCGGGCAGGCCACACCGACAGCCACACCGGCTCCGGCGGCCGCTGGGCTTCCCGAGTTGCTGGGTCCTGCCGAGGTGGCGCAGGCACTCGGCGTGACGGAAGCGGATGTGATGACCGTGCTCGAGTCTGGCGATCTGAAGGGTAAGAAGATCGGGTCGGCCTGGCGGGTCTCGCGAACCGCCCTCACTGACTACATGAAGTCGTAGTCCGGCAAGAGCTCAGGTTCCTCAGGGCGATACGCTCGCAATGGCCGCAGAGATCCCCGCGCTCGAGAAGCACGCCTGTCCCGCGTGTGGCGCGCAGGCGGAATGGAACCCAGCCAGGCAGCGGCTGATGTGCCCGTTCTGCGGCACAGAGTCTCCGTACGAGATCGACCGCGAGACGGGGCATGTCGTCGAACTCGATCTCGTCACCGCACTGCGCGAACTGCCCGAAGAGGTCCGTGGGTGGCAGACGGAACGCCGCAGCGTGGAATGTCAAAGCTGCCGCGCAGTGATGGTGTTCGATCCGGCACGCGTTGGACAGAACTGCGAGTTCTGCGGCGCGCCGACGCTGGTGGACTACAACGAGATCAAGTCACCCATCCGGCCGTCGGGAATTCTTCCGTTTCGCATTGATAGCGGGCGCGTGAGGAACGACATCCGCCAATGGTGGCGCGGCAAATGGCTGGCGCCAGGACGTCTCGCGCGCACGTCGCTCGTCGATACGCTTCGCAGCCTCTATATTCCCTACTGGACCTTCGACGCCAAGGCGCACTGTCCGTGGCAAGCAGACGCGGGCTATTACTACTATGTCGATGTCCCGGGCACTGATTCAAAGGGCCGGCGGGTCACTCGACGAGAGCGGCGTACACGCTGGGAGCCTGCGGCCGGAGTCGTCGAGCACAGCTTTGACGACGAGCCTGTCCCGGGGACACAGGGCCTGCCGATCGACTTGTTGCGTCAGGTGGAGCCGTTTCCCACCGGGGAAGTCGTCGCCTATGACACCGGGTTCCTTTCAGGCCATGTCGTCGAGCACTACAAGGTGGTCCTGATCGATGCCGCGACACAATCGGTCACGCAGATGCGCGGAAAGCTCGAGCAGCTTTGCGCACGCGAGATTCCTGGAGACACCTACCGCAACTTGCGTATCGCTCCGGAGTTCTCGGGTCGCACGTTCAAGCACGTGCTGGTCCCTGTGTGGCTCCTTTCCTACAACTACGGCGCAAAAGCATTTCAGGTGATCGTCAACGGATACACCGGGCGCATCGCGGGCAGGTATCCATACAGCATCTGGAAGATCGTCCTCCTCGTGCTGCTTGCTGTCATCGTGCTGACCACGATCGTCGTCTTCAACTCCGAGCGCTGAGGTAGCCAGTGGATCCCCAGAGCAACTGCCCCAACTGCGGCGCCCCAAGGCAGCGCGACGCGAATACCGGTGCGTTCGCGTGCCGACACTGTGGAACGCTCGAGGAACAGCCGGTCCTCGTCAGAGATCTGGAGGTCGGACTCGAAAGCTCGCAGCTCTGCCCCTTGTGTATCGCCCCGCTGTCGCACGTCCAGCTCGACGGCTATCCGTTCCTCCTCTGTGGTCGGTGCCAGGGAACACTCATCGCGACCCAGATCTTCATGTTCGTGGTGGAAGCCGCCCGAGCCAGGGAGGAACGATCGAGCGTGACACTTCCCCGTCGTCAACACCCAGGCGACCGTACGCTGACCTGTCCGATGTGCAGCCGGCAGATGCTCAGCCACATCTACGGCGGGCCTGGCAACCTTGTGATCGATACCTGCGAGCGTTGTCGCGTGAACTGGCTGGATCCGGGAGAGCTTCGACGAATCGCACGGGCGCCGCAGGGGCGCGTATGGATACCGCCTCCACCACTTCGCACACCCGATCCGGGTGACGAGAGCGAAGACGAAGATTCCTAGGTCTTCTTTCCGATCATCGCCTCGTATTCGGCTGGCGTATCAACATCCACGAGACACCCGTCATCGTCTACAGGGACGTTGACGACGCGATTGGCGTGTGCGTGTACGACGACACGCGCGCCTTCGCTGAGCGGTGCGTGGCGCAATGCGTCGAACGTCGAGCGATCGAACAACACAGGATGACCGTGACGCTCGCCAACCGCCGGCCGCACGATCGGCGCATGGGTGCGACGCCACGATTCGACGACCTCGCGAATCGTCGATTCGCGAACGAGAGGAATATCAACGGGGATCATGAGGACACCTTCGACGTGTGATCCTGCCGCGTCGAGGCCGATCCAGAGTGAGGACAATTGCCCTCGCGACGGATCCGGATTGCGTGCACACTCCGTCGCCACAGCCGGGGCCTCGGCGGCGATCGCGCTGGCGATCGCGTCGTGCAACGCGCCAGTCACGATCACGATGCGATCGACACCGGCCGATGAGAACGTGCGCGCGAGACGCGCGACAAACGGACGTCCATCGGGATCGGGCAGGAGGGCCTTGGGTGTGCCCATCCGTCTCGAGTCACCCGCGGCCAGAATGATGGCAACCAGCATGGGCCAATCGTAGCCATGGAGTGTCCCGGCGGCCAATCGCCGTCCGAGCCATCTATCTGCACAGTTTCTTGACATCGCAGACCGTACTACCTACACTTTGCCAGCTTTTCGGGGCGCCGGCGACGCGTGTGACCGCTACGTTCTGCGTGGCTTCATAGTTCGCTCACCAGCGGTCCATGAAGCGCCTGAGATCTTGTCTCAGGCTTGCGCGCATCGGAGGATACGGCCATGCCGACCGGTACTATCGCTCGCCTCCTCATCGACAAAGGGTTCGGGTTCATTCGCGATGAGGGCGGAATCGAACATTTCTTTCATCGCAGTGCAGTGAGGGGCGCAGTGTTTGAACTGCTGCGCGAGGGGCAACGCGTGGAGTTTTCTTCAGAGGAATCCACGAAGGGCCCGCGCGCAGGTGACGTTCGCCTGATCGAAGGCTGACGTCCGTCCCTGATGTACCCGGCCTCTCCCCCAGGGGCCGGGACGTTCTTCCTGCCTGTCCAACACCCGCCCACACATCATCGACGAGTGAACCAGTCGCGCCAGCCTGCGGTCGGCATGAGCTGACCTGTCGCCGCGCGTACAGTCAGTACACGGTCCACTGCCTCACGAGCGAAGCTGACGTCGGCGGTCATCACCACCGTGGTCAGACGACGCTGCTTCGCGACCGAGGAAAGATCTCGCGCAAACCGCTTCGCCGCATCGGCAGAGAGCGAGGCGTTCGGGTGCTCGGCGAGCAGGATGCGCGGGTCGAGCGCGAGCGCTTTCGCGAGCCGCGTTCGCTGGAGAGCCTCGGCATCGAGTCGCCCAGCGGGCTGGCTGAGCAGTCCCGTGGCGAGGCCAACTTCCTCCGCAAGTGCCCGTACCCGAGGTCGTATGTCGTCCGGAACCGGCTCTATCTCGAGAGAAAACGGGAGCGCGAGGTTCTGTTCAACGCTGAGCGACTCGAGCAGAACGATCCGTTCGCTGAGAATCCCGAACCTGTGCATCGCTTCCAGCCAGTCATCGACGTTCGTGATCGACCGCGTCAGCGTACCAAAGGCGTGGATGTCACCCGTATCAGGCAACGTGCCGCCCATGATCAGGTTCGAGAGAACTTCGGCGCCCACGCGATCGAATCCTATGAGGGCGACAGACTCTCCCTGATGCAGTTCGAGGTGTTGCAGACGAAGTGGCCGGAGGCCGTGATAGTCCTTGTGGACGTCGTGCAGAGTGAGAACGAGATCAGCTGGCGGCATCGGGCCTGACCTCGCACAGCCGTTCGAACTCGGCCGGCGGCAGGCAGACACTCCCGGGCTCGCGGCCGTGGGCCGGATCGCCATGAAAGTCGGACCCGCCTGTCATCAGGAGACCAAGCCCGTGTGCGAGCGTGCGGTAGCGTTCGACCAGGTTCGGATCGTGGTCCGGGTGAAAGACCTCGACCGCGTCGAGCCCCACTTCAGCCAACGAGGCCAGCCGTTTTTCGAGACTGAACTTGCCCGGATGCGCGAGCGAGGCGATGCCGCGGGCACCATGGATCACGGCAACGACTGTCTCCGATGAGGCGCCCTCACGCGGCACGAATCCAGGCAGACCATGTGCGAGAAAACGATCGAACGCCTCCTGCACGCTGCTGACATGTCCCGCGGCGACCATGGCGCGTGCGACCTCGGGCCGCCCGAGCGATCGTCCCCGCTGGCTCGCCGCCCGCTGCAGCAGAGGATCGACATCGATGGGGACACCGAGCGATGCGAGCCGTGTGCTGATCGCTTTCACGCGCTCGAGACGCGCCGCCCGTTGCGTCGCAAGAAACGCCGCCAGGCCTGGTTCGTCAGGGTCGATCAGATATCCGAGCACGTGAATATCGCGCTCGTTGTCTACTGCCGTGATCTCGATCCCGGGGATGGTGTGAATCCCGTATCCCCGCGCGGCCTCGCGCACCTCTGAAACAGCCGCGGTCGTGTCATGGTCCGTGACGGCCATCACCGAGACACCCGCGCGGGCCGCACGCTCGACCAGTTCGCGCGGCGAGCACTGGCCGTCAGAGGCGGTGGTATGAAGGTGAAGGTCGATGAACCCCGCCGAGCGAACGCTCACCGGGTTGCACGGGCTGAGACCGGCGCCCGCTTCGGTCTTCTGGCGCGGCCCTGCCGTCTCACGAGCGCCTTGTACTCCCGCACCAGCAGGTCGAGATGCTCGCGTTCTTCGTCGGCAAACTCGAGGAATATCTGTTTGCCTTCGGAATCCTCGAAGCGTTCGCCGTACTTCTTGAAGAACTGGTGCGAGCCCCGTTCGCAGCGAATGCCAATCAGCAGCGCCTGCTGATCGTTGACGCCTTTCAGAAGACGCTCGGTGCCTTCTGCGAAGAGACCGTTCGCGGCGCCCTTGAAGAACAGGAAGGTTGGCCTCGACTCGAGCTTCGGGTCGCGTTGCAGAAGCTCAGCGTAGCGAGACTCGAGCTTTGAGAGGTGATCAACTTCTTCATTGGCCAGATCTTCGAAGACCTTGCGCCCTCTCACGTCGCGGGTCAGCCGTGCGGCCCGTGTGTAGAACTCGCGGCCGCTTCGTTCGGTGGCAATCGCGATCCGGAGCGCGTCGCGCGCGAACAGCAGATCGGTATGGCCAAGGTCGGCGGTTGAGTTACGCCCGGTCCGGCACTCTTCGCAGGTGCCGTAGATCTGCACGACGCTCTGGGAGGCCGTGAAACCTCGCGCGGCCGAAACCTCTTCAACGACTGATTCGATGTCCGAACTGAGGAACTCGAACGAGCGATGACACGTCTTGCAGATCAGGTGGAAGTGACGGGGTTGACGATACGAATGCTCGAACCGGAACCGGCCCTCGCCAAAGTCAACCTTGCGGGCAATCCCCGCGTCCACCATCCATTGCAGCGTGCGATACACCGTCGCACGACTGATCCGATGGTCGTCGCGCCGGATCAGATCGACCAGATCGTCGGCGCTCAGGTGCCCTTCCTGCCGCAGGAAGACGTTGACGATCTGTTCGCGCTTGTTGGAACGCTTGCCCCCAAGAGGCTTGAGCCGGGTGAGATCTGGCAGGGAAGGAGGCACGCTGAATTAGAAATGGGAGGTCAGAAGTGACCTTCTGACCTCCGAAGGCTTACACGCTGAACGACGAGCCGCACCCGCACGTCGAGACGGCATTCGGATTCTTGATCGTGAAACCACCGCCGGTCACTGTATCAACGAAGTCAACCTCGGCGCCCTTCAGATAGCTGATGCTCACAGGGTCCACAAACAGCCGGACGCCGTTTGACTCGAACACCTGGTCAGCGTCGCCGCCGCCCTCTTCAATCATCAGACCGTACTGAAACCCCGAGCAGCCGCCACCCTGCACGAACACTCGCAGGCCGCTGCCAACCTTGCCTTCTTCCGTCAGCAACTCGCTGATCTTCGACGCCGCCGTCGTGGATACGTTGATCATGGTCGTGTTCATCTCCGCAAAAACGAAACCCGTTGCTCTCGATTATAAGCTCCGGACAGACCCACCACAAGCCCGATCCAGGATCGGCCGTCCCGCATATCTCATTGTAGCGTCGCAGGTTATGGGAAATCCCTTCACTCAGCCACCAATCGAGGCCAACTCTCTGGCGGAGTCCTGTTCGATGTCCTTGTGAAGACTATTGCCATGGGCATCCATCGTGACGATGGCTGGAAAGTCCGTGACGGCCAGGTGCCACATCGCCTCGGGCGTACCGAACTCGAGCAGCGAGACGCCTTCGACCCGGTCTATGGACCGGGCATAAAACTGGGCCGCGCCGCCAATTGCATTGAGATAGACAGCACCTGACTCCTTCAGTGCGGCGAGCGTTTTTGCGCCCATCCCGCCCTTGCCAATCACCGCGCGCACGCCAAAGCGACGAATGATGTCCGCCTGATAGGGCTCTTCCCGAATACTCGTCGTCGGCCCGGCGGCGGTCACACGCCACCCCTCCCCTTCCTTCACCACCACCGGACCGCAGTGATAGAGAACTGAGCCTGAAAGGTCTACCGGAGGATCGTGCTTCGTGAGGTGGGCGTGCACCGCGTCGCGACCGGTATTGACGTGTCCGGACACAAGCACGACGTCGCCGACCTTCAATTCGCGCATCTGCGCCTCGGTCAAAGGCGTCTTCAAGACCACCTCGCGGCCCGTGCGCTGGAATCCCATCTGATCAGCCATCGCCGCGACCGGCTGTGCCGGGTCGCGGTAGAGCCACCGCGTAATCTCGCCAGTACGGCTGTCGAGGACCACACCAAGGCGGCGAAATGCCCAGCAGTCATAGGCGACCGAGACAAAGAAGCTCGCGGGCAAACGGTTGATAGCGCCGATCTTGCACCCGATGAGCGATGTCCGCCCGCCAAACCCCATCGCGCCGATGCCCAGCTTGTTGACCTCTCCCATGATCGAGGCTTCGAGCTCGGCGAGCCGCGGATCAGGATTGATGTCGTCGAGGGTCCGGAACAGCTGTTCCTTGGCGTGGACATAGCCCGACGTGCGATCGCCGCCGATGCAGACGCCGACGGCACCGGGGGCGCAGCCCTTGCCCTGGGCGTTCCAGACGGCGGGGAGAATGCACTTCCGCACACCCTCGATCGTGCGATCGGCGCGGCCAAGGTTCGGGAGTTCGACCGGCACGGAATACTGCGCGTTCGTGTTTTCGCAGCCTCCGCCTTTGAGAATCAGCTTGATCTCGATCTCGTCCTTCTCCCACTGTTCGAAGTGGACGATCGGCGTGCCCGGACCGAGGTTGTTGCCCGAGTTCTCGCCGGTAATCGAATCAACCGAGTTCGGCCTCAGCTTTCCCCTGCGCGTCGCCTCAGCCACCGCCTCGCGGATCTGCTTCTTCATCAGGATCTGATTGGCGCCAACCGGAGTCTTGACCTCAAAGGTGGGCATCCCGGTGTCCTGACAGATTGCGCCTTCACAGTCGGCGGCCAGGTCGATGTTCTGCGCGATGATCGACAATGCCTGCGAAGACCGCGTCCCCGCGGGTTCTTCTCCCATCGCCACCTTCATCGCGGTGCGGACATCAGGCGGCAGGTCGGTGGACGTTTTGACGATGAGAGCAAGCACGCTGTCGAAGAAAGCAGTGGGCATCAGGGCAGTATAATTTGAGTCGTCTTCGGCTATGCAATTCAGCACCTCCCTCGTGGCGGGCGCTGTCCGCGTGAGTGCCGTGGCACTGATCGCGGGCCTGCTGCTCGCGCCCGCGTCCACGTCGGCCCAGGCCCCGCAGGCCGATCGCCACGGACGGCTGTTTCCTCCTGAAAACCTCGGTCTGCTCGAAGGACCGGATCGTGCCGCATGGCAGAAGCCCGACCAGATCATGGACGCGCTGGCCATCGCCGATGGTTCAGCCGTTGCCGACATCGGGGCCGGCGCGGGCTGGTTCACTATCCATCTGGCCAGACGCGTCGGACCCAACGGCATCGTCTACGCGCAGGACGTGCAGCGCCAGATGCTCGAGGCGATCCGTCGCCGGGTTGCTCGCGAGGGTCTTCAGAACGTCGAAACGCGCCTCGGGGCTGATAGCGTGCCCAATCTTCCGGTTGGGTCGCTCGACGCTGTTCTCGTGGTGGATGTGTACCCGGAGGTGGAGGAGCGGGTCACATTGCTGAAGAACCTCGCTTCGTCTTTGAAGCCGAGCGGCCGAATCGGCATCGTCAACTACAAACCTGGCCGTGGTGGACCCGGGCCCTCTCCGGACGAAGGAGTGCGGGTCGATAGCGCGAGCGTGGAACGGGATGCACGCGCGGCGGGCCTTCGAGTGTTGTCCCGCCAGGTCCTTCCCTACCAATACCTCCTAGTACTCGGACGCTGACTGTCGGGGCCGCCCTCGCACCTGAGCTACAATTCGGCGTCATGCAGCAGGCAGCTTCGTCATCGACACTGGTAGATGCGCTGGCGGTACGGCGCAACGCACATGCGAACGCCATCAGAGTCGCGGGCGTGCTCTTTGTCACCGCGCTCACGGCAGCTGCGGCTCAGTTCAGCGTTCCCCTTCCATTCACAGTCGTTCCATTCACTCTGCAGCCGATGGTGGTCTTGCTGGGCGGACTGGCGCTTGGTTCCCGCTTAGGGCTCGCGAGCCAGGTGCTCTACCTCCTGGCCGGTGCGGCCGGACTTCCCGTGTTCGCCGCGTCGGCAACGCTTCCACCTGGCGCGCTCCGACTGCTTGGTCCCACGGGCGGCTATCTGCTTTGCTACCCGATTGCCGCATTCATAGTTGGAAGGCTCGCTGAACGTGGATTCGATCGCCGGTATGCGACGTCGGTCCTGGCGATGGCGGCTGGACTACTCGTGATCTATGCGTGCGGCGTCCTGTGGCTCGGACTGTTCGCCACCGCATCCGCAGGCGGACCCGCAATCGGGCTGCGGGCGGCCCTCGCTGCTGGTGTCTATCCGTTCTTCATCGCCGATGCGCTGAAACTGATCGCGGCTGCAGGAATCCTTCCAGGCTTCTGGCGTCTGCTCGGCCGCGTCTCGGGGCATTAACTCAACGCGTCCGTCGTGCTCAGCGGAGCGATGCTCCGATATCCCGATCCTCGAGTCGCGCGCGAACCGCTGCGAGCAGCTGTCGGCGCGTGAAGGGTTTCGCGAGAAACCCACCCGTCTCCTCGATCACGCCCTGTGACTTCAGCGTCAGCGCCGAGAATCCCGACGAGTACAGCACACGCGCCTGAGGGCGCATCGTACGCAACTGGCGAACGAGGTCCACGCCGCTGATGCCCGGAAGCGCCACGTCGGTCACGATGAGATGCAACGGAACCGAATGAGTGGACGCCAGCGCCATGGCCTCCTCGCCGGTCGATGCTCCAAGCGCTTCGTACCCGGCGTTACGGAGAACGGCGCACGTGAACGCGCGCACGCTCCTGTCGTCTTCGACGACGAGAATGCCCGTATCGCGTGAAGGTTCCGTGGCCGGCTCGAGTGGGGGCGACAGAGTCGAGATCACGGGCGACGATACCGCCTCGACAGCCGGCGGAACCTGCGGAAAATAGATCCTGAACCGGCTTCCTCTGCCGCGCTCGCTTTCGACCCAGATATACGCAGCGCTCTGCTTGACGATCCCGTATACCGTCGCGAGCCCGAGACCCGTACCCTCGCCAGGCTCCTTCGTTGTGAAGAATGGCTCGAACAAACGTGCCTTCACCTGCTCGTCCATGCCAACGCCCGTATCGGTGACGGCAAGCAGGACGAAAGGCCCCGACGGTGGCTGCGGTACCTTGGTTGCAAGGTCCGCACCCGGAAGCTCGACCAGCGACGTCTCGATCGTGAGGGTCCCTCCGTTGGGCATCGCATCCCGTGCGTTCACGACGAGATTCACGACAATCTGTTCGAGATGGCTTGCGTCGAGCTTCACACTCGCTTCGGCTCGAAGGCTGGTGACGACGGACACGCCCTTTCCGGCAAGGCGCTCTACGAGCGATGCCATCCCGGCAATCACCGTGTCGATATTGAGCGGCGTCGGATCAATGGAGGGCCTGCGGGAGAAGATCAGCAACTGACGAGTCAACGCGGTAGCCCGACGGGTCACGGCAAGTACCTCGTCCAGCTGTCGTCGCGGCCCGGACTCACTGACTTCTTCCCGCGCCAGCTCCGCGTAGCCTCCGATGGCGGTCAGCAGATTGTTGAAGTCGTGCGCGACGCCTGCCACGAGGCGGCCCATCGCGTCGAGCTTCTGGATCTGACGCACCTGTTCCTCGAGCGCCTTTCGATCCGTGACGTCCTCGAGCATGAGGAGCGCTCCGGTCGGCTTTCCATTGTCGTCGCGCACGAGCGACATGACGGCGCGCGCCCAGATCACGGTACCGTCCTTGGTATGGTAGGCCTGCTCCCGCCGATATTCGTCTCGTCGTCCCTGCACCAGGTCGAGAAACAGCGCGTTCTCTTCCCCGTCGTCGGTCGGACGCATCAACTCGCGATAGTGTTCGCCACTGCGCTCCGGCTCCCGGTGACCAAACATACGCGCCAGAGCCGGGTTGATTCGGATGACATGACCTTGAAGATCCAGGATCGCCGCGCCCATCGCCGCGTGGTCCCAGCCCGACCGCAACTGCGCTTCACTGGCCCGCTGCGCGGCCTCTGTACGACGGCGGCTGGCGATCAGCCTGTTCATGCCAAATGCGAGCACGACAAAGATGAGAAATGGCCCCGCGCCGAAATCGACGGGAAGCATCCGCTCGAAGATGACGAAGTGGGCAGCGGCGGCAATCGGAATTGCGACGAGACCTGAAATTTCGTCCGCCCATTGGGCAGCCACCATCAGGCCGACAAAGAGAGGTGCGAATGGGGTACGCGCAAAGAGGGGCCAGGTGACGAGCGTCACCACCAGCGCAAGGACAATCGCGCCAAAGGCGGCAGGAGTGCCGCCCATCGCCTCGATCGCTTTCTCAGCGCGGCGCACGGAGTGAAGCGTCCGGGACGATGGTCACAATGATGTCAGTTGGAAATGGCGCCGCAGACGACCAGGGGCACCGGCCCCTGGAAGCCTGCAGGCGTCTCGTTGGTTCTTGATGCTTACCCCTCGTCGTCGCCGCACCAGTAGCCCGCGATCCTCGACTGACCACCTTCCGAGTCTGGATTGAGCTTGCCGGCCCGTCTCGCGTGCAGCTTGCAATAGCGCTGCACGTCTGCCGCGGCCTGCCGGGCTGATTCGACATCGATTGAACCGCGATCACCGGCGTAGCGAACCGCGCGCTCGGCAAACATCCAGGCAACGCTCGTGACATTCTGGCGGTCCTGTGCCCATCGATTGCCAAAGGCCTGCATCGCCGAGAGGAACTTCGCGCGATAGTGTTCACGCATGAAGACCACGGCGTCATAGTCAACGGTCATCCGCATGCCAATCGCCTGGCCCATGGCGAAGAAGCACTCATCGACAACGAAATCAACGGCGTGCTCCAGGTCTGTGGTCGATTCCAGGTGAGCCCCCGACGCTGCATCTGTAGAGCTGTGCACCAGCGTCGCGGCGAGTTGTCCTTTGGGATCATCAAGATTCACGGTATGCCTCCTCAGTTAACGGTCTTCGTGTCCGGATGTGCGAGTGTCGGCGGGTACTTGACTCGAAGGCCTGCAACGCCGTCGCGGATGGCGTTCATTCGGCACCCGCTATCCACGTCCGCAGATGCGCGAGCGGCACTCTCGAGATCAATTGACAGGCGGTCTTGCGCGTGGAAGAGGGCCCGCTCTCCGAGAAAGCGCCCGACCGCCGTCACCCGCTGGCGGTCGCGCTCCCAGGAATTGCCCTTTTCCACCATCGCGTGGAGGAAGGCGGCGCGGTAACGGGTGCGCCACCAGTGGATGACGTCGGGATCCAGACTCTTCTGCGTACCGATGGTCTGGCCGACTGCCAGGAAGCAGTCGTTGAGGATGTAGTCGATCTGTTCTGCCGGCGCCATGCAGCCTCCAGCCCTGAAATCAGGGTTCGAGGTGTAAGAACGCCGGCAACCGCGATTCGGTACAGCCCTTTTTCGAATCGCGGGCGGAGGAGCCCTGAGCGAGGCCTAGGAAGGTGTCAGAAACGACTGCAAGACGGCACGGAGCTCGGCCGCGGAACGAGGACGGCGGTTGAGATCGAGAGCCAGAGCGTCCTTGAAGAACGCCGCGAGCCTGGCCGGACAATCAGGCCTTTCGACCCGAATATCAAGGAACGCCGCCCGCTCGAGCCCTCGAAGAAGGCCGGGCCCAGTCAGTTGAGCCAGCGGATGTCGGCCAGCGATGACCTCATAAAGCACCACGTTGAGTGCCCACAGATCGAACGACGGGCTTGGCGACTGGCCCTCGAGAGCCTCTGGCGCCATGTAACGCAACGTCCCGAGCTGACGGGAATCGGACGTGACGGCGTACTCTCCCTGGAGCGATCCGAGCGTCGGCCGGCGGTTCGCATCCGGCCCCTTGGATGGTGAGGCGAATGCTGCCGCCAACCCGAGGTCGAGCAGTTTGGGAGACCCTTCCAGGGTGTAGCCGATGTTGCTGGGTTTAACGTCCCGGTGCAGGATACCCGCCCCGTGCAGGCGGTCCAGAACATCGGCAATCAGAATTCCAAGCCCAAGGGCCTCATCGATGGAGAAGGGGCCCCGGCGGAGATTGTCGAGAACGGTGCCGCCTTCGAGGTATTCCACGATCAGGACTGGATTGCCGCGCCAGCGCTCGGCGCCGTAGATGAGCGCGAGATTGGGGTGCAGCACAGTCGCCATCGCCCTGGCTTCGCGCCCGAGCCGCTCGGCGAGCGAGTCCGTAACCCTGGGCATCGTCTTCAACGCCACCCGCCGGCCAAGCACGAGGTCCGTGGCCAGGTACACGACGCCCATCCCGCC
>JABFSA010000149.1 GCA_013140775.1 Acidobacteriota bacterium | reverse complement strand
TTGCTCCGGTTGGACGAATTGATCGCATGCTACACCAACGCCGGCGCGCCAGGATGTGTGGAGAGTCCGCCTTCGCGCTACGGCAAGACAGCCTTCGTACACAATCGACGCTCGCCTGCCTGGACGAAGCTCGCTCGCTGACTTATCGAGCGAAGTCTGGTGCGGAAGAAAGGACTCGTTCCCGCTCGCGCGGGCCGAAGGCTCGCGCGGCGTGATTGGCGCTTTCAGTCGCGCCAGAGCGAGCGTGAGCGAGTGCTGGTGCGGAAGAAAGGACTCGAACCTTCACGGTATTGCTACCGCCAGCCCCTCAAGCTGGTGCGTCTGCCAATTCCGCCACTTCCGCGTGGTGTGGTGCGTTGCCCGCCTGACGGCGAAACAACGCCTCGGCAGCGGACGTGCCGCTACCGAGGCTCTACGCAGTATATATGGGAGACGCCGGGTAGGGCGAATCGCGCGCGGTTACCCTCGGCGCGGTGCCACCGCAGTAATCTCGCACATCACCTTCGCGCCCGGAATGCCGGTGCTCACCGCACGCGTCGTGCGGCACGGGCGCCAGTTTCCGAGACGCTCGCGCATGGCCGTCAGGCCTTTTACTTCACCAGTCCGCGCGAGCAGGACGATGTTCTGCCAGCCGATGCCGGCAGCCTTCAACATCTTGTCCACGTTGTCGGCCATCATCTTTTCCTGCGCCGCCAGGTCCTCGGTCAGGCGATAGGAGCCAGGATTCCACGGGTCCACGCCAGCGGGGTACGCCGTAACGCCCGAGAAATACACCATGTCCACGTCGCTGCTGATCCTGATCGCGGGCGCTGCTGGCAGCTCCTGCAGCGTGACACCTTCGCGATGAAGGACCGGCTCGATTCCAGGAGCCAGCCCCCGTGCGGTGATCGCCTTTCGCGGCGCGACGGCCATGATCTGGTAGAGGGTGTTCGTGCCTGGTACGCCGGTGCTCGCGACGCGGAGGCTCGTGCTGCACGGGCTGTAGTCGCCGGTGAACTGCCGGAAGTTGATTCCGCCGCCGCCGGGCTGCGCCGTGTAGTTGACGTTGTTGACGACGTGCAGCCAGCTGGAGCCGGCCGCCTTCAGCAGACGATCGACATTCGCCGTGGCCAGCTTGCTGCGCTCCATCGGATCGTCAGGCATCTTGAACTCGCCTGGATCCCACGGATCAACCTCTGGCGGATATGGCGTCATCCCGGAGAAGTAGAGGAGATCGAGATCTTTGCTGATCCTGATTCCGGGAGCGTAGGCCTGGCGATCGACCACCTCTGGCCTCGGGAAGATCACGTCGAGGCCGTTGATCTTGGATGTTCCGGCTGGTATCTGTGCCATCGCGCTCTCTCCCTTATCCAACCACTGTGCGGGTGCCGTTTGGAACCACCCACATGTCGATTTCCAGACGTGCCTGAGGCGATGACAACCCGGTGACCTCGTAAATGGTCACGGCCGGCGCCCAGTCCTTGAAGTAGCTCGCGAGCACTTCATCGATCGCTTTCGTCTCGTCCATGCGCTTCTGGTAGCGCGTGATCTTGACGACGTTCCTCCAGCCGAGTCCGGCCCAGTCGAGGATCTCCTTGTGGTTGCGCATCACGAGGCGCGTCTGCAGCCGGATGTCTTCGGGCTGCACGATCTCCTCTTTGGGGTCGTGTGGATGCCGGTGATACAGCTCCATCGAAGTTTCACCGGCGAACGGCGTGATGCCGTTGACGAGCGGCGCACGCACAAAGCCACCGCGCATGGCGGCGCCGCCGCGCGCAGCGGCCGGCGCCTGCGCAAGAGCTGTGATTCCACCGAACTCAAACAGCTCGCTCGCGCCGGCTGCCGCCACGCCAAGACCGGCCAATCGTAGAAGTTCCCGACGATCGAAATAGACTGCCATGCTGGTCTGTCCTCGCTTCTCTTCGATCAGAATGAGAGACGGAAGCCGAACTGCGCTGTGCGATTCTGTCCCGACGTGCGCTGCAGATACTGTCTGCTGCTCTCGTCCGTCGTAATCGTCCAGTTCGGGGAGTTGAAGATGTTGAATATTTCGGCGATGCCGTCGATCGACACGCGGGCACCGAGCGGAATCCGCTGCTGCAACCGGAGATCCATGCGCTTCCGGGCGGGCTGCGTGAAGTCGTTCCTTGCGATGATGGTCCCGTCGGGACGCAGCCGCTGTCGGCGGAGCGCCTGCGCGCCGACGCCGGCGCCCGTCACTCGCAGGTCGCCGGCGTACACCGTGGACGCACGCTCGCCGACGCCGAGGTAAAACAGGCCGCTCATCTGGAATCCGCGCCACACCTGCCAGATCCCATTGAACACCGCGCGATGACGCAGGTCGCTCGCGCTCAACCCGAACTCACCACCGAGATCGGGTGACGTTGGAAACGGCACCGTGTGCAATCCACTGAGCGGCGGCGCCTCGGCATCCCACAGTCCCGCCAGCGTGTAAGTTGCCGAACCCTGCCACCGGTTGCTGAGACGCTTGGTCCAGGCTGTCTGCAGGGCGTGGTAGCTGGACCAGCCGGTGCGAACGCCAGCAGAGATGAGACCGAACTCCGGGTACGCGCGACGGCTGATATCCGAGAAGGGATAGTTTGCGCCCGTGGCCGGGTTGTAGGTCATGTTGATGTTTTCGATGATGTCCTTCTCGTGACGTCCCTGGCTGTAGATGTAGTCCGCTTCGAATGACATCGTGCTGCCCACTTGATGTGCGGCGCCGACCGAGGTCTGCCATGTTTTCCCGAGATCCTTTGTGAACTCCGGAATCGAGAGCTCCTGGATCGTCTCACGCAGGCAGCCGGGCACGTTGTTGGTCTGGCAGAATCGCTGACGAGCCTGCTCCAGCGTGGGCAGCGGTTGCCCATTCAACGGATCGGCTGCGAAATTTGGCCGGCCGTCGTTGGTGATCTGGATCACGCTGTTCTGGACGTTGTGTGCCATCCAGTACGTCTCGACTGACAACGGCACCGCAAAGTACAAGCCGCTGCCACCGCGCAACACGGTGCGGTCCGTCAACTGATACGCGAAGCCGAGACGTGGCTGAAGGTTGTTCTTGTCCTCCGGACGACCGGCCTCGACAAACGGCGGCAGCGAGTAGTGCTGCGCGCTGGCGTTCAGACTCAGGTCGTAGCGGAACCCAAGGTTCAGCGTGAGCTTGGGCGACATCTGCCAGTCGTCCTGGATCCACACCCCGTACTGCGGACGGACGTCGTCGGTGAAGAAGTTTCCGACGCCGATGTCGTAGGTGCGCGTGATTGACGAGATGGCCGCAAAGTTCCAGGTGTCGGCGTTGAATGAGTCCGGGAAGATCGCTTCGATGTTCGCAGGGACGGGGCCGCCGCGGGCATCGATGACACCCATGCACCGACGGCAGCTGTGGCCGTAATCCCGATAACGGAGGAACTCGAAGCCTGTCTTCAGATCGTGACGTCCGCCGGCAGAGTACGACAGCGTCAGGTCGTCTCTCAGACTCCAGATTGTCTGCACCCCATCCTGCGGGTAGAACTGGTTGCCGCCGATGGCGAAGCCGGTAAACGTAATTCGCGGAGAACCAGTCGTCACCCCATCCGGGTGGGAGGCCGAGGCCGTATGTGACTGCCAGTGATTCGACCAGGTGGTCAGGTTCGCCTGATCGAAGAAGTATTTCGTGAACCCTCCCTTCACCTCGTTGACGATGTTGTTGCCGATGACCTGAGTGAATTGGCCAAGGTATTCGCGGTTGACGTCCGCCTGCGAGCCGGTCGCAGCGGCGTGACTGTTGTTGCCCGCGGTGAACGGGTCCCATTTGCGGCCCGCTGAAAACTTGCCCATCACGCGGTTATTGGGTGAAAGCTGATAGTCGAGGCGCCCTCCCCCCATCTTCACTGTGGTATCACCATTCAGCTCGACATTGAACACGGGGTACGGCGTGTTCCAGATGCTCACCTTCGGCTCGCGCTCATACTCGAAGTTACCGAAGTAGTGAAGGCGGTCGCGGACGATCGGTCCGCCGACGGTCACGGCGAGCTGCTGGTTGTCGATGGGAACGACGCGGTTCAACACGGGATTCTCGGCGTTGAACCGGCTGTCGCGGAAGTTCCCGCGAAACGAACCTGAGAGCCGGTTGGTTCCGGATCGGGTCACGGCCTTGACCTGCACTCCCGACGAGCGGCCCATCGTGGCATCAAATCTGTTCGAGATGAACTGGAACTCGGCGATTGATTCCTGGCTGTAGCGCGGCTGCCCGCCGAAGCCTCGCTCCGACGAGACCTGCTGGCCGTCCACGGTGAGCTGGAACTCGCGCTGTTCTCCGCCATTCCTGTCGGCCAGCGGCGTCGCGGCCGCGTCCGAGGTCATGCGGCTGCCTGGCGCAAGCATGGCCAACGCCATCCAGTTGCGCCCCTGCACCGGAAGCTCCTGCACTTGCCGTGGATCGATGTTTCCACCCAGGCTCGAACCCACGGTGTTGATGAGCGGCGCCTCAGCGGTGACCGTCACCGTCTCTTGAAGCGTGGACGGGGACATCTGCAGGTTGATGGCAGCGGTTTGCCCCACCAGCAGTTGTACGCCGCTGCGCGTCACCGTGCCGAAGCCCTGGAGCTCGGCGCTCAGCTGATAGCCGCCGACGCGTGCGGGAATACGGTACGCACCCCTCTCGTCAGTGACCGCGACAAAGCGGTTACCGCTGGCTTCATGCACAGCAGTGATGGTGACGCCCGGCAGTACACCGCCGGTTGAGTCGGTGACGGTGCCAATCAGGACGGCTTCCTGACCGTATCCGAATGCTGGCAGCGCGACGATTGCACAGACCAGCAGCAGTCGCTTCACAAAGCTCGCTATCATCGAGGGTCTCCTGGAGCGAAGAAGGGCAATGGATCGCGTGAGTGAAACGTTGTAACTGGCGTCACAGGGGGAATCAAGCCCCCAAAGCTCTCCGCAACGACGGGAGCGCACACGCGTCCTGAAACATCAATCGGTGCTGTAAGTTAGCGAGGGACGACGACGTGTGACGCGCGTTTGCAACCTTGCAAACGTGTTGTAAGGTTTTGGGCTCACGTGGGGGAGCACATGAACAGAACTCGTGAGGGGTTGCACGTTGGCGAAGTGGCGCGCCTGATCGGCGTGAGCCCGTCCACGTTGCGGAACTGGGAGAAGGTGGGGTTGTTCTCGTCAACCCGTACGAAGAGCGGTTATCGCCTGTATTCCCCCGACACCGTGACGCAACTGAAACAGATTCGGCATCTGCGAAAAAACAGAGGTGAGCGCGACATCGAGTCGCGGCCGATGCTGTCGCCGGAACACTTTCTGCCAGAACTCCCTGAGCGTCTGCTCACCCTGCGCCGAAGCAAAGGTTTGACGCTCCAGGACGTCTCCAGGAGGACCGGCGTGGCGGCGAGTGTCCTGAGCGCGGTCGAACGGGGCCAGGCGATGCCCACGGTCGCCGTCGTACGAAAGCTCGCGGGTGTCTATGCCACCAACGTCATGTCGTTCTTCAATGCCAACGACGTGCACCAGAAGCTCGTACGACGGAAGGACCGCCGTATTCTTCGGATCGGTCCAGGCGTTCGCATGGAGCTCCTGGCATTCGGGGCCACGATGATGGAGGCGCACGTCATGCGCATCGCCCCGCGGACGACAAGCGGCGGCTCGTATAGCCATGAGGGAGAGGAGCTTGTGTACCTGTTGCAGGGCAAGCTGGAGATCTGGCTCGATGAGATCGAGCGCTATGTGCTCGAGCCCGGGGACAGCCTGTATTTCAAGAGCACACAGGTGCACCGATGGCGCAGCGTCGCCGACCGCGAGTGCATTGCCCTGTGGATAGACGCGCCCATCACGTTCTAGCGCTGGTGAGCTACACCTTCGAAACCGTCCGTGCCGGAATTGAGTCCAGGATTTCCAGCACGACGTTGTGATCGACGGGCTTCACCAGGTGATGGTCGAACCCCGCGGCCCGGGAGCGATTCCGGTCCGCATCCTGGCCCCAGCCGGTGACGGCGACTACGACCATCTCCCTGCCCCAGGGCTGCTCACGGATGCGGCGGCACACATCGACGCCGTTGATGAGCGGCAGCCCGATGTCGAGAAGCACGGCATCAGGACGAAACGATTCCGCTGCGGCGAGGGCGGCCTCTCCATCGTGAGCCACGAACGTTTCCTGGTGGTGCAGGCGAAGCAGCGTGGCCAGCATTTCGGCGCCGTCCACGTTGTCGTCCACGACCAGCACCCGCCGCGGAAGGGACGAGGCGATGCGCGCGGGTGATGCGGGCTCATCGGTCGCGGTCACACCGTCAACGACCGGGCACCAGATGGTGAAGACACTGCCATGGCCAGGTCCTTCGCTTTTCACCCGGATCCGGCCACCGTGCATTTCGATCAGGCGCCTGGCCAGATGCAGGCCGATACCGAGGCCGCCCTGCGAGCGCTCGAACGACGAATCCACCTGAGAGAAGATCTCGAAAATACTCGACAGCGACTTCGGCGGGATGCCGATGCCATTGTCGCGCACGGTCACCACAGCATCAGAACCGTCTCGTGCGGCACTGATCTGAATGTGTCCACCAGGATCCGTGTAGCGACACGCGTTGTTGATGAGATTGCCGACGACCTGTCCAAGGCGGTCGGGATCCCCGTGCACGATCAACGGGTCCGTGGGCCATTCGACCTGCACGGTATGCCGGAGACGCTCGATCAGTGGCGCGCTCATCTCCACGGCGCTGCGAACGATGGACACGAGGTCTACGCGCTGGAGGCGAAGCTCGAGACGATCGCGAGCGACGCGGCCGACGTCCATCAAGTCGTCGATGAGGCGCACCATGAGCGAAGTGTGCCGGTCGAGCACCTGACGCGCCCGCACCAGTTCCTCGTCGTCAGAGTTCTTGCGGTTGAGTAGTTCGACGGTGCTCCTGACGGCAGCGAGCGGATTGCGCAGTTCGTGCGCCAGCGTCACGAGAAACTCGTCCTTCCGGCGGTCGGCATCCTTGAGGGACTCTTCATTGCCCCGTCGCTCGAGAAAGTCCGCCGCCTGGCGCGCGAGCAGGTCCAGAAGCCGCAGTTCCCGTTCCGATGGCGTGTGCGGTTGCCTCCAGTGGGTTGAGATGACCCCCAGGAGCGATCCGTTTCGCGAGAGAAGCGGCGTTGATTGAACCGATCGCACGTCCAACTCGAGGAGCAGAGCCAGATCCGCGCTGCCGGCGATGAAGTCGCAGTCCAGTACGTCCTCGACAATCGAGCGGTCCCTGGTTCGCATTGCCCGACTACACACCGACTGCGACGCTGGGTTGACCCAACGCCAGGCCTGAGCGGCCTGCTCGCTGAAACCTTGAGAGGCCAGCAGGCGCAACCCTTCCGTTCCGGACGCGGCATCGACTTCAATCACCTGGAGGCTTCCAAGCTGCGCTCGGGAGACATGCACGGCTGCTTCGACGAGCTTTTCGTACAAGGCTGGAGCGTCGTTGTGGCCGACGATTTCGGAGCTGAGCTTGTGAAGGACTCTCGTGTCGGCCAGGTCGGCTTCCAGTTGACGACGGCTCGCGCTGATCTCCTCCTCGGCAGTCCGTTTTTCCGTGATGTCCTGAAAGTAGATCGTGACCCCGCCTCCGGTCGTCGGGTAGGCATTGCTCGAAAACCAGCGATTCAACCGCTCGCTGAACGATTCGAACTTCACGCTCTCGTTCTGTGCGACCACGTGTCGCAACGCGTACTCGACCTTCGTATTCAGGGTCTCCGGGAACAGGTCCCAGATCGGTCGGCCAAGCAGGTCCTCGGCCGGGTGACCAAGCAGTCGTTGCGCGGCGGGATTGACGTACGTGAAGCGCCAGCCCGAATCAGTCGTCACGAAACCATCGGTGATGCTCTCGAGTGTGGTGCGCAGCTGTCGTGTGCGGCCGGCCGCGATGTGCTCCGCTTCCTTTCGCGCCTCCGCCTGCCGGCTGACGGCTTGCGCAGTCCACCATAGCAGGGCCAGCAGCAGAACGATCTCGAGAACGGTTCGTGCCGCCGTTCCGAACGCGAGGTCGTAGAGACCCCTCTGCTCGCCGACGAGGCGGAGCAGTCCCAGCACGACGGGGACCACGACCACACCGGGAATGATTCGTCGAACCATGACACCCGCGGGGCCATCGTCACCGAGCAGCCTCATGGGGCCTTGATCGCTGAGGAGGAGAAGAATCCCAATCGAGACCGCGAAAACGAATGTTGCCGTTTGA
The DNA here is from genome assembly GCA_013140775.1 of Acidobacteriota bacterium. Classification (GTDB taxonomy): domain Bacteria; phylum Acidobacteriota; class Vicinamibacteria; order Vicinamibacterales; family UBA2999; genus JABFSA01. The sequence goes on along the minus strand of JABFSA010000149.1, from coordinate 28,550 downwards.
AACGCAATCGCGGTGATGTTCGGGATTGTGTAGAGCGCGCTCGCACCGTACATGTAGCCCACAAGCGACAGCGTCGAGAGCGTGACGGCGATGAGGAGCAGTGTTGGCGCGCCTTTTCGTTTCGGTGGGCTCAGTGACGCCAGCACGAGGGCACAACCGATCAGCGTCCATGACGTCGCGCCTGACGGTCCCATGCGTCCCGGCGACAACACGGTTGCTCGTCCCCAGCTCCGATCGAACATCAGCAGTGTGTCGATGCCCAGGTCGATCCCTGACACCCACTGGACGACGACGGAGGCGCCTATGACCGTGACGAGCATTCCGAAAGCGGCTGACAGCTGGCGGAATCCAGCAGCGAGAGCCAGCAGGCCCACGCCCGCCGATGCGACCGCCAGCGCTGCGTTGGGTTGAATGGAGATGCCGTTATTGAACCAGTCGGTCAGGCGAGGAACGTCCGCTGCCCAACCGCTGAACGAGAGGAGCCCGCCGAGGGCGACGTAGACGCCAAGCGCCGTCGCCATCTTCAGCGACCATGTGCCGGTCTGCGACGCGTGCTCGAGGCGACTCATGATGGATCTCCGAATCACTCAAGGCGATGGACGCCGGACCGCGAGCCGCGGCTGTCGTCCTGCGACGACACCCGCGAGCCTCCGCGGCTCGACGCGCGTTTCAGAACTGAAGGGAGTCTAACGTGACCAGTTGGCGTTGCGAGGTTACTTCGCTGGGGCTGGCGCCGTCGCAGGCGCTGCAGGAGCAGGCGTTGCGGGCGCAGGCGCCGTGGCCGGTGCAGCGGGTGCGGTCGGGAGAACCGCGGCCTCTGGAATACGTCCGCCGACAACCGAACCTGGTCCGCTCTGTCCGAGAATTCCGAGTACGAGAGCGCCGACGATGAACAGGACCGCGCCAATGGCCGTCGTCCGCGACAACACAGTGGCCCCGCTTCGTGCGCCGAACGCCGCCTGGCTGCCACCACCACCAAAAGCGCTCGCGATGTCGCCGCCCTTACCCTGCTGAAGCAGGATCACAAGGATCAGTACGAAGCAGACGAGCACGTAGACGATGGTCGCTAGGTAATACAGCATGTCTCTGGCCTGTTTTGAGAAGCCCTAAGTATAGCCTAGGCGGCTGAGGCCCTACTCTTCGTCACGATCTCGGCAAATCCCCGGATGTCGAGACTTGCGCCCCCCACCAGGGCGCCGTCCACGTCGGGCTGAACGATGAGGTCGCGGATGTTGTCGGGCTTCACACTTCCGCCGTAAATGACGTGGCACGCCTCGGCGGCTTCGGGGCCAAACCACTGCCGGAGCCGGCTGCGAATGTGGGCGTGGGCCTCCTGGGCCTGGTCGGACGTGGCGGTCCGCCCGGTGCCAATCGCCCAGACTGGTTCGTACGCAATCACCAGCTGGCCAATGCGCTCGGCAGACACCCCGTCGAGTCCCTGCTGCACCTGCCGGTCGAGTACGTCGAAGGTCTCACCGCGTTCGCGTTGATCGAGCGTTTCGCCGATGCACGCGATGGGCACCAGCCCGGCCGCAAACGCGGCCAGCACTTTGCGATTGACGGTTGTGTTGGTTTCGCCGAACAGCGTGCGCCGTTCGGAGTGGCCGATGATCACGAACTCGGCGCCGGCCTCGCGGATCATGTGGGCACTGATCTCGCCGGTGAACGCGCCTTCGCGCTCCCAGAACATGTCCTGCGCGGCCACGGCGACGTTGCTGTTGCGCGCCGCTTCGGCCGCGGGGTGCAGCGCGGTGAACGGTGGGGCGAGGACGATCTCCACGCCCTGGATGTCTTTCACGAGGCCACGGAGCTCTTTGACGTACTTGACGGTCTCATCGACCGTCTTGAACATCTTCCAGTTACCAGCGATGAGAGGAATACGGCTCATGAATTTAGCAGACTGACAGAAAGTCTCCAGTCTTTAGTCTCTCGTCTTTAGTAGCAAAGCCGAGAACGTCATCACTAAAGACCAAGGACTAGAGACAAAAGACTACGACGACACTCATGCCGCCCTACGCATCCGGCAACACCTCGACGCCAGGCAACGTGCGGCCGCCGATGAACTCGAGCGAGGCGCCGCCGCCTGTGGAGATGTGCGTGATGCGGTCGGCAACGCCAGCCTTCACGACGGCTGCGATCGAATCGCCGCCTCCAATGATCGTCGTGCCGTCTACCTGCGCGACGGCCTTGGCGACCGCGATTGTTCCGGCCGCAAACGCATCGATCTCGAACACGCCCATCGGTCCGTTCCAGACAACCGTCTTCGCATCGCGAAGCGCGGAGGCGTAGAGCGCACTGGTCTGGGGCCCGATGTCGAGGCCCATCCTGGATCCGATCGCCGAGTCGTTGACGTCGAGCGTTTCGGTGCTCGCTCCCGCCTCGATCTTGTCGGCAACCACGTGGTCCAGCGGGAGCAGTAACTCGAGGCCTCGCTTCGCGGCCCGCGACATGACGTCGTCTGCCGCGGCAATCTTGTCGTCCTCGACGAGCGAGCGGCCAACCGGCTTGCCGGTGGCCTTGAAGAATGTGTAGGCCATCGCGCCGCCGATGATCAGCCGATCGACCCTCGGGATCAGATTCTCGATCACCTCGATTTTGTCGGAGACCTTGGCGCCGCCAAGAATCGCCACGAACGGGCGCACAGGGGTCGTCAATGCACCGCCGAGGTACTGCAGTTCCTTCTCCATGAGCAGGCCGGCAGCCGCATCGGGCATGAGGCGGACCATACCCTCAACCGACGCATGCGCCCTGTGCGCGGCGCCAAACGCGTCGTTCACATAGAGATCCGCGAGCGTCGCCAGCGCGGCGGCGAACGCCGGATCATTCTTCTCTTCCTCAGGGTGGAAACGGAGGTTCTCGAGGAGTACGACGCGGGAAGGCGGAGGGCTCGCGATGGCGCGCTCGGCCTCGGGACCAATGCAGTCGCTCGCAAACCCCACCGGCTCGCCGAGCAGCTCGCCAAGCCTGGCGGCTATCGGCTGAAGACTCATGCCGGGATTCGGCTTGCCCTTCGGTCGGCCAAGATGCGACGCCAACACGACGCACGTGGCGCCCGCGTCCAGGAGGAACTTGATGGTCGGGAGCGAGGCGCGAATGCGCGTGTCGTCTCCGATGACTCCGTCCTTCAACGGGACGTTGAAATCGACGCGGACGAACACGCGGCGACCTGCAATGGGCAGGTCGCGAACCGAGCGCTTCTTCACAGCCCCTGCGCGGCGATCTTGCGCACGAGGTCCACGCACCGGCTCGAGTAGCCCCACTCGTTGTCGTACCACGAGAGCAGCTTGATGAAGTCGCCGTCCATCACCTTTGTATAGGGAGCGTCCACGATCGAGGAGTGCGGGTTCTTGCGGAAGTCGATCGAGACGAGCTCGGCCTCCGAAAACTGCAGGATGTTCTTGAGTGGACCTTCTGCCGCCGCACGCAACGCGTCGTTGACCTCCTGGGCTGTCGTCTTGCGATCGACGAGCACGTTGAGATCGACGACCGAGACATTCGGCGTGGGCACGCGCATCGCGAATCCGTCGAGACGGCCCTTCAGTTCGGGTAGCACCTCACCCACTGCGCTTGCGGCACCGGTCGTCGTTGGAATCATCGAGAGCGCGGCGGCTCTGGCTCTCCGCAGATCCTTGTGTGGCAGGTCGAGCAGATTCTGGTCGTTGGTGTACGAGTGAATCGTGGTCATCCACCCTTTGCGGATGCCAAACTTGTCGTGGACCACCTTGGCGAGTGGCGCCAGGCAGTTCGTCGTGCACGATGCGTTGGAAATGATGTGATGCCTGGCGGGATCGTACTTGTCGTCGTTCACGCCCATCACGAGCGTGATGTCCGGACCCTTGGCGGGTGCGGTGATGATCACCTTCTTCGCGCCCGCTTCGAGGTGCTTCGTTGCACCCTCGCGGGTCGCGAAGATGCCGGTCGATTCGAACACCACGTCAACGCCGAGGTCCTTCCACGGGATCTGCGCCGGGTCTTTCGTCGAGAAGACCTTGAAGGAATCAGCGTTGACGCTGATGCCGTCGCCAGCGGCTTTCACGTCCGCATCAATGTTGCCAAGGACGGAGTCGTACTTGAGGAGGTGCGCCAGCGTGGCGGCATTCGTCAAATCGTTCACCGCCACGAAATCGATGTCGGACTGTCCCATGGCCGCCCGCATGATGTTCCGGCCAATCCGTCCGAATCCATTGATACCGACACGCACCGCCATTTGCTGTCCCTCCATCACGCGCCCACGCGCGCGCATCGTGAAATTGTAATCGACGCGCCTTGAACAGGGTAAGTCCGGACGCTATACTCGCTGGTGGTAAAGCCCACCTTTCCCACAATTTAGCGTGTATTTCCTCTATAGCTTCGTCACGCTCCTGGCGATTGTCGCGCTGTCGCCCTACTTTGTGTACCAGGCGCTGCGGCACAACAAGTACGTCGGGAGCCTCGGGCAGCGGCTGGGCTACCTTCCCGTCTCGTTCAACCTGGACGGCGACGAGTCAATCTGGGTGCACGCGGTGTCAGTGGGCGAGGTCCTGGCAGCTCGACCCCTCATCACCGAGCTCCGCGCGCGCTATCCCCACCTGCGGCTCTTTTTGTCCACGACGACGCTCGCGGGTCAGCAACTGGCGCGACGCAGTGTCAACGACGTAGACGGTGTCTTCTATTTCCCGTTCGACTGGGCCTTTGCGGTTCGCCGCACGCTCTCGCTCGTCAAGCCGCGCCTCTTCGTCATGATCGAAACGGAGATCTGGCCCAACCTTCTGCGCGAGTGCCGGCGTCGAGGCGTGCGCACAGTGCTGGCGAATGGCCGGATCTCTTACCGCTCGTTTCCTCGTTACAAGCTCGTTCGGCCGTTCTTTCGCCGCGTGCTGGACGATGTCGATCGGCTATGTGCGCAGGGTGATGAAGCCGCGAGACGGCTGACGCTCCTGGGTGCGGATCCCGCGCGCATCACCGTTACGGGAAGTCTGAAGTTCGATTCGCTCGACGTGACGCCCAAAGGTGGCCGCGGGCGTGAACGCGTGCTCCGCTTCTTCCGCATGACGTCGAATCGCCCGGTGCTCGTGGCGGGCAGCACGGCCAAGGGAGAGGACGAGGCGATCATCGCGGCCTTCAACCAGCTGCGCACGGGAGGCAGCAACGCGCTGCTCGTGCTCGCGGCGCGACACCCGGAGCGGTTCGACGAGGTCGAGCGGCTCTGCAAGTCCGAGGGACTCGCCACCGTGCGTCGATCGGCGCTGGCGATCGATTCAGAACCTCGCGCTGACGCGGTGGTGCTCGACACGATTGGAGAGCTGGCCGAGATCTACCGGATAGCGACCGTCGTCTTTGTCGGCGGAAGCCTGGTGCGCGAAGGCGGTCACAACATTCTCGAACCAGCCGCGTTCGGCAAGCCGATCATCGTTGGTCCGCACATGCAGAACTTCGCGGAGATCACGGAAGCGTTTCTCGCGAATGACGCCGTTGTACAAGTGCGTTCCGAGCGGGATCTGACGACAGCGATCCTGAGCCTGATGGGCGATCCCGTGCGCCGCGCCCGCCTCGGTGCGGCGGCAAAAGCGCTGGTCGAATCCAACCGAGGCGCCAAAGACAAGACGCTTGCCGTGATTGCAGGGGTGCTGCCTCCGAAGGACCACGACCGTTCCAGCGTGGTTCGCCCCTTCCGCGTGGTTCATTGAGCGTGCTCAGCGGCCTGTATGGACGCGCGGCGCGTTTTCGCCGTGCGTGGTACGGCCGGCGTCCCGATCGCGCCCGTCGTCTTCGCCACCCTGTTGTCAGTGTCGGTAACCTTGTTGTTGGTGGCAGCGGCAAAACGCCCATCGTGTCGGCGCTGACCTCACTCCTCGTCGCATCGGGAGAGCGGCCGGCGATTCTGAGCCGTGGGTACGGGCGCAGGCGATCGGATTCGACTGTTGTCGTGGTCAGCGACGGACGCAGCCTTCTGACAACGCCGGAGCTGTCGGGCGATGAGCCACACATGCTGGCGCGCGCGCACCCAGACGTCCCCGTGCTCGTCTCGAACGAGCGGTATCTCGCAGGCGAGAAGGCGGAGGATCTCGGTTGCTCGGTGAACCTTCTCGATGATGGCTTTCAGCACCTGCAGCTGGCGCGCGACATCAATCTGCTCGTAGTGACGAGGGCTGACCTTGATGAGCGCGTGCTGCCGTCTGGACGGTTGCGTGAGCCGCTCGAGGCGGCTGCAGCCGCTGACGCCTTGCTCATCGAGGGTACCGACGAGGACGCGGCGGCGATACGCGCACGACTCGGTGTTGAGACAACGTTTCGAGTTGTGAGGCACTTCGACCCACCGAGATATGTGCAGCCGTTTGGTGATCCCGTGCCGTCTTCAAGCGGAAGGCGCGTTGTGGCTGTTGCGGGGATCGCGCGTCCGGAGCGTTTCTTCACGGCGCTGCGGTTGGAAGGGTGGGACGTTGTCGCGAAGCTCACGTATCGCGATCACCATTGGTTTGACGCGAGTGACCTCGACTCGATCCAGCGTTCCGCGATCGAGGCGAAGGCCGACCTTGTCATGACGACCGAGAAGGATGCGGTCCGGCTGATGCTGCAGGCGGGCGTGAAGCCGAAGTGGGCCTATCTTCCGTTGCACGTGACGATTGAACCAGCCGATCAACTGGCATCCTGGATGCGCGATCGATTGGCGGCGGCCAGACGACGCCGCGGAGTGGCCGCGGCGTGAAGAGCCTGGCCACGCGCTGCCGGTATCCGCTGGAGTGGATGTTCGTGCGTGGGCTGCAGTTGCTGGCCCCGTTTGTGTCGATGTCTGCCGTGCGTCGCGGTGGACGAGCGGTTGGACGCGTCGCGTATGCCATCGATCGGTCCAGGCGGAACATCGCGCTCGAGAACCTCGAGCATGCCTTCCCCGGTCGATCCGTCCAGGAGCGGGAAGCGCTAACCCGATCGATGTTCGCGCACTTCGGCAGTCTCGTGTTCGAGCTGATCAAGTTCGGGACCTATTCCCGCGAGCAGATGCTTGCCGCGAGCGACGTCGAGGGTGCGGAGCGAGTGCGGCAGGCGTACGCCAAAGGCAAGGGTGTGCTCTTCTTCACGGGACACTTTGGCTACTGGGAGATCTTCGCGCTCGGGCACCCGCTGCTCAGCGAGCCCGTGTCGGTGCTTGCCCGGCCGCTCGACAATCCCTATCTGCACCGGATGCTGGAGGACCTCCGAACCTCCACCGGTAATTCAGTGATCTACCGGCAGGGCGCCGTGCGGCATATGCTGCGCGATCTTTCTGCCGGGCGTGGTATCGCCGTGCTGATCGACCAGCACCTCCATTCCGCGGATGCGCTGTACGTCGGGTTCTTCCGGAGGCCGGCGGCGACGACGTCTGCGCTGGCTGCGCTTGCGCTGCGGACGGGCGCGCCGGTGATTCCAGTGTTCTGCTTGCCGCAGCCCGATGGCCGGTACCGGTTTATCTACGAGCATCCCGTCGATCCTCCGCGCGCCGACAGTACAGACGCTGTGCGCGAGTTCACGCAACGATGCACTGATGTCCTCGAGATGTACGTCCGTCGCTATCCGGACTTGTGGCTCTGGATGCATCGCCGGTGGCGTGATGGGGGAGACGTGCCGGTTGCGGTGACTCAGCTCGACGAGTCAGTCGATGGCTGACACGACTCGGGGTCCGGGAACGATTGTGATTGTTTCCCCTAACTGGCTGGGTGACGCGGTGATGGCCCTTCCTGCCATCGCGGATGTGCGCCGGGCGTTTCCGTCAGCCCGCCTGGTGATTGCCGCGCGACGCGTGGTCGCGGACCTCTTCCGCCTGGTGCCGGGAGTGGACGAGATTGTCACGCTGCAGTGGAAGGGCGGCTTCTGGGATCGCGGCACGTTCGTCGCTGACGTGGAAGCGCTCCGGCTCCTGCGAGCGGATCTGGCCATCCTGCTGCCCAACTCGTTCGCCACGGCGTGGCTCGTGACGCGAGCGCGTATTCGCGAGCGATGGGGGTATGCGAGAGATATGCGGAGCATGTTGCTCACGCGCGCAAGGCCCCGCCCGACGGGCAGCCTGCATCAGGGTGCTTACTACCAGCACCTCACGCGCGACCTCGGTGTCGCAAGTGGACCCCTGGAGCCGGGTCTCACGATCTCGGACGATACGAGAGCTGCCGCACGAAACCTGCTGCGAAAGGCAGGATGGGACGATCTCAGGCCGCTCGTGGTGTTTGCGCCTGGGGCCGCGTACGGCACCGCGAAGCGCTGGATGCCGGAGTACGTCGCGCGTGTCGTCACGGATCTCGTGCGTGATCGGCAGGCCACATGCGTGCTCGTCGGAAGCGCTGGCGATACGCCCACGACGCAAGAGGTCATCGCCATGGTCGATGCGCAGGCGGCTTCGCACGTGATCGATCTGTCGGGCCAGACCACGCTCGAGATGCTCGCCGGCGTCCTGGGTATCGCGAACGGCTGTGTGGCGAACGACTCCGGGGCGATGCACATGGCCGCCGCGATCGGCACGCCGCTCGTGGCGATTTTCGGCCCGACACGTGAGTATGAGACCGCGCCGCTAACCAGGTCCGGAGGCCGCGCAGAGGTATTGATCAATCCCGTGTCGTGCAGACCCTGCATGCTGCGCGAATGCCCCATCGACCATCGGTGCATGACGGGCATTCCCCCCGAGCGGGTCTATCAGGCCGTGACGGGGCTGATATCCTCGGTGGGGGAGAAGTAGAACGAGTACGACGGTGCGTCGTAGTGCTCGGTCTTAGCGCGATTCAGTCGTAGTGCTCGGCTTTAGCCGAGCCGCAGTCGTGGGGTCCGGCTTTAGCCGGACCTGAGTGCGGGGATACTTGATGGAGACCCAGGTTTGGATTCTGCGCAACTGCTCTCGCTGACGGGCGCGCTTCGGGGACGAGAGGTCGTGGTCGTCGGCGATGCGGTCGCCGACGAGTTCGTGTACGGGCGCGTGGCCCGCGTCTCGCGCGAGGCGCCGGTGCTGATTCTCGAATACGACTCGTCCGAGATCGTCGCGGGCGGCGCCGGTAACGCGGCCAACAACATTGCAGCGCTCGGTGGCCGCGCCACGCTGGTGGCGCTCGTTGGACGTGACGAATCGGGTCGGCGTCTGGTGTCGTCGCTGCACAAGGGCGTGGAGACGCGTCGCCTGCTCCGCGTAGCCGGAATGCCGACCCCAATCAAGACGCGCATCCTTGCCGGCGGCGTGCACTCTGCCAAGCAGCAGGTCGTCAGAATCGACAGAGGCGTGTCGCCGCAGATCACGCCTCGCGTCAGGGCCGCGTTCGAACGCACGGTCCTCAAGACAATCGCGCGGGCGGATGCTGTCCTGGTGTCCGACTACGGATCGGGCCTGGTCACACCGGCGCTGGTGCAGAAGATTCGCCGAACGCTCGCGCAGGCGGGGCATCCGATTCCGGTGCTCATCGATTCGCGCTACCGGCTGTTGGACTTCAAGGGCCTGACGGCCTGCACGCCCAACCAGTCCGAGGTCGAGCAAGCGCTCGGCATCCAGATCAACGACAACACTCGCGCGCTCGAGAGAGCCGGTCGCGAGATTCTCGAGCGCACGCGCATGCAGGCGGTGCTCATCACGCGCGGCAGCCATGGCATGGCGCTCTTTGTCCGCAACGGACCTGTCGTGCACATCCCCATCTTCGGAACCGACGCCATCGTTGACGTCACCGGCGCCGGCGATACGGTCGTCTCTGCCGTCACGCTGGCCCTGGCCGCGGGAAGCAGCTTCGAAGATGCCGCGCGTCTTGCGAACTATGCAGGAGGGCTCGTCGTGATGAAGCGCGGAACGGCCACGGTGGGCACCAGTGAGCTCCGCCGTGCGATCAGCAGAGACGGGCGTGGGTGAGATCCTGACGAGAGACGCGCTCGCCGAGCGCGTGTCCGCCGATCGCGCATCCGGCCTCAGCGTCGCGTTTGCCAACGGGTGTTTCGACCTCCTGCACGTGGGCCACGTGCGCTACCTCGAGTCGGCGGCCGCCGAAGGCGATCGCCTCATCGTCGCAATCAATGACGACGAGTCGGTGAGGAGGTTGAAAGGGGAGAGCCGTCCAATCCTTGCGGCGGAGCATCGCGCGGAGCTCGTGGCGGCGCTGCGCTGCGTGGACTACGTGGTCGTGTTTCCTGAACCGACCGTGGGCCCGTTGCTCGAGGCGCTCAAGCCCGATGTGCACTGCAAAGGTACTGACTACTCCGTCGAGACCGTACCTGAGCGGGAGGTCGTGCGCGCGTACGGTGGCCGCATCGCGATTGTCGGCGATCCAAAGGACCATTCCACACGCGACCTGTTGAGTCGCATCGGGAAGACGACGTAGTGGCATCCGTGGGGCGGGTTCCGCAGCCTGTCCGCCGTAGCCTTGGCGAAGGTGGAAGCGGACCCGCCGTCGTGGCGCCGCAGTCGTTTCTCATCATCCGCCTCGGCTCGCTGGGCGACGTGATTCATGGCATCCCCGCGGCAGCAGCACTTCGGCGACAGTTTCCAGACGCCAGGCTGGACTGGGTCGTCGATCCCAAGTACGTGGAGTTGCTGTCGCTCGTCGAGGGACTCGACAGGTGCATTCCGTTCAATCCCCGCGATCTCGTGACGCGCGGACAGGCGTGGAGCGTGCTCGGAGGATTGCGCGCCGCTCGATACGACGCTGTCATCGATCTGCAGGGTCTCCTGAAGTCGGCTGTCCTCGCCCGGCTCGCTGGAGGCCGTCGCACGATCGGTTTTCCGAAACCTCACCTGAGGGAGTCTCAGGCGAGTCTCTTCTACACGGAAACGATCGATCCTGGAAACGCGCGGCACGTGATCGAGAAGGGACTGCGTCTCGTCCGAGCCGTCGGCGTCACGACAACGAGCATCAACTTCCCGCTGCGGATTCCACAGACCGCAACAGCAACGAAGGTCGCGTCCCAGTTTGGCGCCGGCGGTTATGCGCTCATCAACCCCGGTGCGGCGTGGCCCAACAAACGCTGGCAGCCGACCAGATTTGGCGCGGTGGCTGCGGCTCTTCAGCGTGAACGAGGCCTTCGATCTCTTGTGATGTGGGGACCAGGCGAGGAGTCGCTCGCGCTGGCGGCCGCACGGTCATCGTCTGGAGCCGCGGACGTCGCGCCGGCGACCGTCATCACTGATATCGTCTCCATCGCCCATGGAGCGAAGGTAATGGTGTCTGGCGATACCGGTCCGTTGCATATTGCGGGAGCGGTGGGCACGCCGCTCGTGGCGCTCTTCGGACCGACGTCGGCTGAGCGCAACGGGCCGTGGGCAAAGGCCGACGTGACGCTGTCGCAGGTGGCGAACTGTTCCTGTGTGTACGAACGACGTTGCAGGAAGGCGACACCGTGCATCGACGACATCACCGTGGATGCCGTCGCGGACGCGGTCCGGCGACGGTTGGATGGGCATGGCTAGGCTTTCAGGGGACTCTGCGCGGACGTTCGCGCGCTGGCGGGTGACCGGCGGTTTTCTCGCGGCAACCGTCATGCTGGTGCTCGCGCGTCCTACATGGGAGTCGTGGGTCGCCGGCTTCGTGATCGCGTTGCTGGGAGAGGGCGTCAGGATCTGGGCTTCGGGGCACCTTGAAAAGGGGCGCGAGGTGACCCGGTCCGGGCCTTATCGCTTCGTCAGGCACCCGCTGTATGCCGGCTCGATGGTGATGGCGCTGGGTGTGGCGATCGCGTGCCGCGGCGCCGTCCCGGCGCTTGTCGCGGGCCTCTATATGGGGGTGACGATTCTGGCGGCCGTCCAGGTGGAGGAGGAATACCTGCGCCAGACGTTTGGATCGACCTACGACGACTATGCCGCGTCGCGTGCCGAGCCCATGGATCGCCGCTTCAGCCTGTCGAGAGCCATGAGAAATCGTGAGTACCGCGCCGTCGCCGGCCTGTTCCTCGGGTTCGGTCTGCTTGCGCTCAAGATTCTCGCGCCTCTATAATTAACTGTTTGTCTGGGCACGACAGACGGTAGCCGGGCGGTTAGCTCAGCTGGTAGAGCACCGGCTTTACACGCCGGCTGTCACAGGTTCGAGTCCTGTACCGCCCACCAGCCTTCGCGCGCTGCGCGCGCTACGGCTGGGCAAGCGAGGCTCGCTGCATGAGCTTCGGCTGGGCAGGCTAGTCCTGGTGCTCGAGCTTCGGCGCAAGGTTCAATTCATTTTGAATTTTGCATTTTGAATTTCGCATTCTGTTCGGGGTCGTAGTTCAGTTGGTTAGAACGCCGGCCTGTCACGCCGGAGGCCGCGGGTTCGAGTCCCGTCGACCCCGCCACTCATCGCTTCGCGTTGAGTGACGTGTCCCCCGAAACTCAGGCAACCCTCCGTCGCCTTCCCTCGGGCGAGGAGCACGAGTCCCGTCTCCCGTCAACCCAGGCAGGGGTGGCTTCGTCTACAACGTGGCACGTGATTTTGCCGTCCATGGTCAGGTGTCAAACGCAATCACTCGATCGGCAACCTTCTGACGCTCACCCCGGCACAGCAGCGACTCAAGATGACGACCGGTCAGCAGGTCGAAGTCGGCACTAAGCAGGCGCTGGCCAAAGGCCGAGGCGAGTGGACCTCCACCCTCTACCGCATCGTTAAGAAGAACCTCGTCAGGTACGAGGGGTGCAACGAAGAACGCGCCCTGCAAGTTATCCCTCGATCCGCCCGAATTCCTCACTGACATCCGCGCGACGTTGGTACGCAGGAGAGAGGAGACTCTCTGCTCAGCGGAGTCGTCGAAAGAGGTCTCCCCGAGGTGCCGCGCAGCTGACTTGCGCGCACGCCTGCCAAGCTTGAAGGATTCGCATCGCAATTGATCGTCGTGATGTTTTGCCGTAGTGCCCCATTTGTGCCGAGTTCTTGCGCGACCTGAGGCGTGTGCATGTCCTCTGTCCGACCGGCAAAAGTCGGCGTCCCCGACGATATCAAGGCGCGGTATCGACCAATTAGGCCGAAAAACGTGGGGCATGGATCTTGCCGGAACCCGGCCGCTAGCCCCCAGCCCCTGGCGGTTTCCAAGCGTGAAATCAATCCCGTGATGGAACAGGGAGAGAGAAGGCCTGACGATGGCTCGACGGACTCCCGTACTTTTTGTTCTCTCCGTCGTGATTGTGCTCAGTGCTTTTTTCAGTACTCAAGCGTCGGCGCAAACTCGAGACAGGGCCGTGGTGTTGGAAAATGCGCCGATTGTCTTAACACCAGAACCCAATAAAACTCCGCTACGTGTTGCAGCTGCTGGCACCGTTCTGATCGCAAGGGAAGATACAGAATGGATGGCTACACGTGCAGTTCCAGGATCCCCAGTTCGGGCTGCGGACGGGCTACATCGAAACGAGGTTCGTCCGCATCGAACGGGCGAACCTTCAACCGCTCGATCTCACGGTGCCAACTCCGGCATCTCCATCGACTCCAGGACAAGCCGAAACTGGGCGTGAGTCAGGCGCGCAATCCGCTCCGTCCATCCGCTTCGATGACGACGAACAAGCTCCTGGTCGGGTCTTTCTTGACCTGAACTGGATGCGCGTGGATCCGCTTCAGGAGGCCCAGGCGTACACGTTCACACGAACACTCTTCGGCGAACCGGCCACGGCTGCGACAGCGTACCCCGAGCTCGGTAATGCTCAGAGCGTCGATGTGAACGTTGCGGTCTTGCTCGGCGCTCAGTTGGGGCTCGGCATTCGGCCGCTGCGGATTCGGTTCGATAGTCCTGTCGGGTTGGCCGTACGAATACCCCATCCGACACTGACCAATCGCTTTGGCAGCGATCAGGACGCGACTGAATCCTATCGCGTGCGCTCTGAAACGATTCTTGATTTTTCCGCCATCTACTCCTATAACCAGCCAGCCTGGCGTATCGCCGTCTTCGGGGGCCCTACCTATTTCCGGCTGACGCAGGACATGGTGTCCGCGATCAACTACTCACAATTCTTTAACCTTGTCGGGACCAACACCATCAACATCACCACGTATCAGCACAATGAGGTGAAGGACTCCACGATCGGCTTCAACGCCGGCGCGGACGCGTCTTGGTTTTTCACTCGCCACGTGGGTGTTGGTGGCGGAATTCGCTTCAACTACGGGACAGTTCAACTCGACGAGGAACCTCTGAGTCGCGTTCCAGTTGACCTGCGAGTTGGTTCAACGACGTTCGTTGGCGGCGCTCGTTTTCGCTTTTAGTAGTCGATTTCGTTGTTGGTAGACAGACTGGATCCTTCGCCTTTCGGGTGCATGCGTGATGACCAATGTTCAGAACCGTACCTACATTCGTCGTCTGAACTTAGCCACGACCCCTTGGGCAGTCGCACCCCTTGACGGACGACAACCCAAAGCGACAAGCTCAACCGGTTTCATGCGCCTCACCGAGTGGACCGGGTTCTGTCTCGTTCTCACGTCATCAGTGTTGCTTGGTGCTTGTGACCAGGTGCGTGGGCTTGCGACAAGCACGGACGAGAACGCACGGTATGAACTCCAACGGGATGATCAGGGCCGGATGCTTCGACTCGACAAGGTCACCGGTGAAGTCGTGGTGATTGAGGTTGATGGTTCAAATGCCATACCCCCTCGACAAGCAGCACGGTCCGGCTCCGAGACCACGCGCCCAGTGTCAGCATCCACGACAGCGCGACGACGGGAGACAGTCGAAAGCGTTCCGGCAACTGATCCTGAAATCACATCGAGTACGAGGGCGGGTTCTACAACCGCCCTTCCACCGACTCCACCTCTTGCTACTGGCACGCGAATAACGATCATTCGGCCCTCTCCCGTATTCATGACGACGAACGAGAAGCAGACGCCTCTCGAGGTGCTTGCGAGTGGCGCCGTCGCAAGGGTTCTGAAGACAGAGGGCGACTGGTATTTGATCGAATTCGAAGGTGCCAGATGGGGACGGCGGGTAGGCTTCTTAAAGTCCACCGCGATCGATCTTGGTCAGCAACCGATGGATCTCTCAGTGCCGGAGCCGGAACTGCGACCGATGGATCTCTCAGTGCCGGATTCACAACAGCTTGAGCCGATGGATTTGTCAGTACCAAGCGTGAAGTGAAGAACAGGCGGGCCGTCGGGCCAATTTCTCTTAGAAAAGGAAGTGTGGCGATGCGCATTCTTACGGTGCTCGCAGTCCTGATCAATCTGCTGGTGACCACCCCGGTGTCCGGTCAGGCAGTGCGACAAACGGTGATCATTACAGCTTCGGCACCTGTGTTTTCTGCGCCCGATGATACGCAACCGCCCCTTCGCATTGCGCGCGAGGGATCAGTTCTGCTGTTGGTCAATTCGGCCGATGGATGGCATCACATCGAGTTCGAAGATCCTCAGTTTGGCCGACGCATCGGTTACGTCCAGCAGCGCTATGCCAGGCTCGGGACGCCTCCGCCCAGCCAAAGCCAGCCCACTGACCTGAGCGTAAGGACCGCAGCGCCCCGAGCGATCGCTAGTCCCGCCAGTCGCCCAGTCACGGCCGCCGCGCCGACCATATTCGGTGACATCGACTACTTTGAGGCACAGGGGGAGGAAGAGAGAAGGCGCGATGCGCGCCTGGAGCTCGACTCGAGTACCGCGATGTTGCGCGTGGTTGAACGGAAGAACGGACCCAACAGAGCGACGTACTTGGAGGTTCCGTACGGATCGATTACGAAGGTCGTGTATGAGCGATCAGCGCATCGACGATATAAGGCGGGAATTCTCATCAGCCCTTGGTTGCTTCTCACCAAGGGTAAGAAGCATTGGCTGACCGTAGAGTTCAGCGACGTGCCGACTCACCCCATCGGCTACGCATCCGCCCAACTCGACAAGGACAACTACCGCCGAGTGTTGACCGCCATTTCAGCCGCGACGGGTCTGAAGGTCGAAGAGATTATCGAGAATTGACCGTGCGATGGGAGCAGGCCTGATGCACCCGATCTGCTGAGACCGTGCATTCGACGCCGGGCCCATTTGAACGTCCGCCGCGGGTCGGGTCAAATTGCCCATCACGAAACTGCCTTAGCAAGACCGACGTCCGGCCTGTCAGACCGGAAATGATGAGGCGTACCGTCTAGCGGTCCGACGGTTCACGCCGGCCTGGTAGACCCGTGAAGGCCCGGCTGGTAGACGGAGGACTGGATCGCCGGCCTGGTAGGCCGGAAGTCGCGAGCGTCGGCGACCGTAAGGTTGTAAGGGGCAACTGAAGGAGCCGACGATGAGGATCGTTGGGGACTCTACATACTCTCGCTGTTCGCATGCAGCACGTGTGGATGATTCTGCCTCTCGACGCGGACTGCGGTGAGGGGATGCTGCTCAGAACAAGCAACGAGCTTGCACTCATGAAGCGACACGCCGCTGGTCGGCCTACCCTGGTCGGAGGGCGCCGGCGCACTCTCTCCCGCTCATAGTCGCTCACGCAAGTTCATGCACGAGAACTTTGACTCACTGTGGGCATGCGAGTCGATAACCAAAGCCGTGTACCGTCAAGATGTACTTGGGGCGTCGTGGATTGTCTTCCAATTTTTGCCGAAGCCACGCGACATGAACGTCGACTGTCCGGGTAGACTGGATTTCGGTGTAGCCCCAGACGTATTTCAACAGCCGCTCTCGCGACAACACGTGCCCTCGATGTTCACCGAAATAGCGTATGAGATCGAACTCGCGGGTCGACAGTTCAACAATCCTGCCTGTCTTGGTCACTTCTCCTCGCTTCAGATCGATCATGAGGTCACCGCATTCGACGACGCCGACCTCGGTAGCACTATTGTGACGTCGCAACAATGCCTCGATACGTGCGAGTAACTCGGCCATCTGAAACGGCTTGACCAGATAGTCGTCCGCACCAAGCTTCAATCCAGTAACACGATCCGTGACGCTCCCGCGAGCCGTCAGCATGAGGATGGGGGTCGATACTCCGTGACGCCGCACCGCGCGACACACTTCGAATCCGCTTCCTCCTGGCAGCATCACGTCGAGAAGCACGAGATCGTACTTGCCGGCGACTGCGCGCTCAAAGCCAGATCGTGCATCCCCAACACTCTCGACGCGATACCCGGCGGCGGTGAGGCGATCTTGCAGCGTCGCTACCAGGCCCGGCTCGTCTTCCACCAGGAGTAGGCGGCCATCCATGTTCAGGTCCACCGAGAACCGTGCGCCGGCAGGGTGCCGCCCGTATCTGCCACTGGTCGTGCATAGTCACTGTTTGGATCGAGCGCAGGGAGTGTAATTACAAAAACAGTGCCGCCACCCGGTGACGTGCTCACGGATACGTTGCCTCGGTGAGCGGAAATGATCTGACGCACGAGGGCCAAGCCGAGGCCGCTGCCTCGGGTCTGATGCGCAACCGCCTCCCCGCGAAAGAACGGTTTGAAGATATGCGGGAGATCGTCGCTCGATATGCCGGGCCCGCGATCCTCGATCGTGATGCGAACTTCTGGACGACGCCCCCCTACGGCCTCGGCCCGAATGCCTACCCACCCAGTCGGGCCGCCGTACTTCACCGCGTTCGCGATCACATTCTGGAGCGCGGACTGTAGCGCGGCTGCATCGCCCGCCACCTGAGGGAGGTCCGATGGGATCGCGCGGCTTAATTGCGGAATAGGAATAGCGCGCGCCGTCGCTTCGAGCGCAGCATCAATGATGGCAGCGGGTGCCAATGGAATTCGAGTTGTGCAACTCCGGCCCGCGCTGATACCTGCGTAGAGCATGGCGCTCTCGACGACGTCCTCTAAACGGCGCGCCTCTACATCGATTAGATTCCCATAGTATTTGACACGGTCGGCGCGGGTGACACCTTCCGAAAGGTTTTCTGCCGCTGCGCAAATCACAGCAATGGGTGTGCGGAGTTCGTGCGATACACTCGCGACCATCTCGATTTGCTGGCGGGCGAACCGCTGCGCGCGTGACGAGGAGGCAGCGAGTATGACGATGCTGCCGAAGAGCAATGCGAGCATGCCGAGTCCCACTCCCAGATTCCAGTTCGTCAATCGGGCTACGGCCTGCTCAACCACACCAGCCCGGTGTTCGACGTACAGCCGCCACTTGGGAACTAGCACCTGCGCATTGGGTCGACGCGACTGCGTGAGCAGGTCGATCGAGGCGCCCTGATCCAGGCCCGAAGGCGTGTCCTGATCGGATGCGTACAGAACGCCAGAGTCACCGCGCTCATCAGCCACTGCCACCCGATAGCGATCCCCATCGACGGTCGGCAGATATCGTTCAACCAACGAGGGAAACATCCGGTTGCCGACGAAATCGAGATTGAACTGCACGACATTAAACCCAAGGAGCGCTGGTGTTGAATCTTCCTGCGCTGGGCCGGTCAGCCGGCCGAGGACCGCAATGAATGCGAGAGATGAGTTGTGCGGGAGGCGACTTCCGCCAAAAAGCGGAGTGCTGAGGCGACCTGATTTCAGTGCCTGCTCGAGATGCGGGTGCCAAGTCTGCAGTTCATCCGGCCATGTGTCCGCTTCGAACGCAAAGGCCTTCTCGTTCCATTGGCGGAGTCGCAGCGACCCTTGCTCGATATCAACTAACCACACGTGCGCGACGGCTTCTGGATACTCCGCGGTCTCGCGCCACGCTGTATAGCGATCTGCATATGGCTGCCACTCGTTGTCGCGAATCATGCTGCCTGCGGCCCGCGTGGCAGTGAGGACTCTTCCGAGTTCGCCGTCGAACACTCGGCCCAATTGCGTCGCAGACGTCAACAGGCCGCGGTCCATCTCCGCGCGCTGCGCTTGGCCAAGCTGTGTAATCCAGCGATGTTGCACCCACCCGAGGATCGGGAGGGCTACGAGCAGCAGGGTGGTGAACATCGCCAAGGCGGAGGGCCGCGGCAGTCGCACGCGCGAGAGTCTAGCACGTAGAAAACTCCGTGAGTTCCGCGCGCAACCGATCGCGGATCACGATCGGGTCCTGTCCATCTCTACACGCCGTCGCCTGGCGCAGTTCTTAACATCCTTAACCTTAAATTGACTGTCTGAGCGTTACCGCGCAGAATCCTCCCCGCCGCTCGGAGGGTGGATGGATTGTGCTGTTCAGACATCCATGCTTTCGTCGGCAGCGAGGTTGGCGACCTCTTGGTTGCCGCGAGATGTTAACCACTCGGCGATGCGTTGAAGCATTCGATTCTTACGAATGAACACCAGCCGCACCCCGTTCCGTCCACCAACATTGCTCACTCGAATACTGCTTGGATCGACAGCCGCCGTATTCATCGGGGTTGTGTCGTTTCACGTCTCCGCTGAGCCGGCGCATCGTGTTCGTCCGATTCCGCTCCGTCCGGCGGCGATGCAGCAATCGTTGCCGACGGCGGCTCTGAGTCCTTCATCTCAAGCATCCGCGTCAGATCGTCACCAGGCGATGGTCGATCGTTACTGTGTCACGTGTCACAACGATAGGCTCAAGACGGCGGGTCTGGTTCTGAGTCGTTCCGCGGTCGATCTCGCGAATCCTCAGGCGCATGCGCGGGTTCTAGAGAAAGTGATCACGAAACTGCGTGGTCGGGCGATGCCGCCGGCTGGTGCACCGAGACCTGCAGCTGGCGAGCTCGAGACCTTCACCGCGTATCTGGAAACTTCTATCGATCGTGCTGCCGGTCGCTCGCCGAACCCCGGACGAACCGCGGCAGTGCATCGATTGAATCGCGCGGAGTACACGAACGCGATTCGCGATCTCCTGGCCGTCGACATCGATGCCACGTCGCTGCTCCCGGCCGACGATGCCAGTTACGGATTCGACAACATAGGGGATGTCCTGTCGGTCTCGCCGGCGTTGATGGAAAGCTACATGTCGGCAGCGCGGAAGATCAGCCGTCTTGCCGTGGGCACGCCGACGATGCTCCCGGTGTCTGAAAAGTACGATCTGCCACGGTATCTCATGCAGTACGACCGCATGAGCGAGGACCTGCCCTTTGGAACGCGCGGCGGGACAGCTATTCGTCACTATTTCCCGCTCGACGCCGAATACGACATCAAGATACGGCTCCAGCGGAATGCAAAAACGGACATCGTCGGTCTAGAGAAGCTACGCCCGCTCGACATCCGCATCGACGGAGCCAAGGTCCATTCTTTCGCGGTCGGCGGAATCAAGGTCGACCAGAGTGCTAATTTCTTTGAGCGCGGACCGGTGGACGGGAACGCCGATCCGCTCCATGACTTCGATGAGACGCTGAATATTCGGATACCCGTGAAGGCAGGCGTGCGGTCAGTCGGTGTGGCGTACCTGGGCGCAACCTCGGAGCCCGAACGCCCCTGGCAGCCACGCGCGACAGATTACGGGTACACACAGGACATTCTTTACGGGAATTACGACACCGACTCGGCGGTGGCCAGCGTCACCATCGCGGGACCGTACGGCACCGCGGCGCTCGGGGAGACCGCGAGCCGGCAGAGAGTGTTCGTCTGCCGGCCTTCATCGAACCAGAACGATCAGTCGTGCGCCCGGAAGATTCTAGGATCATTAGCACGACTGGCCTATCGGCGGCCGGTGAACGATCGCGATCTGCAGCCGCTGCTTCGCATCTACCAGGAAGCCCTCGTGGAAGGCGGCTTTGAAGAGGGCATTCAAGCTGGTCTTCACAGGATTCTGATCGACCCACAATTCCTCTTCCGGATTCAGCGGGATCCGGCCGGTGCCGCTAGCGACGCATATCGAGTCAGTGACCTCGAGCTGGCGTCGCGGTTGTCGTTCTTTCTGTGGAGCAGTATTCCGGACACGCAACTGTTAGATGTGGCAGAACGTGGCCGTCTAAAGGATGCGGCCGTTTTCGAGCAGCAGGCGCGGCGGATGCTCGCGGATCCACGGTCGAAGGCGCTTGTGAGCAACTTCTTCGGGCAGTGGTTGTACCTGCGAAATGTTCACAAAGTATGGCCCAGCCCGGATTTCTTTCCTGATTTCGATCAGAACCTCCGGGATGGTTTCCAGGAAGAAACCGAACTCTTCCTCGAGACGATGCTGCGTGAAGACCGGCCCGTGCCGGAGTTGCTGGATGCGGATTTCACGTTCTTGAACGAACGTCTCGCGCAGCATTACGGGATCAGAAATATCTACGGCAGTCACTTCAGGCGGGTTCGGGTGACCGATGAAAACCGCAGGGGTCTGCTCGGACACGGCAGCATTCTCACATTGACGTCATACGCAAACCGAACCGCTCCGACGATTCGCGGCAAGTGGCTGCTCGAGAACATCATCGGCACGCCGCCGCCTCCTCCTCCGCCAAGTGTCCCGTCGCTTCAAGAACGGCGGCAGGACGATGGCAAGCTGTTGACGATGCGCCAGCAACTGGAAGCTCATCGCGCCAATCCCGCCTGCGCGACGTGCCATAGGGCTATGGACCCGCTGGGATTCGCGCTCGAGAACTTCGACGCCACAGGCAAATGGCGGACGGTGGACCAGGACGGTGAAACGCCGATAGACGCGTCAGGCGCGCTCCCGGACGGAACTGCCTTCGAAGGTCCCACCGCGCTTCGACACCTCCTGATGAAACGACCCGAGCAGTTGGTGACGACCGTCACTGAAAAATTGCTGACCTACGCTTTGGGTCGGGGCGTCGAGTATTACGATGCGCCAGCCATCCGTTCGATTATTCGTGACGCCGCGCCCAGCAATTACCGCTGGTCGTCGATCATTCTGGGGATAGTCAAGAGCGTTCCCTTTCAGATGAGAGCAGCGGCGGCGGTTGCCCCTGTCGCCTCTCATTAGGTATGCCGGGAACCGGTATTCGCACCGACGGAGGATCGCAACAGCCATGATGATTTTCAAGAAGGCTATTCCGCGCCGCACGTTCCTTCGCGGCGTCGGCACGACCCTGGCACTCCCGCTCCTGGACGGGATGATTCCGGCGTTTGCAGCTCCGAGGCAAACGGCCGCGGCCAAATCCCCGGTGAGGTTCTCCCTGGTCTATCTAGCGAACGGGAGAATCATGGACCATTGGACCCCCAAGAAGCTGGGACGTGATTTCGATCTAAGCCCCACGCTGACGCCATTGGCACCATTTCGCGACCAGATGCTCGTGCTGACGGGTCTGAATCACGAGCAGGGTCGAGCGCTCGTTGGCGAGGATACAGGCGACCACGGACGCGCCGGCGCCACCTATTTGACCGGCGTGCATCCGAAGAAGACGGAGGGCGCGGACTTCCGAGCCGGCATCTCAATGGATCAGATCGCCGCCAAAGAGCTTGGCAAACACACGCAGTTGGCCTCGCTCGAGCTCTGCCTGGATAGCAGCGATCTCCTGGGTCAGTGCGAAGCGGGTTATACCTGCGCCTACATGAACACCATCAGCTGGCGGACCCCCACTACGCCGCTGGCAATGGAGAATCGTCCGCGCCTGGTATTCGAACGCTTGTTCGGCGACAACGACAGTACCGACCCCGCGGTGCGCCTGCGTCAGATCAAGAGGGACCGCAGCATCCTGGACTCGGTCACAGAGTCGACGAACGCACTCCTCGCGGGACTCGGGGCCGCCGATCGCACCAAACTGACGGACTATTTCGACGGACTGCGCGAGGTGGAACGGCGCATCCAGACCGCCGAAGAGCAGTCGTCGCGCGAGCTACCGACGCTTGAGCGGCCCGCCGATGTCCCGACGACATTCGCGGAGCACAGCAAGCTGATGTTCGACCTGCAGGTGCTTGCTTTCCAGACCGATATGACCCGCGTCATCACGTTCATGATGGGCCGCGAATTTGGCAGCCGGACCTTCGAGGAGATCGGCATTCCGGACGGCCACCACACCGTCACCCATCACTCGAACCGCCAGGCGCTCATCGACAAGACGATCAAGATTGACCTCTACCAGTCTCAGATGTTCGCCTACTATCTGGACCGGCTCCGTTCAACGCCGGATGGGGACGGTACCCTCCTCGACAACGTGGCCGTGCTATTCGGCGGCAGCTTGAGCAACGGCAATCTGCACCTGCACAACAACTTGCCGACCGTGCTTGTCGGCGGGGCGGGCGGGCAGCTCAAAGGCGGACGTCATCTGCAGTATCCGGAGACCACGCCAATGACGAATCTCCACCTGAGGCTGCTCGATATGCTGGGCGTCCCGTGCGACAACCTGGGCGACAGCAACGGCAAGCTCGACCTCCTTTCCGTGTGATCGCTCATCGCGCTCGGGCACAACGGACTATGACTATCAACTCGCGACCCGCGCGACTCGCGTGCGCGTTGTTTCTGGTGACGAGCGTTAGTGTCGTTGCCTCCGCGACCGGCGACCTTCGTGTGCTCGATGCGGTTAAGCAGCGAAATCACGAGTCGATCCGTTCGTTGCTGAAGGAGCGCGTGGACGTCAACACGCGCCAGCCCGATGGCGCGACCGCGCTCCATTGGGCGGCACACCTGGACGATTTAGCCGCCGCGGATCTGCTGATCCAAGCCGGGGCGGACGTCAAGGTAGCCAACGACTATGGAATCACGCCGCTCTCGCTCGCGTGCACCAATGCCAGCCCGGCGATGGTCGCGCGACTGCTCAAGGGCGGCGCCGATCCGAACGCCGTCCGGCCAACCGGTGAAACAGTCCTCATGACCTGTGCTCACGCAGGCAGTGTTGACGCCGTGAGCTCGCTCCTGGCCAGGGGAGCTGACGTTCACGCCAGAGAAAACGAGTCGGGGCAGACCGCCCTGATGTGGGCGGTCTCGCAGCGGCACCCGGCTGTTGCGCAAGCGTTGGTCACGGCCGGAGCGGACGTCCATGCCCGGTCAAAGGGTGGATACACGCCGCTGTTGTTTGCAGCGCGATCCGGCGACATCGAATCGGCCGGCATCCTGCTGGCTGCCGGTGCAAAGGTGGACGATGGGATCGCCGCGCCGCCGCCTCGAGCGGCGAATCCCCCGGCTGGTACCACGACTGTTCCCGCCGGCAACAAGACTACTCCTGGTAACGCGACTGCCCAAGCCGGTGTGACGACGCCACTGCTCGTGGCAGCAGCCGGAGGCCATGAACGCCTCTCTATATACCTGCTCGAGAAAGGGGCCAATCCCAACGCGTGGGATGGCGGTTCGGCCGCGCTTCACTACGCCATGCTCCATGGGTTTGCGAATGCGACGCCGCGCGCCAACTACGTGGCGTTCCTGTTCCGTCCCAATATGCGCGCACTCGTGAAAGCATTGCTCGACCGCGGTGCTGACCCAAATGTCCGGTTCGTCCGCAGCGTCATGGGCAACGGGTTTCGTGGTGCGGCTGGCGCCACGCCGTTCTTCCTCGCGACGTCGACGAAGGATACCGAGCTGATGCGTCTGCTGATGTCGCATGGCGCCAATCCGTTGCTGAACACGAACAACAACGTTACGCCGTTGATGGCCGTGGCAGGCATTACCCGTGGAAATAGCCGCCCGGAGGACCAGTTGAACGGGTTCCGTGATGCGCTCGCCGCGGTGAAACTGGCGATTGAGTTCGGCAACGACATTCACGCGGTCGACAGCCGGGGTCAGACGGCGCTGCATGGTGCCGCCTACACGGGTTCCTATCCCATCGTCGAGTACCTGGTGTCGCAAGGTGCGAATGTCAATGCGCAGGACAAGAGTGGCGAGACTCCGTGGAGTCTCGCGATGAGCTTGAACAACGACGGCGAAATCGTCCACCAGAGCACCGCCGATTTGCTTTTGAAGTTTGGTGCGAAGCGACTGACGACTGCCGACTTCGCCAAGAAGTAGACGGACACCTCGGACTGACGTACACGAAGGTTGTGACGGATCGGCGACTCGCGGGGCTCTATTCGCGGCGATTGTAACCACATCCCAAGAGGGTTCAGATGAGCGACCGTTTCGGCCGGGCGGCCATTCGCACGGGAGGCGTCGCCGCGGTTTTGTCGCTGGGTGTGATCGGTGCCACCGGCCAGGCACCAGCCTCCAATGCCCCGCGCCTCGCGAATGGCAAGCCGAACCTTACTGGTGTATGGCAAGCGCTGAACGAAGCCAACTGGGACATCGAAGCGCACGCGGCCGCTCCCGGCCCAATCCTCGCGCTTGGGGCTGCAGGCGTGGTTGCACCGGGCATCGGCATTGTGCAGGACGGCCCGCTTCCTTATCAGCCCGCTGCAGCGTTACAGAAGAAAGAGAACTTCGAAAAGCGCTTGACCCTCGACCCCGAGATCAAGTGTTACCTGCCTGGTGTACCGCGCGCCATGTACATGCCCTATCCGTTCCACATCATCCAAAGCGACAAGCACCTGATGATGGCTTTCAGCTACGCGAGCGCGGTGCGCACGGTCTACATGGACGATCACAAGGAAGCTCCTGCTGACAGCTGGATGGGGTGGTCCAACGGACGCTGGGACGGCCAGACACTTGTCGTTGATACGACCGGATTCAACGGCCAGGCATGGTTCGACAGGGCAGGCAATTTTCACAGCGACGCGCTGAAAGTTGTCGAGCGCTTTACTCCAAGGGGTCCCGACCATCTTCTGTACGAAGCCACGCTCGACGATCCGAAGGTCTTCACGCGGCCGTGGAAAATCAGCATGCCGCTGTACCGCCGTGTTGAAAAGAACGCACAGATTATGGACTTGAAGTGCGTGGAGTTCGTCGAAGACCTGATTTACGGTCACTTGCGCAAGCAGCCAGTTCAATAGATCAGCCAGGGAGCGGTTCGCCATGACGCGACTTGTGATTGCGGTGACCGGGGCGGTCCCAATGGTTCTAGCCGCGGCGTGGCTGAATCCAGTGGCCGTCGCGGGACAGGGTCGGGCGACGGTTGGCAATG
Organism: Acidobacteriota bacterium; assembly: GCA_013140775.1. Taxonomy (GTDB): domain Bacteria; phylum Acidobacteriota; class Vicinamibacteria; order Vicinamibacterales; family UBA2999; genus JABFSA01. Next base: position 2,939 of record JABFSA010000149.1, on the reverse strand, counting down.
CCGCTATCGCAACGGCTACGAAATGGACGCCACGGCGCACGCCGGACGGGCAGCCCGACCTGCAAGGCTTCTGGACCAACACCACGTATACCCCCCTGCAACGCCCCCCCAACGTCACGAAAGAGTTTTATACGCCGGAAGAAGCGATCGCCAGCATCAAGGAGCGCGCCGCCTCCGAAAGCGAACTGACAGAACCCGGAACCGTTGAGGACGTGCACTACGACTTCACGCAGTTCGGTCTCGATCGCAGCCAGGGCCCGATGGCGATGATCCTGCGCACCTCCCTGATTTTCGATCCCCCGGACGGACGAATTCCCCCGATGACGCCGGAAGGCCAAAAACTGACCGCCGAACGCGCCGAAGCGAGAAAACGACGCGGTGCGCCTACTGACGCGGTGCAGAACAACTCGTTGATGGCGCGCTGCATCCTCATGGACCGTGCTGGCCCGCCGATGATGGGGAACCTCTACAACAACAACTATCAGATCGTGCAGGCCCCCGGATACGTGATGTTCCTGGTGGAGATGATCCACGACGTGCGCATCGTTCCACTCGACGGGCGTCCGCAGTTGCCTCAGAACGTTCGGCAGCTGCTCGGGAGTTCCCGCGGACGGTGGGATGGCGAAACACTCATCGTCGAGACGGCGAATTTCACGGACAAGACCGCGTTCCAGGGTTCGAGCGAGAACATGCGTCTCACCGAGCGCTTCACTCGAGTGGACGAGGACACGATTCGCTATCGGTTCACCGTGGACGACCCGTCGACGTGGTCACGACCATGGTCCGCGGAAGTGCCTTGGAAGCAGACCATCGGTCCGCTCTTCGAGCACGCATGTCACGAAGGAAATTACGGAATGCTGAACACGCTCGCTGGTGCTCGCGCCGAGGAGAAGCGCGCTGCCGAAGCAGCGAAGACGCCAGCCAAGTGATCGGGAGAATGCCATGACGAAGCGAGTGGTTATGCTCGGAATCGGTCTGCTGATGGGGAGCGTGCCGGTATGGGCGCATCATGCGTTCTCTGCCGAATTCGACGTGAACAAGCCCATGAAGCTGCAGGGGACGCTGGCGAAGTGGGAAATGATCAATCCCCATTCCTGGTTTCATATCGACGTAAAAGACCCGGATGGAAAGGTCGTCCGGTGGATGATCGAGGGAGGAAGTCCGAATCAGCTTATTCGCCTTGGCGTCACCAAGAACACCCTTGCGGTCGGCACGGAACTGCTCGTTGACGGCTATCTCGCACGGGCAGGCGGGAACAAGGGCGTTGCTAGGAATTTCACGCTGCTGGACGGTCGGCGACTCTTTCTTGGGGGGTCTGCGCCCCCTGACGCCGCGGGTACGGAAGTCAAGTAAGTCCGAGAGATGCCTTTCTCCCGTCAATCAGTATTGAAGGAGCGCGCGATGTGTAGACTCATTCAACAGGCTTTCGCGGGCGGGCTCGTGTTGTTGCTGACCAGCAGTGTCGTGTGGGCGCAGGCGACGGGCCAAATCAACGGGAGAGTGACCGACGAGAGCGCTGCGGCGATGCCTGGTGCAACGGTCACGGTCACACAGATTGATACGGCGTTCACCCGGACCGTTGTCACCGATGGAACGGGCAACTATGTCCTGCCAAACCTGCCCATCGGACCGTACCGGCTAGAGGTCTCGCTTCAGGGATTCCGGTCGTACATCCAGACCGGTCTGGTGCTCCAGGTCGATGCGTCGCCGACGATTAACGCGGTGCTCGTGGTCGGTGGCGTCGAAGAATCTGTGACCGTTGAGGCAGCGGCGCCGCTGGTTGACACGGTGAGCGCCGGTCTCAGCGAGGTCGTGCAGAACGAAGAAGTACTGGCGCTGCCGCTTAACGGACGCAACGTGGCCGATCTCATCGCCCTCGCCGGCGGCGCCGTCCAGACCGGGTCGGCCGCCACCCGCGCGATGACGGGCGGTGTGGCGTATGCCGTGGCGGGCGGTCAGCAGTATGGCGTGGCCTATCAGTTGGACGGAGCGACGCATAACAACCCTCAGGACAACTTGAACCTGCCGTTTCCTTTTCCCGATGCACTCCAGGAGTTCAGTGTCTCGACGAGCGGACTGTCCGCGAATACGGGGATGCACGCGGGCGCTGCGGTCAATGCGGTGACCAAGTCGGGCACGAATCGGTTCGCGGGCAACGTGTTCGAGTTCCTCCGCGACAAGCGCTTCAACGCAACCAGTCCGTTCGCATTGACCGGACCTGATGGCGAGCGGCAGGACGATGGATTGCTGCGCAACCAGTTCGGCGGAACTTTTGGCGGACCGATCCTGCGTGACCGTCTATTCTTCTTCGGCGGGTACCAAGGCACGCGAGTACGCCTCACGCCGGCGTCGAATATCGCCTACGTGCCGACGGCTGCGATGCTAAGAGGCGACTTCACCGCCCTGGCGTCCCCGGCGTGCAATAGCGGTCGACAGGTGACGCTGCGTGCGCCGTTCGTCGATAACCGGGTGGACCCTGCGCTTTTCAGCAAGGCGGCGCTAAATGTGACCGGACGTTTGCCCACCACCACTCCAGACCCGTGCGGCAAGATCACCTACTCCGACAGTGACGATGAGGATGCGTGGCAGTCGGTGGGCCGTCTCGATTATCAGTTGAGCTCGAATCACTCCATGTTCGGTCGTTACATGGCGACTGTCCATAAAGAAGACCCGGCGTATCGCGTCACGGGCAATCTCCTGAACACGAGCAATCCTGGAGGCGACAAGACGGCTCAGTCCCTGGCGCTGGGTGACACGATCGTGTTCGGGTCAAACACCGTGCAGTCATTGAGATTCGCTTTCAACAGAACCGCGATCACTCGCAGCCAGGAGCCGTTTTTCGACGCCACAGATCTGGGCATCGACTTCTACTCCTACATGCCGAACGAAATGGTGCTGACGGTGTTGGACGGATTCAGCGTCGGAGGCGGGACATCGAC